>JBEBFV010000118.1:0-14351 GCA_040081795.1 Limisphaerales bacterium | reverse complement strand
GAGGAGCGAGAGGCTGGAAGGCCCAGTGGTTGGAAGCTGAGTTCGCAACAGCGCCTTCGCTCGGGCCGCTCAGGAAAAGCAGCGCGCACATGGTGAGGAGCGCGAGTTGTTGCCGGTGTCGCATTGTGCCGTGAGTCGCGGGCAAGTTTCGCGAGCGTAAAGGCGAATGCAACGGGAGTTTTCCCAACGAGGCTGCGCGCTCTGAAGCTGTAGCGGCACCCTGTGAGCGCAGAGTTTGCGACGGGATCGGCGGTCACAGACCGCCGCTACAGGCGTCACCGCCCACCGTCACTTCCCGCGCTTCGGCGATTGCTCGGCTGCATCGCGGCAGGCATCCGCGACGGCGGCGAGCTGGGTGAGGAAGTCCTCGCGCTTGGTTTCGGGGAGGATGGCCAGAACCCCGGCTTGCAGATCAAGGGCGAGCTGGCGCATCTCGAGATAGAGACGCCTGCCTGCCGGCTTGAGGCGGATACGATAGGCGCGACGGTCCTTCTCGTGCGCGCGGCGCTCGACCCAGCCAGCGGCCTCCATGCGCTCGACGAGCGAGGCAATGGTGTTCGGGTCGCTGCTCATCATCTTGGTCAGCTCGCCCTGCGTGATGCCCTTCGGGTCGGACTCGGTGAGGCAGCGCATGGCAGTGAACTGGTCGGGCGTCGCGCCGCTGTGCGCGATGCGGCGGCGGAAGGCCTGGTTCAGCCCATACCAAGCGCGGCGCAGCAGCGGCGGCAGCCGGCGGCGGTCGGGCGAGTCAATGGGCTGGGCTGGTTTTGAATGTTTCCGTGCGGCCATGGGTCGGATGCTGTGCCTGCGGATAATACGTATCCGTAGTATTTGGTTGCGCTACGCCGGTCAGTGTGGAAAATCACCGCAACGCTGGGAAGAAAATTAGTTGCAGCCCGGCGCGCGTTTGCCAACTTAGCCGCCACTTTGCCAGACCAACGTTGTCAGCCCAGGCCATGAAACCTATCGCCCTCCTCACCGTCGTCCTGCTGTGCGCCTGCTCCAAGCCGCAGCCCGCCATCGCTGCTCCTGCTCCCGCCGCCGCCCCCGTGAAGGGCTGGCTCGCGTGGCGCGGGCCGAACCAGAACGGCACGTCGGCGGAGAAGAATTTGCCCACGGCCATTGACCCGAAGAAGCCGCTGTGGACCGCCGACTTCCCCGGCCAGTCCGCGCCGGTCATCGCCAACGGCAAGCTCTACATCATGGGCTACCTCGGCGAGGGCGCGGAGTTGCAGGAGGGCGTGCGGTGCTACGACGCGGAGACGGGCAAGATGCTTTGGGAGAAGCGCTACACAGACTTCCTCTCGGACACGATCTACCTGCGCTACGCGACGAGCAGCCCGGCGGTGGACCCGGAGACGGGGAACGTCTATATGCTCGGCACGCAGGGAATGCTCAAGGCGTTCACGGCGGACGGCAAGGAGCTGTGGGGCTACTCGATGATGGAGCAGTTCGGCCGGCTCACTTTCCCGAACTCGCGCACGGCGTCGCCGGTGATTGACAAGGATTTGGTCATCGTGCGCGGCATCACGTCGAACTGGGGTGCTCAAGGTGCGGCGGGCGACCGCCTCTACGCGTTCGACAAGAAGACGGGAGAACTTGTCTGGGCGAGCTGGTCCGGCGAGCGGCCCAAGGACAACTCCTTTTCCCACCCGGTGCTGACGTGGTTCAAGGGCAAGCGCGTGTTCATCACCGCGACCGGCGACGGCAACGTGTTTTGCGCGAACGCCCGCACGGGCGAGGCCATCTGGCGCGTGCCGCTCTTCAAGGCTGGCATCAACTCGACCGCTGTCGTTCACAACAACGACAAGGTCGTCGCCATCTTCGGCACGCCCTACGAGCCGGGCCAGATGGTGTGCATGAAGATTCCGCAGGTGGAGCCGACGCACGCGACGAACGCGCCGGTGGTCGTCGAGCGGCAGGCCGTTGAGCTGTGGCACACGCCGGAGATTTCCACCTCGACGAGCCATCCCATCCTCGTCGGCGACCGCGTGTATGTCGTCGCGGAGAAGGGCGACCTCTGCTGCGTGGACGTGAACAACGGGAAGATTCTTTGGCGCTTGAAACTCGGCATCGAGCAGCGCAACGCCGGCCTCGTCCACGCCGACGGCAAGCTCTACGTCCCGATGCTCGACGATCCCGCAAGCAAGGGGACGGGCGAGGGCGACGCGGGCACGACCGGCGCGTTTTACATCATCCAGCCCAGCGACAAGGAAGGGAAGATTCTCAGCCATGTCGCGCTCGAAGGCCGCTGCTTCGGCACGCCGTCGGTCTATAACGGCAAGGTGTATATGCAGACCACCAAGAAGCTCTATTGCTTCGGCAAGCCCGGCAACAACCCCGGCCTGCCGCCCGAGCCGGCCGCCGAGAAGTGGCCCACGCCCGGCAAGGCAACGCAGCTTCAGGTCATCCCGAGCGAGGCGCTGTTGAAGCCCAATCAGACCGCGTCGTTCCGCATCCGCTCGCTCGATGCGAACGGCTTCGTCGTGCAGGAGAACATTGACCCGAAGACGGTGAAGTGGGTCGGCTTCATCCCGCCGACGGCCAAGGTGCGCGCGAGCATGAAGGGCGCGTTCAACGCGAACGGCCAGCTAGTCGCCGGGCCGGACGTGGTGCCGAGCGCGGGGGCGTTCGAGGGCACGCTGAACGGGATGCACGGCTACATCCGTGGGCGCGTGCTGCCGGGTTTGCCCATCAAGGAGAACTTCGAGGGCTTCGACATTTTGGTCGTGCATGAGACGGAAGAGGGCGTGAAATTCGCCTATCCACCGCTGCCGTGGATTGGGCCGCGCTTCAAGTTTGAGGTGCGCGAGGCGGGCGACACCAAGGCGCTCGTGAAGGCGATTGACAACAAGTTCTTCCAGCGCGCAACGGTCTTCATGGGCGAGCCGAGCCTGAAGAATTACACCGTGCAGACCGACGTGATGAGTGAGGGCAAGGCGCGCAAGATGTCCGAGGTCGGGCAAATCAACCAGCGCTACCTTGTTGTCCTTCGCGGCAACGCGCAGGAAATCGAAATCAACTCGAACCAGGAGCGGCTCAAGGTGGCCGTGCCGTTCAAGTGGAAGCCGAACGAGTGGTATGTGCTCAAGTCGCGCGTGGACGTGAAGCCCGACGGCTCCGGCGTGGTGCGCGCGAAGGCTTGGAAACGCGGCGAGCCCGAACCTGCTGAGTGGACCATCGAGGTGCCGCACAAGGTCGCGCACCAGAGCGGCTGCCCCGGCCTCTACGGTTTCTCCCCGCAGGAGATGCGCGTGTTTGTTGACAACGTCAGCGTCACAGCCAACTGAAACCTTTCCCGACGACAACTCTTCTCAAACTGCAACCAGCATGAAACATCTCTCCCTCCTCACCGCAGCGCTGCTCGCGGGCGGCCTCATCACTCAAGCCCAAGACTGGTCCCAATGGGGCGGCACGCAATACCGCAACATGTTCTCCCCCGCCAAGGGCCTGCCCGACAAGTTCGAGCCGGGCAAGCTCGTGAAGGGCACCGAGAACTACGACCCCGCCACGCAGAAGAACGTGAAGTTCACCGTGAAGCTGGGTTCGCAGAGCTACGGCAATCCCACCATCGCCAACGGCCGCATCTACGTCGGGACCAACAACGACGTGCCGCGTGATAAACGCCACCTCGGCGACCGCTCCATCCTGCTCTGCCTCGACGAGAAGACCGGCAACCTCAACTGGCAGCTCGTTGTCTCGAAGCTCAAGTCCGGCAAGGTCAATGACTGGGAAAGCCTCGGCCTGTTCTCCTCGGCGGTCATCGAGGGCAACCGGCTTTATGTCGTCACCACCCGTTGCGAAATCCTCTGCCTTGATGTGGACGGCCTCTCGAACGGCAACGACGGCCCCTACAAGGACGAGGCCAAATACGTCGTGCAGGACGTGCTCGGACCGGACGGCAAGCAGGCCCCGCCCATCCCGCCGGGACCGAAGGACGCTGACATCATCTGGCGTTACGACATGATGGACGAGCTGGGCGTCTTCCCGCACAACGCCTCGAACTGCTCCATCCTCATCGTCGGCGACGTGCTCTACGTCTCCACCTCCAACGGTCAGGACTGGACGCACGTCAACATCCCCTCGCCGCTCTCGCCCAGCCTCATCGCGGTGAACAAGAAGACCGGCGAACTGCTTGGCGAGGACGACGCGAAGATTGGTTCGCGCCTCTTCCACGGCCAGTGGAGTTCGCCTTCGACTGGCAAGGTCAACGGCAAGGACCTCATATTCTTCGGCGGCGGCGACGGCTGGTGTTACGCCTTCGACGCGGTGCCCAAGAAGGAAGCCGACGGCGCGTTCCTCAAGACAGTCTGGAAATACGACGCCAACCCGCCCGAATACAAGGCCAAGGACGGCAAGCCCATCAAGTATCCCGCCGCCGAAGGCCCCAGCGAAATCATCGCCACGCCCGTGCTCTACAAGAACCGCATTTATGTCCCCACCGGCCAGGACCCCGAGCACGGCGAGGGCGTCGGCCACCTCGTCTGCCTCGACGCCACCAAGACTGGCGACATCACCAAGACCGGTGTCATCTGGAGCTTCAAGGGCATCAACCGAAGCATCTCGACCGTCTCGATTGACCCGGCGACCGGGCTGCTGTTCGTCGGCGACTTCTCCGGCTTCGTGTATTGCCTGGATGCCGAGACCGGCAAGCTGCACTGGAAGCACGACATGAAGGCGCACATGTGGAGCAGCACGATGGTCGCCGACGGCAAGCTCTACGTCGGCGACGAGGACGGCGACTTCGTCGTGCTCGCCGCGAAGGGCGGGCCCAAGGCGCAGGTGTTGAGCGAGTGCAATCTCGGCGCACCGGTCTATTCCACGCCGGTCATCGCCAATGGCGTCATTTACATCGCCAGCAACTCGCACCTCTTCGCGTTGCACGATTCCGCGAAGGCGAAGACGCCGAAGCCTTAACTCACCGGCTCAGAACAACCTTTTCCCAATCTTACTACCATGCCCATCCCCACCGTTGCCCCCGAACTCGTCGCCCAGGCCAAGGCCGCGCTCGACAAGCACCTCCTCGAAATCATCGAGTGGCACTTCAACCCCGCCACCGGCTGCCCCTACTGGCTCGACTGGATGGCCAAGAACTTCGACCCGCGCAAGGAGATCACCAAGTTCGAGGACGTGCTGAAGTTCCCGCACTTCGCCGACGAATCGCTCCGCGACCTCCAGCCCGAGGTCTGGGTGCCTGCGCAGTTCAAGGGCAAGCCCTTCAACATCTTCGAGACCGGCGGCACCACCGGCATGCCCAAGCAGCGCATCGGCTGGAACGACTACAAGGTGGATTACTCCGAGTTCAGCGAGAAGATTTCCGACGCGCACTTCCCGCGCGGCGGCGCGTGGCTGATGATGGGCCCCACCGGCCCCCGCCGCCTGCGCCTCGCCATCGAGCACCTCGCCAACGTGCGCGGCAGCTCCTGCTACTTCATTGACCTCGACCCGCGCTTCGTGAAGAAGCTCATCTCGAACAAGCAGTTCGACGTCGCGAAGCAATACATGGTGCATGTCGTGGACCAGGCCGCGACCATCCTCCAGCACCGCAAGGTCAGCGGCCTCTTCACCACGCCGAAGCTCCTCGAAGCCCTCGGCGAGCAGGTCAACCTCTGGGACGCCGGCATCCGCGGCGTGTTCTGCGGCGGCACCTCCATGAAGCCGCAGGAAATCCGCTTCATCATCGAGGAGCTGCTCGAGAACCGCATTGGCTTCTACCCCACCTACGGCAACACCCTCATGGGCCTGGCCGCCAGCGTGGAACTCCAGCCCGAGGACGACTTCAGCGCCACCTACTTTGCCCCGCAACCCCGCGCCGTCCTGCGCGTGGTCAACCCGAAGAAGACCGACGAAACCGTCGGCTACGGCGAGTGGGGCCGCGTGGAGCTTACCACGCTCACGCAGGAGTTCTTCATGCCGCGCTTCCTCGAACGCGACGAGACCATCCGCCGCGCCCCGCGCCCGCCCTACGCCTGGGACGGCGTCGGCGACGTTCGTCCCTTCGGCGCGCTGGAGAAGACCATCGTCGAGGGTGTTTATTGATCCAGAAGCACGCAGCCCGCGTGCTTGAACCAATTCCGAGCGTGTCCGGCCACCCGCCGGGCACGTTGCTTTTGGGGCTCCGGACGTCGGAAAGACGGCGGAAAGGCCCTTGTCCCGCGCGCCTGTTTGGGCGAGGGTCAGCCGCAATTCACCCATGCGCGACGCGTCACCCAGTTTTCCGCTTGTCGCACTCGTGTGCCTGCTGGCCTTGGTGTCCTTGGCCCCGGCGCAGATAAGTCCACCCGCCGTTGCCGCTCCGTCGCCTCCATCTCCCGTTGCGAAAACCACGGCGAGCCTGCTTGGGGAAATGAGCAGCGCTGTGCGGAACGGGGACGCGGCGAAGGTGAAGGAGCTTCTGGCCGCAAATCCCCGCCTCGTGTTTCAGCAGGCGACGAACATCCTCACGGTGCGCACCTGGCAGCATACGGCTGCCGAGATGGGGCACACGAATGTCATGGAATTGCTGATCGCTGCCAACGCGGACTTGAATGTCCCCGGAGACAGCAAGAGCACTGGCGGCATGCGCTACGCTCCCTTGCACTTGGGCGCTGCCAACGGCCATGCGGGCATCGTGCGTCAGTTGCTCGCCGCCGGCGCGCGGGTGGACCCGGTGGACAATCGGGGTGCCACGCCGCTCTACTTCGCGCTCTCGTCGCATATGAATTTCATTCCGACGCCGCGTGATCCGAAGGCACGATTGGAAGCCATCGAGCTGCTGCTTCGCAATGGGGCCAATGTGCTCGCGCCCATGCGGGAATACGGTCGCACCAACACGCCACTGGAACTGGCGCTTACTCCTAGCCGCGCCAACTTTCTCGACGTGGTGCTGACCAACGCACAGCCGCCCACAGTCCGAGATCCGCAGGGCAACACGCTGCTACACTTGGCGCTGGCGCGCGGGCGTCGCGCCGCCGCGGAGGCGCTGCTGCGGCAGAAGGCGGATTTGAACGCCACCAACCGCGCCGGGCTGACGCCGTTCCAGAACTCCCTCTTCTTCGGTCCACCCCAGCCGCTCGACCCCGCGACGGGCCTGCGGATGGAACCGCCGGGTTATTGGAATCTCCTCGCAGCCGGCTTGAAGCCCGACCTCTTCACCCTCGCCGGCATGGGTGACCGCGCCGCGCTGGCCGAGCGACTCACCGCCGACAAGCCGCTCGCCAAAAACGCGCGCGATGGCGGCGGGCGCACACTGCTGCACTGGGCGTCAGCGAAGGGTTACGCGGACGTGGTGGAACTCCTGCTCGAATACGGAGCCGACGCAGCGCTGGTGGACGCGCATGGCCGGCTGCCCTTGCACGAGGCCGCGCAGTCAGGCCGCATGGAAATCCTGCCCCGGCTCGCCACACGGGAACTGGCCGGACGGGAGGATGGTTCCCGCCTCACTGCGTTTGAACTCGCCGTCCAGCATGCACAGCCCGTGGCGGCAGAGTGGCTTTTGCGCTTCAAGCCTGACCTCTCGCGGCCCGTGGCCGACGGACAAACTCCGCTGCATCTGGTCATCACGCAGGGCAACACCGATCTCGCGGCGCAACTCCTCGTCGCCGGGGCCAGCCCAGCCGCGACCAACCGGAACGGCCAGACGCCGCTGCATCTCGCAGCCGAGCGAGGCAACACCAACGCCATCATCAAGCTCATCAACGCCCGCGCGCCAGTCACCCTCCGAGATCGGGCCGGAGTCACGGCGCTGGACGCCGCGCTGGCCGCGCGCCAGACCGGGGCCGCGCGGCTGCTTTTGGAGACTGCGCCGGACGGTCCTATCCGGGCGGCGTATCTCCGGTCGGCCTTCGCCACGGCGGCGGCGGCCGGCAACTTGGAAGTCATGGACTGGCTCGTGGAGCGAGGCACCTCGTTGGAGGCCGTGGATGACCAGGGGCACACGCCGTTGACCCGCGCCATCGCGCGCCGTGACCGAAAGCTGGTGGATACGTTGCTCGAACGGGGCGTCAGCGTGAACGGCCCGACCAACGCCATCGCCACGCCGCTGTCGGTCGCGGTGAACAATGGGCAATATGCCATCGCGAATCTGTTGCTGGAGCGCAAGGCGGACCTCAACGCGCGCGCCACCAACGGCAACACCGCGCTGCACCTGGCTTTCACCCAGGCGGTCTGGGACAACGCGGCGGACCCGTCAACGACCGAGCACCGCAAGCAGGTGGAGCAAAAGCTTGTGCCGGCGACGATGACCTACTCGGAGTGGGTTCGCAGCACGAACCATTTTGAGCCGCTTCGTCAGTATTGGCGCATCGGCGTCACCGGCCCGGACCCGGAGCCGAACCGCTGGTTCAGCCATTTCCAACGGGTTGAGGATCCGTTGAAGTTTCTGCTCGTCGCCGGGGCTGACGCCCGGCAGACAAATGCCGCCGGTCAGACGCCCGTGCACCTGTTGGCGCTGCGGAAAGATTCGCCGCACTCGGTGCATGTCAGCCGCTTGGAGGTGATTGTCGCCATGATGGTCGCTCGCGGTGCGAGCCTCGATGCGAAGGACACCGAGGGCCATACAGCGCTGCACTTGGCGGCGAAGGCGGGCCGGGTCGCGATGGCTCACGCGCTTCTGCAACAGGGAGCTGATCCGAAATTGCCGTTGCCCGGCGGTGGCAGTGTCGTCGCGCTTGCCCTGCAACAGCCTTGGCCGTTCGACGGTGTGGCGGAACTGGTGCGCTTGCTGGTGGCGAACGGCGCGAAAGTGGATGAGCGCGACACCAACGGGCAGACGGTGCTGCACCATCTGGCGAAGTTGGGCAATCCGACCCAGGGAATGTGGACGGATCCCATCGCGGCAGAGTTGCTCAAGGCGAAAGTGGATTTGGACGCGCAGGATGCGAACGGCGACACCGCGCTGCATCTGGCCATCCGCGGCGGGCGGGCGGGCTTGGCAGCCGAGTTGCAGAAGCGCGGGGCAAACACCTTGCTGGCCAACAAGGCTGGCGA
This sequence comes from Limisphaerales bacterium, assembly GCA_040081795.1. GTDB lineage: Bacteria > Verrucomicrobiota > Verrucomicrobiia > Limisphaerales > SXTU01 > SXTU01. The sequence goes on along the minus strand of JBEBFV010000118.1, from coordinate 5,384 downwards.
AACCCCCGTCGTCCTCTCGCAAAAGCACAGCGACCCGTTCAACCGCCTGAGCATCCTGCCTCCTGGCGCGAAGAGCGACTTTGGCACCGCTTCTTCGGCGGGCGATGTCGAGACGCTCAAAGTCTGGATGAAGCTCGATTCGAAGCTGGCGGGGCAAACCAACCGTAACGGGATTTTGCCGTTGCATCAGGCCGCCCTTGCCCATCGGACCACCGCCGCAGATCTGCTGCTGGCATCGGGCGCGAAGCTCGACGCCTTCACCGCCGCGCGACTGGGCCGAGCCGAGGAGTTACGTGGACTATTGCGGGCGAATCCGCTGGTCGCCACCCAGTCGTGGTTTGGCGCACCGCTGCTGCATCATGCCGTGGCCAGCAGCAATCGCGCGGCCGTTGAGGTGGTGCTCGCCCATGTGAAAACCGCGTCCACGCCCAACAGCGGGGGTTTTTCGACCCTCCACTTCGCGCTGACCAATGCTTTGAGTGACATCGCCACGGTGCTGCGGTCGCGTGACGCCCGGGAAACCGTGTTCGATCTCATTTCAACGCGGCAGCACACAGCGCTTCAACGGATGCTGGCGGGGGACCGGAAGCTGGCCAATGCCACCAATGCTCTGGGTGGGACGCCGTTGCGGCAGGCCATCAGCATGGGTGACACAAATTCCGTCGCGTTGCTTCTGGGTCATGGTGCGAACCCAAACCAGCACTGGGGGACTATGCGCGGACGTTCTGTCTGGCCCAGCGCGTGGCAGACCAATCAGGCGACGCTGTTGCACGCTCTGGTCAACATGGAGCGCAACGACTTGGCCAAACTGCTTCTTGTCAAAGGCGCGCGGGTGGATGCCTTCGACGAAAATGGCCTGACCCCGCTCGGCGTGGCCGTCTGGTGCGGCAACGATGAAGCAGTGCGCCTCTTGCTGGAGCGGGGGGCCAACCCGAACGCGCGGATGCCTGTCCCCGTTGCGCAGCCGTCCAGCCTGCCGCCCCATATGCGTCCCGCAGGTTTCCAGCCGTTGCATGTCGCCGCCCAGCGCGGGCGCACCAACGCCATCGCCCTGCTGGTAGCCGGCGGCGCGCGGCTGGAGGGCACCAACTTCGCTGGGCAGACGCCGCTGGAAATGCTGGTTCGTCCGGCAGGTTTTCCCGTCGGCATGGGGCCAGGAATGCCGCTGGGCTGGAGCAGCAGCCCGTCGTCTTCACCTTTCCCAAAGCCCGGTGCGCCGCAATCGGTGACGGCGGAACTGCTGCGCAGCCTGGGCGCAAAGGAATATCCGCCATCAGCACGGGTTTCGACGCCGGGATTTTCCGGCCCACAGCTCCCGCCGTCGGAACTGCGCGGAAGGTAGCGTGCGCTTGCCGCCGTGACGTGCATGAGCGCGTCTCGTTGATGCAACAGAAGAATCTCCCACGCTCGCGAATTCCTCCTTTCCACGCCGCCGGCTTCTCGCATCATCTCGCCATGCTTTCGGACATCCGGTCGGTTCACTTCGTCGGGATTTGTGGCACGGCGATGGCCAGCGCGGCGGCGGCGATGCGCGACCGCGGCTTCACCGTCACCGGCTCGGACACGAACGTCTATCCGCCCATGTCCACGTTCCTCGCCGAGCGGAAGGTCGAGGTCATCTCCGGTTACGCGGAGCAAAACCTCGCGCACAAGCCCGACCTCGTCGTCATCGGCAACGCCCTCTCCCGTGGCAACCCTGAGGTCGAGGCCGTCCTCGACCGCAAGCTCCGTTATTGCTCGCTGCCGGAGCTGCTCAAGGAGTTCTTCATCCGCGGCAAGCGCTCGCTCGTCGTCAGCGGCACGCACGGGAAGACCACCACCACCTCGCTGCTCACATGGGTCTTCGAGAGCGCGGGGCTGAACCCCAGCTATCTCATTGGCGGCATCCCGACGAACCTCGGCGCGGGCGCGCGCTTCACCGACAGCGAGTGGTTCATCATCGAGGGCGACGAATACGACACCGCCTTCTTCGACAAGCGCAGCAAGTTCGTCCACTACCTCCCCGAGGTCGCCATTGTGAACAACCTCGAGCTGGACCACGCCGACATCTTCCCCGATGTCGCGTCCGTGCAGAAGGCCTTCAGCCACTTCATCCGCCTAGTGCCGCGCAACGGCCTGCTGCTGGGCAACGGCGACGAGCCGAACCTCTCGCCGCTGCTCAACGTCACCCATTGCCCGGTGAAACGCTTCGGCCTGGGCGAGAACAACGCCGTGCGCGCCACCAACCTCCGCTTCGGCGCGACGGCCACCGAGTTCGAGCTGCCGAGCTGCAAGTTCCACATCAACCTTGTGGGCGAGCTAAACGTGCGCAACGCCCTGGCCGTCGTCGGCGCGGCCAAGCACTGCGGCCTCTCGAACAAGCAGATCCAGGCCGGCTTCGACACGTTCAAGGGCGTGAAGCGCCGCATGGAGGTGCGCGGCGTGGCCGGCGGCGTGACTGTGGTGGACGACTTTGGGCATCACCCCACGGCCATCCGCGAGACGCTCAAGGCGCTGCGCATCAAGTATCCCGGCCAGAAGATTTGGGCCGTCTTCGAACCGCGCACGCAGAGCATGCGGCGCAATGTCTTTCAAAAGGAACTCCCCGCAGCGTTTGGCGAAGCCGACACTGTCATCATCGCGGAAGTCGCCTTCGCCAACGTGCTAACGCCGGAAGAGCGCCTCGACACAGTGCTCCTCGAGGGAGACCTCAAGGTAAATGGCAAGCACGCGAAGTTCCTCCCCGACGTGGACACCATCGTGCATCACCTCGGCCAGCACGCGCAGGGCGGCGACGTGATCTGCGTCTTCACCAACGGCGGCTTCGGCAACATCCACGCGCGCCTGCTGGAGCGGCTGGGGAAGCGGTGACGGGAGCGGATGTGAAAGTGTGGGGAAGTGGGCAGGGCGGACGCCGCCGCCTTTTTCCTGCGCCTAATCCTGATCTTGATCCTGCTCTGCGGCAGGGAGAGAAGGATCAGGATTAGGGTCAGGAGACTAATCCCGGAAGCGACAGACTCAGGCCGAGCGCGTTGAACGCTCAGGCGCGTTCCATGTATTTGCCGGTGCGGGTGTCCACCTTGATCTTCTCGCCCTGCTTGATGAAGAGCGGGACCTGGATGGCGACGCCGGTCTCGAGGACGGCGGGCTTTTGCATGTTGTTGGCGCTGTCGCCGCGGATGCCCTCGGGGGCCTCGGCCACGGTGAGGATGACGCTTGAGGGGAGCTCGACGGAGACGGCCTTGTCCTCGACGAAGACCATGGTGCAGCCGCCGTTCTCGACGAGGAAGTTCTTCACGTCGCCGACCAGCTCGGGAGTGAGGGTGACGGTCTCGTAGTTCTCCGGGTTGGTGAAGACGTAGTCCTGGCCGTCCTTGTAGCTGAACTCCATCTTGGTGGTCATCATGGGGACGACCTCGATCTTTTCACCGGAGGCGAAGCGCAGCTCGGAGGTCTTGCCAGTCTTGAGGCTGCGCATGGAGATCTGCACGAAGGCTCGGAGATTGCCGGGGGTGCGGTGGGTGACTTCGAGCACGACGACGACGTCGCCACCCTGGCGGATGGCCATGCCTTTGCGAATTTCGGTTACGTTTGCCATAAAGAGTCTGGATTCGGACGCGCCGCGCGGCCTCGCAGCCGCAGCGGAAGCGGGAGGCTAGCCAAGGGCGGGGGCATGGCAAGCATGGAGTTGGAGATGGAGTTGGGAGAACGGAGGCCCGCCGGTGCAGCCGGAGGTTTCTCCGTGGCTGAACTGCTTTTGGACGTCAGTCCTCCAACTTCTTCCCCGTCGTGTCCGGGGCGAACCAGATGGCTATCATGCCGAGGCCGTAGATCATTCCCATGATCGCGCCGGCCTTCGCGTAGTCGCCGCCAAAGAAGGCTGTCAGCGCGCCGGCGAACAACACCGCGCCAGCGACGAGGAAGCGTCCGAAGTTGTAGCTCAGGCCCGCGCCCGAGGCGCGCACGCGCGTTGGGAACAGCTCGGGCAAACAAAGCGGCAGCCAGCCGAAGAAGAGCGTCGCCACCAGGCCTTGGATGAAGACCATCGGCAGGAACAGCGGTTCGAGCGGCTTGAGAAACAGGAAGATGCCGCACGTCAGCAACGCCGAGCAAAGGCTGATCAAGAAGTAGGCTAGCCGCCGCCCGAGCATGCTTGCGACCTGACCGCCGACGAAGCTCCCGATGGCCGCGCCCAAGGCCCACATCGCCTGTGTGGTGGTTTTGTAGCGAGGGTCTGCCGCGCCGGCCACCGAATCCGCCCAAGGCGTCAGCCAGCGACCCGCGCTCCAAGCCGCGACAAGCGGGATGGATGCCAGAGCGATGCCCACGAGTGTCACGCGCAAAAGCGCCGGGCTGAACAGTTCTCGCATCGGCGTGTCCGTCTTCTTCGTCGCGTCTCCGCGCGTGGCCAGCCACTTCGGCGATTCCGGCACGATCCACAACGCCGCGAGTCCCACGAGCGCGGGCGTCGCGCTCACCAGCAGCAGCCAGCGCCACGAATCGGGCGTGATTTTGTCCCGCCCCACGAGCGAGATCAGCAGCATGCCGCAGTTCGCCGAGGTTCCCATCACGCCTGCGAGGAAGGGCCGGGACACGTCCGGCCAGATTTCCGCCACCAGCGAGACGCCGTTTGGCCACATCCCGCCGATGCCCATGCCGGCGAGGAAACGCAGCACGAGCAGTTGCTCCTGGCTGCTGACAAAGGACGCCGCGCCCGCGAAGCACGTGTAGCACAGAATGCTCACGGCCATCGCCCGCGCGCGCCCGATGCGGTCGCCGAGCCAGCCGAGGAAGATCCCGCCGCACGCCGCGCCAAGGCTCAGTGCCGCCGTGAAGTAGCCGAACCACTTCGCCGCGACCGCTGGCGAAAACGCGTCCTTCATCAAGTCCTGCGAGATGGAAAGCGACGCGATGGGCAGCGTGCCCATCTGCACGCCCGCGCACATCCAGCCAAGGAAGGCCACGGTGATCGCAATGTAGCGGCCTTGGGCGGTGACGGTCGGCGGAGTCTGGCTCATGGGTCGGCGGATTAGACACCGGCGCTCGCGAGCGTGGCAATCAAATCGTCCGGCAACGGGCCATTCGCCGCCCAGCGCGCCGCGGCTTCGACTTCCTCCGGCGAGCCGAAGCCAATGATGGCCGAGGTGACTTGCGCATGGTGCACCGCGAAACGCACCGCGGCCTCGGGCATGGAAACGCCAGCGGGCAACAACCGGCGCATCGCCTCCGCGCGGCGCAGGTCGCGCTCGTAGATGGGCAGCGGAAAGAACTTCGTCGTGAGCGTGTGCGCGCTGGGCGGTTTGCCCGCGAGCGCGCCGCCGGCAAAGACGCGGATGGCGAGGAGCGCAGGTGCGGCGTGGTGAGAGCTTTCATTCCCTCTCCCCCATTGGGGGAGAGGGTTAGGG
>JBEBFV010000117.1:0-14439 GCA_040081795.1 Limisphaerales bacterium | reverse complement strand
GTTGTGGATGAAGCTGGTCACGTTTCATGCGCCGGTTACGCCGCCGCCAGTTGTTGCCGTGCCGCGAGTGGGCCGCGCGGCACACGCCGCCGCACCGCGGCCGCCCTCTCACCGAATGCTTTTGCCAAACGCGCGGGCACCTTGAGCCTGCGCGCGATCGGACGCTTCACGTTGTCGCGCACGGAGCGCAGCCGCGTCGCCCAGCTCTTCCCGGCGGAGGGCGGCACGAAGCTCGGCGCGAGCACGTGAACAACTGGCATCGCTTCCTGGACTTCGAGCGACTCGTCGGTCTTGGGCTTGCGACGCTTGATCGCCGGTTTCGCAAAAGGGTTCTTTGGCAGCTTGGGATCGGGTGCGACCGTGCTGCGAATTTTCGGTCCACCCGTGCGGACCGCCGGCCGGCCCTCTCCCGCGAACGACTCGCGCTTCCGACCACGAGACGACGCCGCCGCGCGGCTCATCGCCCCGGACTTCGTGTTGAAGTTCGGCACGACCTCGCCAAGCGGCACCTTCGTGACGAGCTTGCTCGTCAGGCCCACGAGGCTCTTGCCAGAGTTGAGTAGCTTGAGGAGGCCCATGGCTAAATCAGTTTGATGGCATCGGGGCGCGCCACTTCGTCGGTGACTTGGGTGTCCGCGTAGAACTCGGGGTGCCAAATTTGGAATCGGTCGAACAGGCCGACCAAAATCACCTTCTTGCCAATGCCCGCCTTCGACGCCAGTTTCTCCGGCAGACAGATGCGGCCCGCCGAATCCAGCGACAGATCATCACAATCCGCGCCCAGCAGGCGACGGAGAGTCTCCGCCTTGGGGTCGCTGAAGGACATCCCCTCCATCTTCTCCTCCAGCTTCCGAGCGGTCGCAGGGGGCAAAACCAGCAAGCAAGGGTGGCGTTGGCCCTCGGCCTTCCAGAAATGCACGGACAACGCGACTTCCTCGGCCGGACGCCACTTCGCCGGGACTTGCACCCGCCGCTTGTCGTCCACGCCAAAGTCGTATTCACCCTTGAAGGTGATGCGAGCGTTGCCGGTGGTTGTAGACATATGCCGCAATCCGAAGCACCCAACATAACCCACAGTGCCCCAGAGCGGCCCATTTTTACCCACTAAGTCCCACAACGGTCAACTGATAACACAAATAATTTCACTTTTGTTGTTACTTGTTTATTTTCAACAACTTGAGAACCCACTTTTTCCGGTGAAACACTCTCACTTGGAAACGATTGCCTCCCGTTGGAGGACTTGATTCTCCGAACTTTAACGAAACCTGCCTTGGAAATCCTCTCCATCGAGCAGATTCCCATCTGTCCACTGCTTCGAGGGGAAGAATGACGGCTTGCCCCACTTCTGCCCCACTAACGCGTTCGGCCCGAATTCCAAGCCCCACCCAGTCCCTTGCGCACCGCTGACTTCAACTACCCGCTCCCGCCAGAACTCATCGCGCAATCGCCCGCCCCCGCGCGCGATGGCTCACGCCTCCTCGTCCGGCACAGGACCGGGCAGCGCACCGAGCATCGGCAGTTCCGCGACCTGCCGGAATTTCTCCGCTCCGGCGACTTGCTTGTGCTCAACAACTCCCGCGTCATCCGCGCGCGACTGCACGGGCACAAGCCCGCCAGCGGAGGGCAAGTCGAATTGCTGCTCGTGGAGGAAGTCGCGGCGAACGAGTGGTGGACCCTTCTCCGCCCCGGCAAACGCGTCCGCATCGGAACTGAAATTCAACTGCGGGCCAACGGCGGCGGCGCGTCGCTCGTGCGTGCTGTCGTGTTGGAGAAAAATGACGAGGGCCACTGCCGCGTCCGTTTCACGGGCACGCCGAACATCCTGGATGAACTCGAAACGCACGGCGAAATCCCGCTGCCACCCTACATCGAACGCGCCGCTGGAACTGAAGATGACTCGCGCTACCAAACCGTCTTCGCACAGCATTCCGGTTCCGTCGCCGCGCCGACCGCAGGACTTCATTTCACTCCGCCGCTCCTCGACGAACTCCGCGCGCGCGGCGTGCAAATCCACTTCGTCACCCTCCACGTGGGCCTTGGCACCTTCGCGCCCGTAAAAGCGGAGAGCCTCGCAAACCACGTGATGCACGAAGAGCGCTTCGAGTTGCCCGCCGACACGGCCGCCGCCATCAACAGCGCGAAGCACGAAGGCCGCCGCGTCATCGCCGTGGGCACCACCACCGTCCGCGTCCTCGAAAGCGCCGCCGCTCTCTCAACTCTCAACTCTCAACTCTCAACTCACCGCACCCGCACCCGCATCTTCATCCACCCGCCGTTTCAGTTTCGCATCGTGGACGCGCTGCTCACGAACTTCCACCTGCCACAATCCACGCTGCTCATGCTCGTGAGCGCTTTCGCTGCGCCCGGCGAGTTGCGGGGACGCGAACTCATGCTCGCCACCTACGCCGAGGCCGTGCGCGAGCGCTACCGCTTCTTCAGCTACGGCGACGCGATGCTGATTCTGTGATGAAGCCGTCGGAGCGAAACGAAACCATGTTGCGTGCTGCGTGTTGCGTGCCCGAGGCCGACGACGCTCGACACGCAGCACGCAGCACGCAGCACGCACCACGTCCCTTCGTCCTCGTGAACATGGCGATGTCCGCCGATGGCAAAATCGCCACGACCAATCGCGCTGTCTCCACCTTCAGCAGCGCGCGCGACCACGAGCATCTCTACGAACTCCGTGCGACTGCCGACGCCGTGATGAGCGGTGCGCGCACGGTGGACCTGAGCAACTACACGCTCGGCCCCGGTGCGGAGCGCTTCCGCAAACTCCGCCTTCGTCGCGGCCTCGCCGAATACAGCCTGCGGGTCATCGTCACCGGCTCCGGCTCCGTCAATCCGCGCGCAGAAATCTTCCAGCATCGCTTCTCGCCCATCATCGTCCTGACCAGCGAGCGCGCGCCGGTGGCTGCGCTGAAGAAGCTCCGCGCCGTGGCCGATGCGGTCAAAACCACAGGCAGATCCGAAGTGGATTTCGCCGACGCACTCTCCTGGCTGCACAGCGAGTGGAACGTGAAACGCCTCCTCTGCGAAGGCGGCGGCGAACTGAACGACGCCCTCTTCCGCGCACGCCTCGTGGACGAACTGCACCTCACCGTCTGCCCCTGCATCATCGGCGGGCGGCACGCGCCCACCATCGCTGACGGCCTCGGCTTCGCAAAAATTGCCGACGCACTTCAACTGCGCCTCACCTCAACGAAGCGCGTCGGGGACGAACTGTTCTGCGTGTTTCGACGGGCGACCTTTCGTTAGCCGGCACGTTGCTTCACGAAGCTGCTGACGACCCGAACCAGCTCCGTGTGTCCGGGGTCAAAGAAATGCCCGGCTCCGGCGATGGGCGCATACTGCACCGTCACCCCCGGCGCGCAGGGTTTCGCCACGAGCTGCTTCACCACGTCCTCCGGCACGAGTTGGTCCGACGTGCCGTGGACGACCAGGCCCGACGTGCGCCACTCGGTCAAGAAGCTGAAATCCAAATTGTTCGTCGGCGGCGCGACGGCCACGAAGCCATCGCATCCGCCTTCCTTCGCCAGCAGTTGCAGCGCGATCCAGGAGCCGAACGAAAATCCAGCGACCCACTTCGCCTTCGCCTGCGGACACTCGGCGCGCAGCCACGCCCACGCAGCCTGCGCATCAGCCAGCTCCCCTGCCCCGCCGCTGAACTCGCCCGCGCTGCGGCCCACGCCACGGAAGTTGAACCGCAGCACGCTGAAGCCCGCGTCCTGAAACGCCGTGAACAGCGAATACACCACCAACGTGTTCATCGTCCCGCCGAACTTCGGATTCGGATGCAGCAGCAGCGCGACCGGAGCATCCGGCGAGGCCGCGCGATGGAAGCGCCCTTCAAGCGAACCGGCGGGGCCGACGATGGTCACAGTAGGCATGGCCCGATTCTAATCACAGCCACCCCGCGACTAAACACTGAACACTGCTCACACCGCCGGCAAATTCTGGACAGACATCAGGAGAAATGCGCGGGCGAGAAGGCAGGCGACAGCGGCGAGGGCGCACCGGGAAGAATGCGTTACTCTTTTCCACGCTTCGCCTATCGTCGCGTCGTGTCGTCCCATGAGGAAAAACCCGCCGGACAGCCGGCCTTCAGTCAAGCCACCGTCCCGGACGTGTGGCAGTTGCAAGCCGTCCACGCGTTGCGCGCGGGCAAGGATGTCGTCGTCCACGCGCCGACTGGTGCGGGCAAGACGCTCGTCTTCGAGCTGTGGTCGAACTACGGCAAGCCTCCCGGGCAGGCCATCTACACAGTGCCCACGCGCGCGCTCGCGAACGACAAGCTCGCCGAGTGGCGTGCGCGCGGCTGGCACGTGGGCATCGCCACTGGCGACCTGAGCGACAACCTCGACGCGGCGGTGCTCGTCGCCACGCTCGAGACGCAGAAATACCGGCTCATCCGAGGAGACGGCCCGGCGCTGCTGGTGATTGACGAGTATCAGATGCTCGCGGACGGCGACCGTGGGCTGAACTACGAGCTTTGCATCGCGATGGCTCCGCCGCAGACGCGTCTGCTGCTCCTGAGCGGCAGCGTGGAGAACCCGCACCACATCGTGAAGTGGCTGGAGCGGCTTGGGCGCAAGGTGCAGCTCGTGCGGCATCTCACTCGACCCGTGCCGCTGGAGGAAGTTCACTCCAACGACCTGGGTGGCCACGTCCCCAGCGAGGTGAAGGGCTACTGGCCGCGCCTGGTTGCAAAAGCGCTCGCCGATGATCTGGGGCCTGTGCTGATTTTTGCGCCGCGCCGCAAGGAGACTGAAGCCCTGGCCGGCGAGCTCGCGCGGTTTCTCCCAAACCATAACCCGCTCACGCTCACGACGGAGCAGAAGACGCTCGTCGGCGAGAAGGTCGCGCGGATGCTGCGCTGCCGCGTGGCGTATCACCACAGCGGGATGAGCTACGGCGCGCGCGCGGGGGTGGTCGAGCCGTTGACGAAGGCAGGGCAACTCCGTGTCGTGGTCGCGACGATGGGGCTGGCGGCGGGGATTAACTTCTCATTGCGAAGCGTCGCGCTGGCGGCGGCCTCGTATCGGCGCGATGGCGTCGAGGTTCCCATTCGGCCGGATGAGATTTTGCAGATGTTCGGTCGCGCGGGGCGGCGGGGCATTGACGAAATCGGTTACGTGCTGGTGTCGGCGAACGGCGTGCGACTGATGGATGGACGGCCGGCGTTTCTCGCGCGGTCGGGCCTCGTGGACTGGAGCGCGCTGCTGGGCATCATGGGCGCAGCGGCGCAGGCGGGGCTGGACCCGTTCCAAGAGGCAGTGCGCGTGCAGGAGCGGCTCTTCACGACGAAGCCGATTTTGCTCGGCGTCGAAGGCTCGCTGAAGAATCCCGAGACGCCCTGCGGCCTCAAGACGGACGGCGAGCGCGCGCGGCACGTGCGCAAGATGGTGCGGCAGTTTCTCAACAGCCGGGGCGAATGGGAGCCGTGGCCGGTGCTCAAGGACGTGCCGGCTGCGCACGTGCAGGCGATGGAGCCGCTCGGCGAAGGCATGCTGGCGATGCTGAAGATGAGCGGGCCGGTGCTCGCGCGGCGGCGGGCGACGACGGCGGATGTGCTTCCGAACCGCGCCCTGCCGCCTGACGCTGGTAGGGATGCGCTGCCGCGCGGCTTCCCTGCCGCTGACGAGCGAAGCGATGTTCGAGGTCCTAAGTCTTCCGAAGTTGGCGCTCGCATCGCTGCGCTCGCTGACGCGGGGGAGGCCGACCGGCAGGTCTGCCCTGCCGGCGCGCGAGTTCACCTTCGGCCCGCGCTGAAGGTTGAAGCTGCGGTGGAGAGACTCGGCGACGGGGGGACGCTGGTGAAGTTGCCGGATGGCACCTTCGCGCGTTCGCTCACGGTGGCCGATACGTTGAACGGCCAGCAGGTTCTCCTCGCGAAGTGGGTGCGGAAGCTGACGGACTGGAACGCGCGGCAGACTTCGCTTCAAGGCTGGCGCGAGCTGGTGGTGCCTGCGCTGGAGAAGTGCTTCGCGGCCGAGCTGACGCCGGTGCTGGCCGTCGAGTATCCGAAGGCGACGCAGTTGGACGACAAGGCAGCCGGGCACGCGTCAGAGGTCGGCATCGGGCCGGTGCGCGTGGTGATCTCACTTGCCAAGCTCACGCTCAAGGCGTGCGTGGACGCGCACGGCGTCGCGCTTTGGAAACCGCCGGAGCGCGAGGTGTTCCCGGAGGATTGCTCGCGCTGCCCGTGTGTGCCGATTTGCAAACAGCTTCCCACCGGCACGGGCGTCGCGACGATCTGGCGGCGGCTCGGCCTCGTGGACTCGGCGGGCGTGCCGACTCGGCGCGGACGCATTGTGAGCTACTTCCACTCTGGCGACGGGCTCGCGGTGGCGGCGGCACTGGAGGATGAGTCGCTGCCCATCGAGGAGTTCAGCTACGAGCTGGCGAACCTGCACGCAGGCCATCGCTTCGCAAAAGGCGACGCGCGATGGGACGGGCGCATCGCGCTGGCCTGCCAGCGGATGTTCGGCCCGCAGACCATCACCGGCTATCTGGACAACGGCGTGCCGCCGGAATACGGCGCGGGCGCGGAGGAGATCGCGTCGGATGTGCACAAGGATCCGGATGGCAAGAACGGCTGGGCGACGGACTTCCTGGGCATCGGGGACATTGACCGGATGATCATCGAGTGGCGCAGCGTGCTGCGGCAGATCGCGCACGCGCCGGACATGGAATGGCCGCGCTGGGAGGCGCTGAAGGACCGCGTGAAGTCCATCCTGCGCGAGACGGATTCACCGACGCTCACGGAGCTGCCGCCACTGGACGAGTCGCAGACCGCGCGCGTGAATCACCAGTTGACGCTGCGAAGGCACTGAACGGCTCGCCTGGTGCCTGGAGAGAAAAAGGGGCAAGCGTATCCCACGCCCCACCTATCACTGCTTGAACTCGAGGATGACCCCGTTGGTCTTGTTGCGGTCGAAATTGCCCACGTGACCGTCCACGTAGCCGGTGATGGCCTGACCATCCGGGAAGCGCGTGCCGTGGCGGTAGCCGACGTGGTTGGTGGTGAGGTTCTCAATGGGCGGGTGATTGCGCCGGAAGGACAGGTCGCCAACAAGATAGGTGTCGACGGGGCGGCTGACCTGCGCCCGGCGTGCGGTGGCGATGAAGTCGCCGGCGGTGACCGGCGCGCCGTTGACGAAGTTCAGCGACGTGTGCTGGTTCATGCCGTAGCTGATGCGCCAGGGATTGCCGGCGCCGGGATACTCGGGGCTGGTGGCGTTGTGCCATTCCTTCTGGCGGTCGGGGCACTTGGAGAGGGAGTTGGTCCAACTCGTGCCCTGCTGCGCGGAGTTGAACGCCTGGCCGCGAAAGTAAGGCGAGAGCAAATAGTCGAAGCTGTTTGCCTGGACGTTGAGCCGGTTCCACGCGTAGGGCAGCTTGTCGTCCTGGTCGTCGCAATAGAGCTGCGTGACCATGGCCCACTGCTTGGTGTTGTTCATGCAGAAGGTCTGGTTCGCCTTCGCCTTGGCCTTGCTCAAGGCCGGCAGGAGCATGCCAGCCAGGATGGCGATGATGGCGATCACGACGAGCAATTCGATCAGGGTGAACGCGGAGCGTGGGAGATTGGGACGGGGCTTCATGTCTGATGCTTGCTGGTCGCAGTTGCAGACTGGCCGGGGAAACAAGGGATTCAAGCTGCCTTTCCACCGAATCGAATGGCCTGGCGTCGCGTGCGGAGTGAAACTGCCGCCGCTCGATCTCATGCCGCCCCGGGCCGTCATCGCACTGCTGCTCCTGCTCGCACTGGCCATGTGTGGCTGCGCGGGCCGGGCGCCGCGCCCGAAGGCACCGCTCTCGGGCGAGGCACGAGCGATCGCCTTCCTCGTGCGCGAGGTGCCGGCGTGGTCGCGGGACAACGGCTGTTTCTCCTGCCACAACAACGGCGACGCAGCGCGCGCCCTCTACGCGGCGAAGCGTGGCGGCTTCACCGTCGCTGCGGCGGCGCTTGCCGATACGACGGCATGGGTGCGGCAGCCGTCGCGCTGGGAACACAACAAGGGCGACCCCGGCTTCAGTGATCAGCGGCTGGCGAATCTCCAGTTCGCCGCGTCGCTCCTCGCGGCGGTGGAATCGGGACAGAGCGATACTCGCGCTGCCTTGCTTGCGGCGGCAAGGAAAGTGGCAGCCGGCCAGGGCGAGGACGGCGCGTGGCGCATTGAGTCGCAGGACATCCTTGGCTCGCCTGCAACTTACGGGACGGCGCTCGCCACTTTCTCCGCGTGGCGCGTCTTGACTGAAACCGACGCGCCGGAAACGAAGCTCGCTGCAACGAAGGCGGCGGAGTGGCTCCGACTCGCACCGATGGACAATGTGCCTGCCGTCGCCGTGGCCCTGCGATTTTCGCTCCGCGACTCCTCCCCCGTGTCCACGCAGCGGCGCGCCGACGCCTTTGCCCGGCTCCGCCGCGCCCAGACCACCGACGGCGGCTGGGGGCCGTATGCCGACACTCCCGCCGAGGCTTTCGACACCGCGCTCGCGCTGCTGGCGCTGGCGGAGCTGCCGCACGAGGCCGATGTGGCCACGATGGTCCGGCGCGGGCGGTCATTTCTGCTCGCGCAACAACGGGCGGACGGCGACTGGGCCGCCACCACCCGGCCTTCCGGCGGGGAGAGCTACGCGCAGCGAATGTCCACCACCGGCTGGGCGACGCTGGCTTTGCTGAAAACCGGATTGGCACGCACGCGGTGACGCGCCTCCGCGCTCACTCCGCAAGACCTGCTGCCGGAAAAATGTCTTCCGCCCCGCCACCGCCGGTCTATCCTCGCGCCATGGGAATGCGACGTGAGGCGCGGGAACGCGCCATTCAGTTTCTCTTTCAGTGCGACTTGAACGCCCCGGACCGGTTGGACGAGGCGCTCGATCATTTTTGGGACTCGCAGCGCCGCGCCGCGATCGCCCAGGCCTCCGATGGCAAGGCGACTTGGGGCGAGCAGGTCGAGCTGCCACCGCCCACCACCGAGGAGGCCGCAGTCCGGCTCTTCGCCGACCCGCTCATCAAGGGCACCCTCGAGCACCGGGCCGAGGTGGACGCCGTCATCACCAAGCACGCCAGGAATTGGGAGATCAGCCGCATGGCCGCCGTGGACCGGAACATCCTCCGGCTCGGCATCTATGAGATGCTGCACCGCGATGACATCCCTCCCGTCGTGAGCATCAACGAGGCGGTGGACATCGCGAAGAAGTTCTCCACCGACGACAGCGGCAAGTTCGTCAACGGCATCCTCGACAAGGTCCGCGGCGAGGTGCTGCGCCCCGCCCGCGGCCCCGTGGGCAGGCCTTGACCACCACCGCCATGTTCGCCGACCTGCACATGCACACGACCTTCTCGGACGGGACATTTTCCCCGGAGGAGATGGCGCAGGCGGCGCATCGGCACCGGCTAGCCTGCGTGGCGTTGACCGACCACGACACCATCGCCGGCTGCGCGCGCATGGCTGCGGAGTGTGCGCGGCTGGGCATTGAGTTCGTGCAGGCCACGGAGCTGACTGGTGAGGTGGATGACGTGGAGGTGCACATCCTCGGCTATTTCCTTGACCCGACCGACGCGCATTTCCTCTCGAACTTGGTGAAGTTCCAGCACGCCCGGCAGAACCGGATTCATGAGATGGCAGCAGCCCTCCAGCGCCAGGGCGTGCCGCTTCAGGCCGAGGCCGTCTTCGCCATCGCCAAGTGCGAATCGCCCGGCCGGCCGCACGTCGCGCGCGCGCTGGTGCAGGCGGGACTGTGCAAATCCATGGACGAGGCTTTCGAGCGCTACCTGAAGAAGCATCGGCCCGCGTGGGTGCCGAAGTTCAAGATTTCCGCCTACGACGCAATCGAGTTGATCCACCACGCCGGCGGCGTCGCGGTCATCGCGCATCCCGCGCTCAACAAGAGCGACGACATCATCCCGCCGCTTGTCGAGGCGGGCATTGACGGCATCGAGTGCTTCCACACGCGCCACTCCACCGCCGCGAGCCAGCACTATATGCTGATGGCCGAACACTATGGACTGGCCATCACTGGCGGCTCAGACTGCCACGGCATGAACAAGGGCAAGCCGCTCATGGGCGGCATCAAGCTGCCGCTCATCCACGTCCGCCAGCTCGAAGCCCGCGCCCGCGCTGTCCGGGAGAAAACCTTCGCAGCAGCGTAGGAGGCAGTGCGATTGTTCTGCCGGACGGCCTCTTTTTCACGCATCACGCATCACGTTCTCCCATGGGCCTCTTCTCCAAAATCAAAGCCGGCCTGCACAAGACCGCCGCCAAGCTCGGGCACGAGATCAAGCGCATCGTCACCGGCTCGCCCAAGCTGACCGGCCAGACGCTGGAGCAGTTGGAGCACGCGCTGCTCGGTGCCGACCTCGGCATGGCGATGACCCAGCAGATTCTCTCGGCCGTGAAGCAGGCCTACGAGTCGCAGGGCAGCGGTGGCTTGGATGTCTTCGCCATCGCGACGGCGGAGGTTGAACGCAGTCTTTCCGCCACAAACGCTGCGCTCCGCCAGCAGCCCGGCACGCTCACCGTCGTCTCCATCGTCGGGGTCAACGGCACGGGCAAGACGACGACCTCCGCCAAGCTCGCGCACTTGTTGCAGGGTCAGGGCAAACCCGTCGTCCTCGCGGCCTGCGACACCTTCCGCGCCGCCGCAATTGAGCAGCTCAAGCTCTGGGGCACGCGCCTCAAGGTTGAAGTCATTGCCGGCGCTTACAACGCCGACCCCGCCGCCGTCGCGCACGACGCCATCACCGCCGCGAAGGCGCGCGGCGCGAGCTATCTCCTCGTGGACACCGCCGGTCGCCTCCACACGAAGAGCAACCTGATGAAGGAATTGCAGAAGGTGCACCGCGTGATGGGCAAGCAGCTCCCCGATGCGCCACACGAAGTCCTCCTCGTCCTCGACGCCACCACGGGCATGAACGCGCTCCAGCAGGCACGGGAGTTTCACAAGGCCGTCACGCTCACCGGCCTGGTCATCACCAAGCTCGACGGCACCAGCAAGGGCGGGATGGTCGTGGCGATTCAGAAAGAGCTGGGCCTGCCCATCAAGTTCATCGGTGTGGGCGAGCAGCCCGACGACCTCCAGCCTTTCGATGCGAAGCAGTTCGCAGCGGCCCTCTTCAGCGAGAAGTGAGTGGGCGGTTCACCGCGTTGGACGCCGGTTCCCCACGAAGCAGTCGCTCCAAGTCCGCGCACACCGCCTCAAACGTCCGCGTCTGCGCCTCGTGCGTGAAGGAGCCGACGTGCGGCAGCAGGATGACATTGTCCATCGTCTCGAAGGCTGTAGCGGCGGTCTGTGACCGCCGTTCGGTTTCGTTGCTCAAGCCCGGCGCTCGCAGAGCGCCGCTACAGGGAGGCGGTTCCACCTCGCGCACGTCCAGCGCTGCTCCCGCGAGCTGCCCGCTCTGCAATGCCGCGAGCAACGCCGGCTCGTCCACAACGCCGCCGCGCGAGGTGTTCACGAAGAAAGCGCCACGCTTCATCACGGCGAAGGTCCGCTCGTTGAACATCCTCCGCGTCTCCGTCGTGAGTGGCGAGTGCGTGGTGACGAAGTCGGCTTGGCCCAGCGCGTCTTCAAGTTTGGAGGAGAGTGTCGCCCCCGTTTCAGCCAACGCTCCGTCACCCGGCTTCACAAACGGATCGAACACGGCGAGCTTCATGCCAAACGCCGCCGCGCGCTTCGCCACCAGCTTGCCGATGCGACCGAAGCCGCAAACCGCGAGCGTCTGGCCCGCCAGCTCGATGCCCGTGCAGCCGCGCCGATCCCAGCCGCCGGCCTTCGTCGAGCGGTCGGCCTGCGGAATCTTCCGCGCGAGCGCGAGCAACAGGCCAATGGTCAGTTCCGCCACGCTGACGGCGTTTGCATCCAGCGGCGCGATGACGGTGATGCCCCGTTCCGTCGCGGTCTTCAGGTCGATGTTGTCCAGCCCCACACCCACGCGCCCGATGCCGATGAGTTTCGGCGCGGCGGCCAGCACCTCCGCCGTGAGTTTCGTCTGGTTCCGCACCATCACCGTCCGGGCGTCGGCGAGCGCGGCCTTCAGCTTTGCCACGTCCTTCCAAAGCATCGGCTCGCGCACGACGGAGAACTTCGCGGCCAGCGCGTCAATCGCTGGCGCTTGCAGGTCTTCGGTGATGAGGATGTCCATGCTTGTAGCGGCGGTCTGTGACCGTCGCAGCCCGGCGCTCACAGAGCGCCGCTACACTTCATATCTTCTCCCACTCAATCGGCTTCGTGCAGTCCACACGCGGCAGGTGCTCGCGCACCGCCTCGGGATACTTCTGCGCCGCGCCGGTGTTGAAGATCACGATGCGCTCGCTCGGCTTGATCTTCCCTTCCTTCAGCAGCACTTCCAACGCACCGAGGCACACGGCCGTCTCCGGGCATAGCGCGATGCCTTCGCGCGACGACGCGAGTTGCATCCACTTCGGAATGTCCGCCTCCGGCGTCGCCAGCGCCACGCCGCCGCTGGCGCGCACGGCGTCGAGAATCATGAAGTCACCCACGGCTGCCGGCACGCGGATGCCGCTGGCGATGGTCGCGGCGTTCTCGAACTTCTTGGCGAAGCGGTCGCCTTTCTTGAACGCCTCCGCGATGGGCGCGCAGCCTGTGCTCTGGCAGGAAATCATTCTCGGCTTCTTCGCCGACTTGAGCCAGCCCATCGCTTCCAGTTCAGCGAACGCCTTCCACATCCCGATGAGGCCCGTGCCGCCGCCGGTCGGGTAGAGGATCACGTCGGGCAGCTCCCAGTCGAACTGCTCGGCGAGTTCCAGGCCCATCGTCTTCTTGCCCTCGATGCGATACGGCTCCTTAAGCGTGCTCACGTCGAACCAACCCTTCTTCGCCTTGCCCTCGCCCACGATGCGCCCGCAGTCCGTGATGAGGCCGTTGACGAGGAACGTTTTCGCGCCCGCGAGGAAGCACTCCTTCTGGTTGATGACCGGCGTGTCCTCCGGCATGAAGACATACGCCTCCATGCCCGCGCGGGCGGCGTAGGCGGCCATCGCGCCGCCCGCGTTTCCGGCGGTGGGGCACGCGACGCGCTTGGTGCCGAACTCGTTCGCCATCGTGATGGCCATCGCCATGCCGCGCGCCTTGAAGCTGCCGGTGGGCAGACGGCTCTCGTCTTTCATGAAGAGATGCTGCACGCCGAAATGCGCCGCGAGCCGCTTGGTTTCCAGGATCGGCGTGATGGTCTCGGTGAGCGAAACAATCTTGCCCGGATCGCGCACCGGGAGCATTTCGAGGTAGCGCCAGATGGTCGGCGGACGGCCAAAGAGCGCCTTCTTGGGGAAGTTCTTCTTCAGCGCGTCCAGGTCGTATTTCACCCACAGCGGCTTCTGGCAGGCGGGGCAAAGGTTGTGGACCTTGTCCGCGTCGTAGCGCGTGACGCAGTTGGCGCATTCGAGGTGGGTGACGAAGTTCATGCGCGGATGGTCGAGACGTGGGCAAGTCGAGTCCAGCGCAAAACCGGCGGTGCTTTTCCGCTCGACTCCGCTTCCTCGGAGCGCACCCTCGCCGCACTGCCATGCAACTTTTCATAGACACCGCCGACGTCGCGCAAATCAAGGAAGCCGTGAGCTGGGGCATCGTGGACGGCGTGACCACCAACCCGACCCACGTGATGAAGACCGGACGCAAGCCGCTGGAGGTCTATCGTGAAATCCTCGCGCTCACGGATGGCCCGGTGAGCCTCGAAACCATCGCGCTCGACGCGAAGGAAATCGTGAAGGAGGGCCGCAAGCTCGCGAAGCTGGGCAGGAACGTCGTCGTGAAGGTGCCCGTCATCCGCGAGGGCTTGAAGGCGGTGAAGGAGCTGTCCGCCGACGGCATCAAGACCAACGTCACGCTGAACTTCTCCCCGCTCCAGGCGTTGCTCGCGGCCAAGTGCGGTGCGACCTACATCAGCCCGTTCGTGGGTCGCCTCGACGCGGTGGGCCACACGGGCATGGACCTCGTGCGGCAGATTCGCACCATCTACGACAACTACGGCTACGAGACGCAGATTCTCACCGCCGCCATCCGCCACCCCGAGCACGTCCTCCAGGCCGCGCTCGCCGGCTCCGATGTCTGCACGATGTTCTTCGACACGCTGAAGCTGCTCTACGACCACCCGCTCACGGACGTGGGCCTGGACATTTTCCTGAAGGACTGGGCGAAGGCGGTGGCGGAGGCGAAGTGAACTTACGTTTTACGCATTACGCAGTGCGGAGAACGAAATGCGTAATGCGTAAGGGGAAGCCCGGCCGCATCTCCGTCCCTGATGGTCGGGGCCGAAAAAACGATTAACGCGCGACCGCGCTCTCTGGCACTCTGCGCACCGTGAAGCCCGTCCACACCAACTCAACGGCGCAATCGCGCGCCACTGGAGGCCCCCATGTTTGCTAACGGTGGATTCTTCGTCCTGCTTGGCGTGCTGCTCGTCGGCTACGTGCTGGG
>JBEBFV010000536.1:0-3964 GCA_040081795.1 Limisphaerales bacterium | reverse complement strand
GGTCGAGCAACTGCATCGCGTGGTCGAGCTTGCCGTCCTTGTCGCCGCGCACGCGGATGATGAGGTTTGGATTGGCGCGAAAGTCGGCGACGAGTTGCGCCTCGACCTGGTCGAGCGGCATCGGACGTTTCTGGAGCCGGAAGTTTCCAGCGCGGTCAATCTCCACGGTGCGGATGTCCTCAGCCTTGGGCAGGCGCGCCTGGTCAGGCCGCGGACTGCCCGTCGGCAGGTTCACGTCCAGCGAGCCTTCGAGCATCGGCGTGGTGATGATGAAGATGACGAGCAGGACGAACGCGAGGTCGAGCAGCGGCGTGATGTTGATCTCGCTCAACGTCACGAGGGAATTGCGCTGGGAGAAGCGTCTCATCGGCGGACTGGGTTAGAAGGGTTCCCAATCCAAACCCAGATCAACGCCCATAGGATGAGCGCGCCGGTCAGAACCAGGGCGGCGGGGCGGTTCCAACGGCGTATCCGCCGGCGCAGCCAGCCGCGCCGCCAGAGCCGGCCCTTCAACTTCAGATTGAACAGGCCGAACCCCGCGCCGCCGGTGCGGAGGAGTTGATGGCACTTGGAGCAGCGGCTTGCGGTGCGCAGGTTCGAGGACTGGCACTTCCGGCACTTGAGTCGGAGGTGCGACCCGCAGTCGGTGCAAGCGTCTGCCGTGCGTTCGTTGAACGCGCCGCACTTCGCGCAGTGGACCGGCATATCCTTCTGCGCCTGGGGTGGCCTCGACATGGCGTTCTCGTCACTCATCCTTCAGAAACTCCGTCTCCAGCTTCGACGCCAGCTCCTGCGCGAAGTTGTCCAGCTCGACTGTCTGGACGCGGAGATTATGCACGAGCCAGTTGTAGCCAAACATCGAGGGGATCGCCACGAGCAGGCCGGCGACGGTCGTGATGAGCGCGGCTGCCACGCCGGGAGCCATCGCGGCGAGGTCCGCGCGGCCCGCCTGCGCCACGCCGGCGAAGGTGTCCATCACGCCCCACACCGTGCCGAGCAGGCCGAGGAACGGCGCGCCGCTGACGGCCAGCGCGAGCAGGATGATGCCGGATTCCAACGCGAGCGCCTCACGCGCCACGGCGCCTTCGAGCGTGCGCTTCACGTGCTCCATGGACTTGAGGGAGATGTGCTTCTTCCGCGAACCATCGGGCTGCTTCAGCCGCGCCTCGGTCTCCACCATTCCCTCCTGATACACCGTGAAGAGTGGGCAGCCCTCGACTTGGACACGCCGGTCGTGGATGTCGAGCACCGCCTTCTGCGCGCGGAACTCGGCCATGAAAAGATCGTTGAGCCGGCGGGCGCGGCGCATCTGGAGGCTCTTGGAAACCATCACGGACCACGCGAACATCGAGAGGATCACCAGCAGGCCGATGATGACGCGCGCCTCGATGGTGGACTTGTCCCAGATGTAGCCGAGCTGGGAATTTGTCCCGGCGGCAAAAAGGCAAAACGGCATGTTCATGGAGCAGAATCAACCCGGAGCGAAACGACACGCTTGGTGTAACGCCCGACGGAGGCGCGGTCAAAACAAACGTGTCGCACGCGCGTCATCAGACGAAAAATCGCAGCGCGTGCCCCCGGCGGACACAAACAAATTCCCTTTCGCAGCAACAGCGCCCCTCAGACCTTCGGCTCCCAGCCGGGGCGATACTCTCGCTTCCAGAGCTTTTGCGCCTCGGGGTTGCCAATGATGTGGCCGTTCTTCGGGTCAATGGTAAGCATTGAGTTGGTCCGATAGGAGATGTTGGCGAGGTGGCACAGGAGCGAACCCTTCTGCCCCTCGCTGATGGGCGAGTTGAGCGGCTTGTTCTCGCGAATAGCATCGGAGAAGTTTGCGAAGTGAGGGATGTCGCCGCCGCCGGGACCGCCGGTCTTCTTCTCCACCTCCTTGCCGCCGTTGTCGGTGACGGTGTAGTCGTTGCCGCCGGCCATCGTCATCATGCCTTTGTCGCCGTAGAACGCGACGAACGGGTTCTTCTCGCCCTTGCGCGGGTTGCACGAGCTGTCGTCCCACGACGCGCCGCAGTGGCCGAAGTCAAAAACCGCGGAGCCGGTGTCGGGCGTCTCCTGGTCGTCGTCCCAATGGTAACGCCCACCGAGAAACGTGACCTTCGTCGGGTAGTCCACACCAAGGCCCCAGCGCGAAACGTCCAGCGCGTGGATGCCGTTGTTGGCCATCTCGCCGCCGCCGTAGTGCCAGTGCCAGTGCCAGTTGTAGGGATGGAGGTTGTCCTTGTAGGGCCGCTCCGGCGTGGGGCCTTGCCACAGCGACCAGTTCAAGGTCTCCGGCGGTTTGCCGAACTGGCCCTTCTTGATGCTCGGCCGCGCTCCATTGTAATGGGAGCGGGAGAAAAGGACTTTGCCAATCACGCCCTCGCGCAGCTTCTGGATGCCCTCGATGACGTTCGCGTAGCTGCGACGCTGGTTGCCCATCTGCACCTTGCGTTTGTATTTCACCGACGCCGCGACGATGGCCTCAGCCTCCCAAGGGTTGTGGCTGCCGGGCTTCTCGACATAGACGTGCTTGCCCGCCTGCATCGCCAAGATGGCCGCAGGCGTGTGCCAGAAGTTCGGCATCGCGATCGAGACGGCGTCCACGTTCTTGTCGTCGAGAATGCGGCGGAAATCGCCGACGCCCAGCGGTTTGCGGACCGCTGTCGGCTGCTTGTCCACGGCGACCTTGACGCCGCCGGCCAGCCGCGTGGAATCCACATCGCACACGTAGCCGACCTCGACGTTGTTCACGCCCAGGTGCCCGGCGACGTGCGCCATGCCGCGCGAAAGGCCAATCACGCCGACGACAACGCGGTTGCCGGGGCTTTCAGCGGGCAGGACGGACGGCGGCTTCCCGAGCGCGAGAATCGCGCCGAGCGCACCGGTGGACTGAACGAAACGACGGCGGGTGACGGGTGACGGGTTCATGTGTGGAGTTTTCGATGCGAGAACTGGCGGATGAATTCAGCGGGGCTTTTCGCGACGTGATGCGTTGTCCGTGATGCGTGATGCGTGATGCGTGAAGGAGACGGAAGTTCGAGCGTGACCAGCCGTGCTCACGCATCACGCATCACGCATCACCTGCCCCCTCACTGCTTCGGATTCGCCACGCCGATCGAGCCGAAGCCGATGCGCGCTCCCGCGTTGCCGACCGGCTGGCCGCCGTCGTCAGGCTTGGCGTGGATGATGACGCCGCGTCCGATGATGGCGTTCTTGCCGAGCATGGAGATGTTCTTGAACTCCGCGCGATAGACGGTCTTGCCCTCGGCGTCGGCCTGGAGGTTGCCGAGGTCGCCCGCGTGCCGCGCGTCTGTGCCGGGGAGGCCGTGGGGTTTGTCCTCAGGGTTGTAATGGCCACCGGCCTTTGTGCCATCGGTCGAGGAGCCGTCGCCAAACTCATGGATGTGCATCGCGTGCTGCTGGCCGGGCGTGAGGCCGGAAATCTCCGCATAGACATACACGACGCCGTCCACCTCCGTGAAGCGCACGCTGCCCGCGCACTTGTTGCCGGCGGTGGGCTGGATGGTGGCGACGAGTTGCTTGATGACGGAACCGGCTGTGGCGGCCGCGCCGTGCTTGCCGTGGTCGTGGTTGTCACAGCAGGACTTGCTGGCGCAGCCCGACGTGAAGGCGGCATACGCGCCGACAAGCGCGCCGGCGGTGAGAGAGAGAGACTTGTTCATGGTGACAAAGAGTTGAGCAGTTTGAATTCTGGTTCGCCGCGAATGTAGGGAGGCCACTGCCGGCAGACAAGCGGGGATTCCGCACCTCCGGTTTTTCCCCAGCCCGCTTCCAGTTCCTAAACTTGACGCTACCGGCTGATGGCACTATGACGGTCGAGCCGTTTGACCAACAGAACCGCCCATTGAAACCACCCTGCATGAAAAGCCAACTCGTGAACTGCAAAGCCTGGTTCCCCCTCCTGCTCGCCCTCCTCACCACCTTGACACCGGCCCGCGCCGACGACGAC
>JBEBFV010000535.1:0-3967 GCA_040081795.1 Limisphaerales bacterium | reverse complement strand
GTATAAGAGACAGGATGCGCCCAGCCGCAATCCAGCGCCTCCGGCAGCAGCACGATGTCCGCGCCCCGCTTTGCTGCTGTCGCGATGCGATCCTCGGCTCGCGCAAGGTTTCCGGTCACATCGCCCGGCGTGACGAGCATCTGCGCGAGCGCGAGGTTGAATGACTTGCTCAAAACGGAACCCAGTCAGCGGCGGCGCTCCTCCAGCATCGCCCTCAAGTGCCCCATCGCCGTCGCACCGGACACTCCCCAGTTCAGCCGCGTCTCGTATTCGCGGAAGGCCGAACGCCCGAGCGTTTCGTAAGCCGCGTAGTTCTCGAAGTGCTTACGGATGAACGCGGCATATTCGGCTGGCGGCGCGTCGAGCGGAAACGTCCTGCCATTCGCGCCGTCGCGAACCGCCGTCGGGATGCCGCCCGCCCGAGTCGCCAGGCTCGGCACGCCGAAGGACGCCGCCTCACAGAACACGATGCCGAACGCCTCCGCCCGCGACGGCAGGATGAGGAAGTGCGACTCGGCGATGAGTTCGTTGAACTGCTTAAGACCGGCGGGGTCGCTCTTGTTGATGAAGCCCGTCTTGCGCACGAACGATGGCAGCTCTTTGCCCTCCGGCGGCTGCGAGCCGATGAGCGTGAGCGTAGTGGGCAGACCAGTCTTGTTGAGTTCCTCCGCCACCGCCACCGCCGTGTCGCCGCCCTTGCGCGCCCAGACCTTTCCGAGGAAGAGCAGGTTGCAACGGTCTTTGGGCCGGGCGGCGATGAGCTTGTCCACGTCCGCCACAGTGCGGTCGCATTGAATGTTCGCGCCGAACGGGATGACCTTCACCTTGTCCGGGTCGGTGCCGTATTGGCTGATGGCCGCGTCGCGTGCCCAATCGCAGGCGTAGAAAACCAGGTCCGCCCGCCGTAACGCCCGCCGCTCGTAGTCGTGCCCGCGCCGGATTGCGAACGGGTTCAGGCTCTGGAAATACGGATACGCGTCCAGCATGCAGCCGAAGTTCGAGTCGCTCCAGTAGGCGATGGGCAGGTCGCTCTCGAACTCCGAGAGCAGCTCCGTGTGCGTGGCGAGAATTACGTCGGCGTCGAGGCCCTTCAGCTTTTCCGTCACCTGCCGGCCCCAGCCGCGCACGATGGACGGCTCGCGGTTTTCGAGGAGCTGCCTGCCAAGGAGATTCCAAACCCGGCGTTCCACGCCCATGAGCGGTGACACGACAGAGTCCAGCGGGCCAAGGTAATGAATCTGTGCCCCGTGCGGCTTGAGCGACTCTGCGATGTGGTGCGAGAGGCCCGACCAGCTCTTGAGGTTGTGCGGGTCGTCACCCGTGACGTAAGCGATGTTCATGCGCGGCGGCGGAAGGATTAAGATTAGGATTAGGATTAAGAGCAAGAGGTGAAGCGCCTCGGCTGTCCCTCGTGCTCGTGATCTGGGTCCTAATCCTCTCCCCGTCTTTCCAATCTCACGTTGTCCAAAAACCAAAACCGCTGCGGCTCACCATCGCCGGAGAAGACCGACACGCGGCGGACAGCCTTCATGTTCAGCCGACGCTCTTTCGGCCCGTGCTCAATCTCCGCCGTCGGCACGCGCAAGCGGTTCCAGCCGCGCGCCAGTTCGAAGCCGCGCTCGAAGCGGTCGGCCAGCTTCGCGCAATCGCCGTTGTCGTCCACGCGCACGAAGATCGTGAATGGGTCGCGTGGGTTGAAGACATCCAGCGACAGCGCACGAAACGCCGTCCAGTCCTTGTCTCCAGCCGAGTAGCTCACGCCGGCCCAATCCCCCGCCCCGCCCACGACTCGCAGCGACTGCTCGCCCTGCGACGCGCGAGCGCGGGTGAGCGAGGCGTTCGTCGGCTGTCCACGCGAGCCGCCTTGCGAGCGCCAGAGCCTCAACTCCGCCGCGTCCTCGAAATCGCCGAGCGAGGGGAAATGCATCTGGCGCCAACGAATCCCGCGCCATTCCTCGTAGGCCGGCCACAACGCGACCATCAGCGCCCCAGCCAGTGCAAGCGCATGGCCGCCACGCCAAAGCCAACTTCCCGACTGCTGCCACGCGACGATTCCAGTCAGCGCCAAGCCCGCGCCTATCGCGCCGTTGATGACGTCAGCCAGGCTCCGCGAACGGCCAAAGAACGGCTGGAGCAGTTCGATCCCCACCGCAAACGCGAACGCGAGGGCGAAGACCACCACGTGCCGCCGGGCCGGTGGTTGCACCCGCTCAGGCAGCGCGTAAAGCAGCACCGCCGCGAGCCACGCGAGCATTGGGATGTGCCCCATGTCGAAGACGTGGCCCCAGAACGACGCATCCACCCGCACCCGCACCGGCCAGAAGCAGCCGAGCGTGAGAACCGCCAGCGTGAATGCCAGCGCGATGGACTTGCGGATCATCATGCCAGCATCCGGAGGAGACGACGCGAGGAGTCTCTGGGTTTGTTCCGCTTTCCGGCTCCCACGCTCCGCGTTAAAGAGGGACTCCTCACGTCGGCTGCTGCTGCTGAGTTCACTTGCGAACGAGCATCGTGACGCCGAGGAAGAGCCGCTTGCTGATGGCCTTGCGCAGCTTCACCGGCAGCGCGCCGACACACGCCTCGACGCAAAAAGTGAGTGCGTTCCACAGGCCACTCTGTCGGCATTTTCCGAACCGGTAGGTGAACACCTCAGAGAAACCGACGCGCCGCACCAGCGCGTCCATCTCGCGGTAGGTCCATTCCTTCAGGTGCATACCATCGGCATCGTCCGAGAACATGAACGACGCGTCGTGCGGGCCGGAATACTTGTGCGGCGTGTCGAAGATGTAAACGCCGCCTGGACGCAGCACGCGCAGCACCGTGCGGAAGTGGTCCTCGTGGTCGTCCGGGTGGACGTGTTCGAGGAACTGGTAGCTGAACGCCATGTCAACCGAGCTGTTCGGCAGGTTCAGCGTGTAGCCGTCGTAGGTCTCGAAGTGGAAGTTCTTCGGTGCGTTCTGCTGGCCGCCGCTCTGGTCCGAGATGTCGAGCGCGATGACCTTCTCGACGTGCTGGCACATCTCGTAGGCGAGTCGGCAATCGCCCGGCGCGATTTCCATGAACGTCTTCACGCCGGCCAGGTGCGGGCGGAGGATGTTCATACGCGCCGCCACGGCGCGGCGGCTGTGTTCCTCAGTGTCGCGACGGGTGAGTCGCGGATGGTCGGGGACTCGGCGGAAAAGCTCGTCGTAAAGCTCCGCGAAGAGCGTCGTGCGCTGGGCGCGGGTGGAATTCATCAGCCGCCCGTGCAGGTCCTTCTCGACCTCGTATTGGCGGCGAAATGATTCGAGCGAGCGGTTGTCTTCAGCCATGCGACGGTTGCGTTGGCCGGAGTTTCCGAGCGGGGCAGAGGCGGAGCAAGGATTTTCCAGCGCCCCAAACTAAGACTGCACAGACCCATCAACCGTTGCAGGAACTTCCGGTGGTGGCCTGAGCGATGCAGCCACGGTGGCAAGCTCCGGCAACTCTTTTCCACCGCTTGCGGCCCCGAGCTTCAGCACGGCCTCACCCTGCGGACGGACGCGTGACTCGTAGCTGCCCACCGCATCGTTGTAGGCCTTGTTCGCACGCTCCAGGCCTGCGCCGACATTCTCGAAGTGCCTCACGAACGTCGCCACCCGGCTAAACAACTCCCCTGCCGCTTCGGCAATCTCCTTCGCGTTCACCGTCTGCTCGTGCTGCTGCCAGCTCACGCTCACGGACCGCAGCAGCGCGATGAGCGACGCGGGCGTCGCGAGCATGATCCGCCGCTCCGCCGCCCAGACGATCAGCCCTCGGTCACCTTCGAGCGCGGCGCTGAAGAGCGATTCGGCGGGCAGGAAGAGGACGACGTGGTCGAGCGCGTTCGGAAACTGCGCCGGGTAATCGCGCTCCGCCAGCGCGCGGATGGTGCCACGCAGCTTGTCCGCGTGCGCGGCGAGCGACTCGGCGCGCTTCGTCTCGTCCGCCGTGCCGAGCGCGCTGAGGA
>JBEBFV010000534.1:0-3975 GCA_040081795.1 Limisphaerales bacterium | reverse complement strand
GCGCGCCGGGCAACGGCGGCTGCGCGACTGGAGTCATCGGCTCTTCGCCGTCGGGCGGCGATTTCGTCAGGCCCGCAGTGCGCGCGACGACCACGCCGTTCACCCACAGCCGGCCCAAGGCCCGTGCGCGCATCACGAAGCGATGCTTGCCCGGCGGCAGCGTCACGTCCGCCGCGAGGCGCACGAGCAGCGGCGCTTTCCAAGCCTCGCGAATGCCCCAGTCGTCGTAGCGCACCGGCAGGCGCGGCAGGAGGAAACTTTCCCCCGTCCAACGCGCTGTCTCGGCCGGCCACACCTCGCCGTCGTTCAGCCAACGGTCGTGGGCCGGCATCTTTTCATGGAACGTCACGCGCACGCGGCCCGGAGGCAACGCGCCGAGGTCGGGCAACGTTTCCTTCGCCGGCCGCGTCACGACCGGCCCGCCCGTGCGGCGGAAGCGTTGCTTAAGCATCTCGTCGGGGAGCGCGCCGCGATGCACGGCCACGGCATCCAGTGCCCCGCGAAAGCTGTTGGCCGGCGCGCCGCCGCTGGAGGAGCCAATCCACACAGCGTCATTGTCCACGACCGGTGGCGCCGTGGTCGGCCCGCCGATGTCCCACGCGCCGGGGAGCGATTGGCCGTCCAGCCAGCCGCGCACCGACGCCGGCTCGCCAAAGCGATACGTCAGCGCGATATGGTGCCAGCCGGACTTGGGCGCGAAGCCCTCGGCCGTGGTCCAGCGATGCCAATGTTTGTCCGTCTTCGGCGTGCCGCTGACGGGCACGGTGGCAAAGAGGAAGCTCACGCACGCCTTGCCCCGCTGCTCGCGCACACGCAGCGCCCAGTTCTGATTCTCCGCCGTGAAACCCGCCGCGCCGGTGCGGCCCTTGCCAATGACGTAAAGGTTTTCGCCCGGACGCAGGTCATCAAGCTTCACCCAGGCTTCCAGCGTGAGGGCGTCGCCGTTGGTGAAATCAAAACCGCTCCCACCGCCGGGGTCGTCGAAGGTGAACCGCGCGCCGTTGCCGTCGAGCTGGACGGCAGTGTTGCCCGCGTCGAAGTCCGGAAACTCCGGCGGGCGCGGGCCGGGCACATCGCGATGCACGCCGCCATGCGGCGTGAGGAGCGTCGGCTCCTCCGCGCCAAAATCCCAGCGGGCGACGACCGCCGCCGAAGCGAGCGCGCCGGACAGCAGCAGCGTCATGAGCGATGCCAGAGCGAGGTTCATGTGGCCGGAATCATAGGCAAGGCGGCGGCCGGACGCCATAGCCCGAAGTGGCTGGTCTGCGCCGGGAGCGATATGCCGGGACAGAACGCCGCAGGCCGGGCAACGAATTCCAGCAACGACTATGGCAAGATTCTCCACTCCGGCACGGCGGGCGTGGCCAATCGGGAATTGCAGCCGTAGTTGCCAGGCTTGATCCGCTAAATCGGGGCAACTTCACTGCGGTGAGTGATGCGAGTCGCCCGGAAACTTATCGGCCGCTCGCCCCTCGTGCTTCGGGAATCTTCCTCCGTGGAAAATCGCCTGTTGGGACGTGGCGTGCAGCATCGGGGCATCACTGCGGACTGGCTGGCATCCTATTTTCTCATTCCGCGTGACCCCTTCTCGCAATGCAACCTTTACATGCAGACTTCGCTTGGCAGAGGCAAGAGGCACGCCTTCTCGATCAGGTTCCTCCACCTGGCAATGCTGCACGTCGCCTCACCAGCCAGATGTTGTCCGCACGACATCGATGAACTCGCCCTGGGTGGAGTGACTGGTATCAAACGCAGAAGTAGCTGCGGCATGGAATGAGCGCTTCAAGAGCAACTGGCTGATGCACTCACGGAGTGCAAACGGCTCGGAGAGGAGAACCGCTGGCTGCGGGAGCGCTTGGGAGATTTCCCGACACAGAGCGAACCGCCACCCGCCGTCGCGCTCGTCCACGCCTCCAGCAGTGACGGCATCACCGCCAGGTCGAGCCCTGACGAGAAGGTAAAACTCTTCCGCAGCCTGTTTCGCGGGCGCGATGATGTTTACGCCGTCCGGTGGGAAGGGCGTGATGGCAAGAAGGGCTATTCACCCGCCTGCCGAAAAGTGTGGGGCACCCCGCAGTCCGACGAACCAAAGGAATACTTCCCGCTGACCGATCAAGTCCTCCGGCAGGTGAAGGCGCGTTACATCACCGGCCTGACAGCCACGCCGCAGCGCAAGGACGGGCATCATCCGATCATCATCATGCAGTGCAGGCCGATCCGCCACCGCGTGGACGCAAGGGCTCAAGCGTTCGCGCGGCCATTCAACCACGTCGTCATTCCACGGCCGACCAACTTTCGATTGCCACCCTCGACCGGAAAACCGGAGATGCACACGTTGTATGCCGCCCTGGCCGACCACAAGGCACGCAACGATCTCATCTGCGTTGACCTGGCGCGGCACGTTGCAACAATACGTTGGCCGCTTGCACCGCCTGCACGACCGCAAGCGTGTAGTCCCTGTTTACGATTACGTGGACGACTGTGTGCCAGTCTTCTCGGCAATGTATTCCAAGCGCGTGCGCGACTACGAGGCCGTGGGCTACACAATCGATGAAGATGGCGACCGGTAGCATCTCGATCGTGGGCATCCAAGGTATGTTTGGCACCCTTGTGACCCAAGAGTGGCATGGAGCTTTGGTTGGCAGAGGCTGAAACCAATTGGTGACGTTTTCCTGTTTCATCGGCGGCCTTTCAAGATTGGCAGTAACATCGGCAGAATTTCGGCGAATTCTGCACCAATGGTTTAATGGAATGCTTGTTAATAGGAGATTCTGTGTTCTACTGACACGGCAATTACATCGGCAGAAATGACCAGAAAAGCAGCCAGCAGGTCGCTCTACGACCATCCCTCGGACATGGAACCGCTCCTGCCGGGAGATGGTAGTGCCCAATCCTCGACTCAGACCCTGACGCTCATTCGCGGAGCCGAGCGGCTCCGTGGTTCGCTGCACCCGATCACCCGCAGACTGGTGGCGGATTTGGTGCGCTCGATGAACAGCTATTACTCGAACCTCATCGAGGGGCACCGCACGAGGCCGAGAGACATTGACGCGGCCATCCGGAAGGATTTCTCCAGCATCCCGGCGCAGCGGTCGCTCCAGCTCCAGCATCTCGCCCACATGGAGGTGCAGGCGGAGATGGAGGCCCGGTTGCCCGCGATGGATGCCGGTGAGATCTGCTCGGCCGAGTTCCTCTGCTGGCTGCATGAAGGTTTCTGACGGCGGTTGCCGGAGGAATTCCGAACCGTCGAAGACGAAAAGGGAAAGACCCATGAGATCCAGCCGGGGCAGCTTCGCCAAGGCGAGGTGAGCGTCGGGCGACACATGGCGCCGTCCAGCAAGAAGCTCGGGGAGTTTCTCAAACGCTTCGCGGATTTTTATGGCCCGCTGGTGACGACCAAGCCGGACAGCCTGATCGCCGTGGCCGCCGCTCACCATCGGCTGACGTGGATTCACCCGTTCCTAGACGGCAATGGGCGCGTGGGCCGACTCTTCACGCATGCTTGGTTGGTGAAGGCTGGGGTTGACAGTGATGGATTGTGGACCATTTCTCGTGGCCTCGCCCGGCGGCAGGCGGACTATCAAGGCGCACCTGGCGGTGCGGCACGGGCACCCAAAGATGATCGAGCTGCTCGTCGCCAAGGGCGCGAAGCTCGACGCCACCGAGTCCATGGGGCGCACGCCGGCAGACCTGCTCCAGCGCAGTGCCGACCTGATGATGACCCCCTGGCCACCCTCGCCATACCGGGGGCCAGGCCCCGGAATTCCCGTCGTGGTTGTGCATCGTGATCCGGCCCGCGCGGCGGAAGTGACGGAGACGTTGCGGAAGCTCGGGGCGGTCATCCCCAGCACAAGGGGTGCGACATTCAACAACCGCAGCCTGCCGCCGGGATTTCCAGGGCAGCCCGGCTTCCCGGTTCCGGCCCCCCCGGCATTCCGTCAGCGCCCAAGCGCTAGCAGGAGATTGTCCATGCAG
>JBEBFV010000116.1:0-14475 GCA_040081795.1 Limisphaerales bacterium | reverse complement strand
TATGGCTTCGCCCATACGCGCTTCTTTCGGCAATTCTACTACATCGGTTCGAATGCGAAGGCGGCGCACCTCAGCGGCATCAACGTCGAACGCCTGCAGATTATTGCGTTCACGTTGGTCGGACTCTTCGCCGGGCTGGCCGGCATCGTCTACGCCTCGCGCGTCGCAACCGCGAGCAGCACCGTGGGCATGGGCAAGGAACTGGGCGCGATCACCGCCTGCATTCTCGGCGGTGCCAGCCTGCAAGGCGGCCGCGGCACGGCCTGGGGCGCGCTCCTCGGCGTGCTCTTCGTGGCCGTGATTCAAAACATGCTTCTCATCAAACAAGTGCGCCCGGAGTGGCAGGGCATCATTCTCGGGCTGGTCCTCGTCTTCGCCGTTGCCGTCGATTCGGTGCTCAACCGAAAGCAGCGTTGAAATTGCGCCCATTTCATTCCCCATGCACTCGATCAATCCCATCCTCACTCGTCGTCATCTGCTGAAAATCGCTTCCCTTGGCGCCGGCGCGGCCGCTGTGGCCGGCCTCGGCGGTTGTGAAAAGCGCGAAACCATCGCACCCGGTGCCACGTCCGTTGGCGGGGCCAGACGGGTGAACCCCAATGAGGAATACGTGTGGCTCTCGGCCAACGCCAACCTGCCGCTCTTCACCCAGCACGATCACCCGGCGCTCCGGCTCGCCGGGCGGGAACTTGGGGTCAAGGTCAGCATCGCCGGCCCGAGTTCCGTTGACATTCCGGGACTCGTCGCCGCCATCGAACAGACCACCGCCAGCAAGCCGGCCGGCATGATGCTGGTGGGATGGGACCCGAGCGCGCTCGTTCCTCCCATCGATGCCGCGATCGCCGCCGGCATTCCCGTGGTGTGTGTGGATAGCGACGTGCCCGCCAGCCGGCGTCTTTCGTTCATCGGCACCGATTGGTTCGAGATCGGCGTCCGCCAGGCCGAGGCGATGGTCAAGGCTCTCGCCGGCCGCAAGGGCCGCGTGGCGCTGCTCGGTCTCATCGAGCAGGAAACGTCCCAAAAGGCCTTCGCCGGATTTCGCGGCGTCGCCGAGAAGAACGGCCTCTCCTGCATGGAGCCGCAACAGGACAAGGGCAACACGGCCGAAGCCACGCGCGTGGCGGCCGGCCTCATTCAGGGCACGCCCGATCTCGCGGGCATGGCCGGCTTTGACAGCGAGAGCGGATCGGGGATCGCCCAAGCAATCAAGGAAGCCGGCAAGGTGGGAAAAATAATCGCCACCTGTGTCGATGCGGAGGAATCCCACCTGCGGTTCCTCAAGGAGGGTGTGCTCACCGCCTGCGTGGGACAGAAGCGTGAACTCTTCACCTACCTCGGCGTGAAGGCGCTGTTCGACCTGAACCATTCGCCCATCAAGTTCACAAAAAACGACAAGGCGGCCGGAATTCTCCCCATCGCGTCGAATTACAACACCGGCACCTACACGGTTACCCGCGAGACGGTGGACCTTTTCCTAGGTTAAGACTAGGACCCGGTCGACCCGCCTCTCGTCCGAACATAGCGCGTCCGTTTTTTTCCCATGACTTTTCGCGACTGGCAGGAGCTTTCACCGGCCGCAGCGGCGCGCGAGTTCCGTCAGCGGGCCGAGTCGCGCCTGTCCCCCGGGCAGCAGCGGGCCGTGTTCGCCGTGCGCCGCACCGAGGACGACCTGGCCGCGGCCTTCGCGGCGGCCCCGACCGGGGCCCCGCTGGCGCGCGTGCCGTATCTCGCCAAGGATCTCTTCGACGCCGCCGGGATGCCGACCTTGGCTGGTTCCACTTTCCTGCCGGAGGTGCGGCCGACTCCCAGACGCGACGGGACGATCGTGACCGCGCTGGCGCAAACCGGCGCGGTGCTCGCCGGCAAGACCCACCTGCACGAATTCGCCTACGGGTTCACCGGTGAAAACCCGCACTACGGCGACTGTGAGCGGCCGGGTTTCCCAGAGCGCACGTCCGGCGGCTCCAGCAGTGGATCGGCCGCCGCCGTCGCGGCGGGAATCGTGCCGCTTGCGCTCGGAAGCGACACCGGGGGCTCGGTGCGCGTGCCGGCCGCGTTCTGCGGCCTCCATGGTTTCCGCCTCACGCCGCGGGACGCCTGGATCAGCGATGCGGTGCCGCTCTCGCGGAGCTACGACACCGCCGGGTGGTTCACCGCGAATGCCGCGGACATGCGCGCCGCGCTTCACGCGCTGGTCGGTCTCGGCCAAACTCAACGTGAGCCGCGGGGCTGCTATCTCGAAATGCCGGGCCTGAATCCCGCGGTCGCCGCCGCCTGCCAGGGCGCCGCCCTGGCCTTCACCTCGGCCGCGGAACCCGCGGTGCGCGACGCCCTCTGGCAGGGCTTTGCCCGCAGCGTGGACACTTACACTACCGTCGTCTCGCTCGAAGCCTGGGAGTTCCATCGTCCCTGGGCCGAAAAGTATCGCGCGCACTACAGTCCGGGCGTCTGGCAGCGGCTGAACCGGGCGCATGGCATCACCCCCGAGATGATCCGCGCCGCCACCGCGCACACGGCGGAGTTGCGCGCGCTCTGGGCGGACTATTTCCGCGGTCACGATTTCCTCGTGCTCGCCGCGTCGCCCGCTCCGGCGTTCACCCGCGATGAATTCACGCTCGAGAATCGCCTGCGCGTCATGAGCCTGACGGCACCCGCCAGCGTCGGCGGCCTGCCGGTGTTGACGATTCCCGTTCCGCTCGCCTCCGGTCTGACGACCGGCCTGCAGATCATCGTGCCCGATACCACCAGTCCGGTCGTCAACTGGATCCTCTCCCGCGACGCGGCGGCGAGTTGATCGCGGGCGGGATCGGTTCCGTCGTCAGAGCCGCAGCAGACGGGGGAAAGGGAACGGGGGTCAGTCCGCTGATTGCTGATGAATCAGCGGACTGACCCAATGTGCGATGCCCCTCGATCAACGCGAACTCAGCGCCGCAGCACCGCGACCATGTCGCCTTCACACGGCCCCTGGCCCCAGTTTCCTCCGCCCTCGCGTCTCCAGCTTTCCTCCGTCCACGGTCACGCCTGTGCGCGGATCGAACCAGGAGACCTGCATCGTCCCTGACGGCAGACCAGCCAGGTTCACATCCGTCGCACCGCCGTCCGGCAGGTAGATGACGTAAATCGTCCCCGGTTGCGCGAGACAGTAACCGCGCGACACGAGTTCGGCATTCCGTCCGTGTATGGCGACGCGGAGAAGCTGTTGCGCGAAGTGAAGCCCGATTTCGTGGACAACATCACCGAAGTTGGCGGGCACAAGCCGCTCTCGCTGCTCTGCGCGAAACACCGCATCCCGTGCATCTGCCAAAAGCCAATGGCGGCATCGCTTTCTGATGCGCGCGAGATGGTCACGGCTTTTCGCCGGGCGAAAACGCCGTTCTTCGTGCATGAAAACTGGCGCTGGCAGACGCCGCTGCGGGCAGTGATAAACATTCTGGAGGCGGGTGTCATCGGCACGCCGTTCCGCGCGCGCTTGACGATGGTATCCGGCTTCGACTGCTGAGCGAATCAACCAGCGCTGCGCGAGTTGGAGCGATTCATACTGACCGACCTTGGCACGCACGTCCTCGACCTGGCGCGGGTGCTTTTCGGCGAAGCGAACAGCCTTTACTGCCAGAACCAGCGGACGCTGACGCCGTCTGTGAAGGGCGAAAACGTATCCACCCTGCTGCTCTCGATGGGGGAGGCCATGCGACCGAACGAGGCCCATCCCGTTTCGCTCGTCCCGCAGTTGGTGGGGCTGGGGCAAGAGCGGGATTTGAAGCCGGGAGCGAAGCCGCCGCCGCTGCATTCGTGGGCAGGGTATTCCCAGCATTCGGCGAAGGAAAGCGACTTGCCGCGCTCAGGAACCTGACGACCTCTCGGAGTGGTTTCCATGAGGCGGCTGGCACCTGCGCTGAACTAACGCCGTGGCCGCGTCGTGGAGCATTGGGAATTGACAGGCATTCTCGGAGGCAGATGCTCACTTGAATGACCCCGGCGCAAACGCAATTCCTCCTGAACTGCCGTGCGTCAAAGCAGATTCCTTTCGGTATCAGCGGCCAAACACACGACAGTCAAAACACAACACCCTGAGAAACTATGGAAAAGGCACTCTCAAAATCCCAAATCGCATCCGTGCTCGCCGAAAAAGTGGGTATCACCAAGAAACAGTCCGTCGAGTATCTGGAAGCGTTGGCCGGACTGGCTTACAGCAACGCGAAGAACACCTTCACGCTGCCCGGCCTTGGCAAACTCAAATTGAGAGACCGCGCCGCTCGCACCGGTCGCAATCCCGCCACGGGAGCAACCATCCAGCTTCCGGCGAAGCGCGTCGTCAAATTCCAAGTTTCCAAAGCCGCTAAGGACGCCATCCTTGGCACGACGTAATTGGACCGCGCAACGTCCAGAAAGCAGATTCCTATCAGTTCAGTGGCGGCTACTTGCTGCCAGTTTACGCAGCTTTCTTCGCAGCGTTGACCTTCGCCCAGCGCTTCTTCGCCCCGGCAGCCATCTTCGCCTTGGCCTCGGCGCTATACTTTCTCTTGGTCTTCTTCGCGGCAGGAGCAGCAGCAGGAGTCGGCAATGAACCATCCTTGCCCTTCTTCTTTGCCCACCGTGCTTGATGGGCAGCACTCATCTTGGCCTTCGTCGCAGCGCTCATGGTGCGCTTGGCTTTCAGCGGCTTGGGGGCGGGAGCCGGGACCGAAACTACCGCGCTGCCCTTCTTCGCAGCCCATCTTGCCTTCTGCGCGGCAGCCATCCTCGCCTTGGTCGTGGCGCTGAAGGTCCGCTTTCCCGGGATAGTTGTCGTTGTCGGCGACGGAACGGCGGCAACCGCAACGTCCGCCCCGAGCGCCTTGGAGATCTCACTCAGTCGGGCCTCAAGTTTCGCCTTCTCATTCAGGAGCGCGGCTTTGAGGGCGATATACTTGTTGATGTCAGGTTTCACGGAACAAGGGTAGGGACCAGCGGTCATCAATACAAGACTCGGGGAAGTCACAGTGGCACGCGATGATTGAACATTCGCCGCTGCCCTGAGTCCGAGTTTGCCTATGAAGGTAAAGCGCCAAGCTCCTCCCCACCCAGCCTTTGAAGCCGGCCAGAAATGGCGCATGGAAGGCGTCACGTGCCACATCGGCCCGGTGGGCAAGACGCTGGTCACCTACAAGCTGCTCAAGGACAATGTCGTCCGGGCTCCCAACTCGCTGGGGAACCAGGCAGTTCTGGCGAAGCACTTGGCGGCGAAGAGCGCGGTGCTGGTGCGGGGATAGCCGGTGCCCACGTTGACGGAGAGCGCGGAGTGAACCGTGCCGGGGACTTGCCGCCGCTGTCCCGGCTCAAAGCTCCCCGGCCTGCCAGCGGCGCTCCTGCTCCTCCAGCTCCCGCCGCTCGGCGAGGGGCAGGCTGCCGAATATCCGCTCCCGCATGCCCCCGGAGCGCCATTCCTTCACGAGCGCCTGTGCGTTGGCATCGTGTGCGAACTTCTGCGGGTCACGCCGTTCATGCGCATCCGCGGACATCGCAATAATCGCGGTGCGCTTCCAGATCGACCCCATCAGCTCGCCTTGGAAGGCTTCAAATTGCAGCCGTAACTCCGCCCACTCCTCGGCGAACGGCTCGCCCCGCTTGAGTTTCTGCTCAATGCCTGCGACCAGCTCCGCCAGATGCGCGGAGGGCACCGAGGCCGGATTCTTGGCCAGCGTTTCGCGGATCACCGCGATCACCGGGAGGAACTCGGCGCTCATCGTTTTCGCCTCACGCAATTGCTTCTGTGCGGCGAGAAACTTCGTGATGTTGGCCTGCATCTCCGGCGTCACGTCCCCGAACTCGCCCAGTTCCATGCGTCGGGCGTTCATCTCCATCTGCCGCACGCCCTCGGGATTCTCGCGACACCACCGCGCGAACGCCTCCGGCGAGGCCAGGTGTGGCGGCAGGGGATCAGGCTCAGGATTCATGGCTTGGAGGATGAAGTTGCGTCGCCGCCCTCTGGCAAGCCGGGCGGGCGATAATCCGCCGCCACGTAGAAGGGCTTAAACTTGCGGAACACCCCGGCGAGGTAAGGCGCATTTTTTTCATCCGCCAGACTGATGCTCACCGCGTGCTTTTCCCCAGCCGACTGCGCAACCAGGTTGAGGTCGTGGAAGAGCACCTCGTCGCGCGGGTCCATGAGCACCAGCAGGTAACAGGGCGGCAAGGCGGGCGGCCGCTGTCCCCGCACCTTGCGGGTGAATATCCACACCGCGCGGAACTGGTGGTGTTTGCGGCACAGATCAAAAACCGACTGGACGAGATATGTCGGGTAGTCCGCCGGATTGAAGATCTTCAGCGTCAACTGCTCGGTCTTCCCGCTCCCAAGGCCCTGCGGCTTGAGCGCAGAGCCGGACGCGAGGTCGCGCAACAATTTCGGCGGCAGCGTGACCTCGCCAGTGGCGCAGCCCTTGTTGAGCGTCATCTTCATCTCCGACTTGCCGAGGACTTCCAGCAGTTGCAGCGCTGGCATGGTGCCGGGCAGGAACTTGCCCGGCGGCACGTTCCCCCGCTTCAACCCCTCCTGCAGACGCGCCTCCGACGAGAAGACGGGCACCGCGAGCCCATGCTCGCCCTGGAACTGCGCAAAGGGAAAGGGCATGCCGTTCTTCAGCTCGAAGTCCTGATCGGCGAGTTCCGGGTGATACGGGACGAGCACCCACAGGTCGCCCTCGCACAAGCGGCGGCACAAGTCCGGCATCGCGCCGTTGCTGCGCTTCATGGCCAGGACGGCCCGGTCCAGGTCATTGGGTGTCATATCAATTCCCGATGAAAGCGGGTGGAGAGAAACGAACGGCCACGATACAAACCTTCTGAAACAGGTCGCGAAACTGAATCGCGACGGAGAGCATCTGGGCGCGGTTCATGGGGGGGATCAATTCATCAGCAGCCAAAGGTGGTCCATCGCGACTTCAGGTGAACAGGAAGGAGGGGTGAGCCGACGATGACTGGACGTGAGCCGATGCACCGCGTTCCCGTAGAGCCAAGCGTCGCGCGAAAGCGGCTCACACGGACTCCAAAGCCCGGCATCCGTTCCGTTGGCTGCAAGCTGTGTTAGCCGCGCATTGATGGCCGTCATCCAGTGCGCAAGAGAATCCGCCTGAACATACGCGATCATCAAAGCGCGCTGATTGGTCCGCCCGTGCGAACCATGCTTGAACCGCTCAATGCCGCCCGTCCGGTGTCCCGGAAGTCCGTGGACATATTCGAGATCGCTGCGCCGGCTGTCCGGCGGCGTTGGCAGACGTTTGCATTCGATGGGGAGCAACTGCTCATGGTCACTGAAATCTGTGCCTTCCATGTTGATGGTGTTCACCGGAAAGACGCCAATGTCAGCGTTGCGACCCGAGCCTTGAATCGGCTCCTGAACGAATCGGATGGAGTCAAAACTTCGGCGCGATGACTTGTCGAGATGCAGGCAAAGGGATTGGTTGAGGCGCGGCTCATCCTCGACTTGCGCGAGTTCGGGGCGTTGCCGCCAAACTGGCAGCTCTCGTTCAACGAACGCCACGATCTCCCGGCAGAAAGCTCCAGCCTCCAATACCTCGGCAGCCGGAGAGCCAAGGGCGGGAAATTGGCGCGGTTCGTCGGCGATCATGCGGTGGCGTCAAAAACCCATGCCTCGCAGGTCGGCCAGCGTTTCGTCCGCGTCACGCAGGGCGATGGAGCGGAGCCAGTAGCGAAGTCGGTCGGGCTTGATGAGGAAGACGAACGGCCCGTCGAAGAGACGCAGGATGCGGATGGTCGTGAGAGTCGGGCTTTTCTTCTGGCGCAACAGCGCCATCAGCTTCTCTGCGAGGCTGTCGGCGTCCTGCCAGTCGGGTTCCGCCTTGCCGAAGACAAACGGCTGGCAGCAGATGCCCGCCCAGGACTTCGTTGGCAAGGCGCGCAGCTTCTTGTGCACGACGTTGATTTGCTTCGCGAAGACACGCGCGAACTCATCGTGGTCCTTGGGCTGCGCGGGTTTCATCATGTCGGCGGCGGCACCCAACCGTTGGAAATCGCGGTAGTAGTCGAAGGCGTCGTTGAGGATGGTTTCGTCGTTGGGGGTAAGGTCGAGGTCGGCTTCGTCAGCCGGGAAGGGACAATCATCAATGTCGGACTTGTTGATTGCCGTCGCGTGCTGAATGCCAGCCTTTGCACTCGTCAGTGCAATCCAACCTCGGAAGAGGGAGCTGGACGCGGTTACTCTCTCGAAGAACAAGCGATGCTCGGCTTTGGACCGCCCGTTTAGCGCGATGCCGAGCACCTCGGAATTGTAGGTCAGATTGTGCTTGTCCCAATAAGCCACATGGAACTTATCCGTCTGTCGAATGAGAATGAGCGGCTCCTTATAGAGACCCTCATGGGTGGACCGATAAAAGTATTTTTCCGTCTGTGTAGAAATCTTGTCTTCGTCGATTGTTCCATCTGACTTGATCGCTTCGGCAGGAATGACGGGCTGCTCGTAAAGATACTCAACTACCTCATCAGATTCCGGCGTGCCCACCATGTAGCCCTCGCCGTAGTCCCACTTCTGTCGCTTCACGTAATCTTCCAGCTTGGGCAGCTTCCTGAGCCGCTCCACAAGACTCACCGTGCGCCCGCCGCCGAAGAGATTGCAGCGCCAGACGAAATCCTTCGTCAGCGCCGTGCTGCGCGACACCCACTGCATGTCGTAGTAATCCAACTCAAAGCTCAACTCCGCCTGCGTGTGGGAGGTGCGGCGGAAGATGGCGTGTAGAATCGGGCGGGCCGGCTCCGGTGGGCGGGCCTCAGCCAGCACCACGACGACCTTCGGGTCTTTGACCTCGAAGAGACCGCGAATGGGCGTGAAGTCCAGAATCTCCCGCACATCCCAGCGCTCGAACACGGCATGGCGGAAAGTCGCGCTGCGGCGGTTGTAAAGGAAGTTGTCCTTCTGGAGCAGGCAGAGCAGGCCATCCTCCGCCAGCGCCTCCATGCCGTGATGCAGGAAGAGGTAGGCGGACTGCTTGTCCGGCAGACTCTGTTTACCGTGCTTGGCTTGGTATTCGTCGTAGGCTCTGGCCGTCGTGCCCTTGGTGGACGCGGAACCAAACGGCGGATTCCCCACCACGACCCCGATGCGACGCGGCAGCTTCTGTTCACGCACTTGTTGGAAGAAACAGCCGGTGATGAGGCTCGCGTCCTTCAGCGCCGGGAAGAGTTTCCGGGTGTTCAGAATGGTCTTCGGATCCAATTCCTCGCACATGGCCAGACACAGACTGAACGCCGCAAGCTCGACAGCCGAGCCGTCAATGTCCGTGCCCCGCACCCGTTTCATGAGCTTGCGCAGCACCTCGACGGGAGGGCGATCCCAGTTGTGATTCTTCCGCCAGTGGAGCACCAGCCGCTTGAACGCCTCGACCAGGAAGATGCCGGACCCGCAAGCGGGGTCGAACACCACTTCGTCGCGCTCCTCCAACCGGTCCATGCGTTCGAGCGTGAGCGCCTCCTCCAGCATCAGGCGGGCAAGGAATGGCGGCGTGTAAACGCACGTCGTCTTGTCCTCCACGAAGAGCTGGTAGATGTGGCTGATTAGTTCGACCGGCAGGTCGCGGAAGGAGTAAAGCCGCCATAGCGCGAGTTGGCCGCCACGCTCAGTGCTGCCTTCGATCAGCTCGGCAAACTTCTTCAGGTAAGTCGTGTGGAGGAGCTGCTGCTTTTCCCCCTCTTCCAGGGTGAAGACGTTGCCGTTGAACCGCTCGGTCTCGAGATAGGACAGCAACTCGATGAGTGGTTTGGCGTCGCTCAACACATCCGAGAACTTCACTGCATCCTGCTTGAACTGGGAGAAGAAGTCCGGCTGCAACCTGAAGACCTGTCGGTCTTCCAGATAGGCGACGAGCAACGAGATGACCAGCAGCCGGCGGCGTAGGCTCCCGGCCATCCGGCTTTCTTCGGCAAGCTGCTTGTCCAAGGCCTCCACATTCCGCAAGAGCGTCTTGTGCGCGGCGGCAACCGAGAGAAACTGCCCGGCGATTTCCTTGTCATCCCATAGGGTGCCATTCGCGAGCCGGCGCAAATCCCACCACGGTTTGTTCTCCAGCAGCCGGGTGATGTCGGAAGCCGTTTCGATGTAGTCGTGGACCGAATACTTGGGTCCCTTACCACTAGTGTCGAAATCCGGCGCGTGCGCACAGCGGAAGACATCCACGCGCCCGGGCAAGCGACGATAGACCAGCGGGACGGCACCCCAGCTCCAGAGGCGACGGTGAAGTATTGCGAAGTCCTCGTTTGTCCGGGTGCTGATGGCTGAAGCATCGTCGAACACCAGCGCCTCCGGCACTCTCGCTCGACCGGTCCTACTGCGGAAAAAGATATGCGAAGCGCCAAAGAACTCCGCCTTTTCGAGGAGCACCCGTTCATCAGGTGGAATCGTAGTTTGCTGCTTCAACTCGACGACGGAGCGCAGCCCGGACGCTGCAAGCTGCGATGATTGACGACCAGTCTTCCAAAATGCGCTGATGTCGGCTGGATGCACTGTGCGCAATTTTAACGACCAACGGCAGATGCTCAAGCTTCCATTGCCAAACCCAAATTCATGGCAAATACCTCGTTAATTTAGATCTTCCGCTTTGTCCACGTGGCAACTCGACAAGATTGTGTGGCCACTTCAGGATTCCTGCCCAGCCATGAAGTTCAAAGGCCAAGAGTGGACGACCGGCAACCGCGTGGCGGAGATATCGATCGCGTTGAAGCATCCGGCAGGGGAGGACGGGCGGTTGCCGTGGCACATCGAGGCGCCATTCCAGCCGGAGGGCTACGACTCGCAGCGCGATGGTTACGAGGCGGTGGAGCGTCTCTACCTCGACATTTGCGGCCACCTGCCGTCGGGGTCGGACTGGCGGGACTTGGAGGGGAAGGTGTTCGAGCCGCTCGAAAAGGTTTGGAACGGGCCGGACGTGCGAGTGAATTCCTTTGGGCCGGGGAAGGCGCTTTGGCAGGGGCCGGAGACGCTGGCCTGTGTGATTCGCTTTCTGCGCCGGGATGGCTGGAAGTTCCAGGTGGAGGTGAGCGCGTGGTTCACCCGGGAGGCGTCCAGGCTGTGGCAAATCCGGCAGATGTGCCGGCTGGTGACGGCGGATGGCGAGGAGGAGGAAGAGGAGCTGCCGGAGGAATGGACGAACAGCCGGGATGTGTATTGGGTGGGGGAGGTTCTCTTCACGGAGGTGCAGTGTCTGGTGCCGGTCAACTCGGCCCGGCCCCTCGAACTGGCGAAGGGGCTGGCGAAGCAGTCGCTGAAGCTGTCGGAGTTCCGCACCGTTCGCCTCAACGCCGAGCGGGAGAAACCGACGATGCCGGAATCAGGGCTGTGCTGCGACGGACGGTTGGTGCTGCTGACGACGCCATATTTCTAGGAGTTGTTTCGACACATCACCCTCAGTCCCTCTCCCCGATCGGGGCTGAGGACCGAGCGGTCGCGCCCACGCCGGACATCGCGAATGCGGCACACCTGTATCCGGCACAGTTGCTTACGTTGCCCATGGTGCCAAGTGCGGCCTCCGCTCACAGCAGCGGCACTGCCCGATAGAAGAGCTTCGTCTGAGGTAGGCAAAGTCCGGGCTGTCTTCCACCGCGAGCACTTGGGCAAAGGGGGCTTTCAAGCTGCCGGCCTCCCAGGAGAAAACGATTCGGGCATCCATGGGTGTTCACCCCTACCGGGGCGGGGCGGCGTCGGCTCCTCTCCCAGTTGACGAAGGGCGCCTCGTTGAGCTCGGCGATGCTGATTCATGCCGCGCGCTCAGGGGCGGCGTGGTTCCATCGGCTCGTCAGGCGGTGCCGCGCCCGGGCGATTCGTCTGCCTGAACGGCGTGGCGAGCAAACCGTCGAGCGTCTGGTGCTCCGGCGCGGCCAGCTCGCGCAGGCCGAAACGCAGCGTGCTCGGGTCATCGCGCAGGCGGAACGTCCCGAAGAGCCGGTCCCAGAACGAGAACAGCGAAGCATAGTTCGAGTCCGTCTCCGGCTGCCAGTCCGAGTGATGCACCTTGTGCATGAACGGCGTGACGATGAGCAGCCGCAGGCAGCGGTCCACCGGCCCGGGCAAACCCACGTTCGCGTGATGCAGTTGGACCACCGTGAACATCGCCAGCTCGTAAACCGCGAGCTCCCAGAGGCGGACGCCGAGCAGCGCCAGCACCGGCGCACGCAGCAGGCCGGACAGGACGATCTCGCCGACGTGGAAGCGGTTGGCCGTGGTCACGTCCATCTTCGGATCGGAATGATGGACACGATGGAAGCGCCAGAGGAACGGGACACAATGGTTCAGCCGGTGCCATGCATACATCCAGCCGTCCACGAGCAGGAACACGCCGGCCAAGCGTGCCCAGTCGGGGAGCCGCAGCCAGTAGAGCACGCCGAACTCATGCGCCTCGGCCCAGTGCGCCACGGTCCACCACAGGCCGACGAACACCAGCCCGGTCACGGACGCGTTGAGCACCCCAAGCAGCACGTTGCGCAGCCCGTGCCGGACGCGTTCACCGGGCGCTCGCGAAAAGCAGTCGAAAAACGGGGCGAATGATTCCCAGGTCAGCAGCGCGACCAACACGGCGGCGCTGGTCACGGCACGGACAGTCTCAACCGGCCATTCGGTCATGCTCACGGTGTCCAGTGTCGCACGTCGTGCGCGTGGTGCCGACAATCCAGTTCGCGCCAGCCGGCGAACTGGCGGTGCTACACATCCCTCACGTCACGCGAATGCGTGGGCAGCCAAAAACCGAGTCCGCGACTACGGCTTGTCGAGCAGGTTGCCCCACTTGCAGCCGAGCACGGAACGGATGCGGTCCAGCGTCGTCACCGGGACGTTGATCTCGCCCGCCTCGATCTTTTGCAGGCTGCGGGGATAGAGGCCCACACTTCCGGCCAGTTTCTCCTGTGTGAGTCCCGCCTTGAGCCGCTCCCTCTGCACACTCTCGCCGAGGCGCTTCAGGAGGGCGGTTTGTTCACGCGAGCGAGGCACGCCTTATTTAGGCGCAGTTCGCAGTTGACGACCACGCCTCAACAGGGCGTATTGTGCGCTCGAAAGTCCGCGTTCAAAAATCCTGCGA
This sequence comes from Limisphaerales bacterium, assembly GCA_040081795.1. Taxonomy (GTDB): domain Bacteria; phylum Verrucomicrobiota; class Verrucomicrobiia; order Limisphaerales; family SXTU01; genus SXTU01. The sequence continues at coordinate 1,423 of JBEBFV010000116.1, read as the reverse complement.
CAACGCCATGAGCATCATCTGCCGCCATTGCCTGAAAACGAACAGGGTCCGCAAGGAACTTCGCGGCAAGTGGACGCGCTGCCAGTTTTGCCACGCTGAGATGGAGGAACCCGCGCCACCGGTGAGCAAGACGCAGCGCAAGGAACCTGTCGTAGTCGCAAATGAGCGTAAGCCCGAGACAGTGACGGTCGTGACCGCAGGTGCCAAATCATCTGGCGGTGGTTTCGGTGCGCTGGTCGTGATAGCGCTGGTAATTGTCGCGATCCTCGGCATCCGACACTGGAGCGAGCAGCAGCGAATCGAGCGACAGAAGCGTGCAGCGGACGAAAGGCAGATGATGAATTTGCTGATGGGAGGAGCATCTGCCCTCGTGGACGGACTGTCGCGTCCGTCACCTCCGCAGCGTCCGCAGGACATCGGCCCCTACAACCCGGCCCTGCGCTCCCCGCCCCAGCCGAGCGTCGAAAGGGAAACCACGACGCTCTACGACAACAACAACAACCCCGTCGGCAAAGCCTACACCACCCGGGAGGTGCCGGCTCGATGAGACATGCAGAGATATTGCCGACGGCGCTGCCTGCGCTGATTTGCCGGTTGTTTGGCTGCCCGGTGCGCCCGTCCGGGTAGAGCGCTTCGAGCGAGAGCGAGAGCGAATCAGTGGGGCGGATGATGTAACGCCCGAAAAAGAATGTGCCGCACACTCCGAAGGCAATGAAGCGTCCGCCAAGCGTGCGCGCAATGGAGTGGATGGGCACAGCAAATCCAACCGGAACTCGGGTTGACTTCGGTCGGCTCGGGCATGCCTCAGCGTGGCTCCTACAATTCTGACTGGCTTGCTGGGCGGCCTTGCCAGCACGGCGGGGCGTCATCGCCATTGCAGTCGGATCACCCAATCAACTCGCCGACGTGGCCGGTGGAACAATGACCGGGACCTGGGCGGTGCTCGTTCCGCTCATGGCGCTTTGGATTGCGTTGGGGCGGCGACGCGCAGACAACGGCGGCACGCTGACCTTTGCGCAGGGGTTCGGCACAGGCTTCGTGGTCTCCTTGGTGCGAGCCGTGACCTCCGGTGCGCTGTTCGTCATCTACACCGCAGTCCTCAACCCGGGCTGGCGGGAATGTTCAGGTGTTTACCGCGATGGCCTGAAGCGCCGGGAATGTGAACGGATCCTCCGGCAACGCGGGAGGCGTCCACGCGGCTCGCGCCACACCCGGCCATTCGCTGATGCGTGACCACCACCCCTCCAGCCACGCCAGATGCTCGGCGTATGCGGCTTCGTTGATGCGTTGCAGCTCGGCCCGATGCTCCTGCGTCAGCTTCAGATCGGGATGGTGACGCTTCCACGCAGCCGTTCGGGTTTCATGGAAGCCATTCTCCGATTTGAGCCCCGCGTCCGGCCACAGGTGCAGTTTGTTCTCCAAG
>JBEBFV010000115.1:0-14497 GCA_040081795.1 Limisphaerales bacterium | reverse complement strand
GGCGTTGATGAACTCCGTGCCGCAGCTCGGCCACGAGCACGAGCGCCTCCAGGCCATCCCCGGCAGCGTGCCCAACCTCGGCCAGTTCCCCAGCGGCTGCCGCTTCCACCCCCGCTGCCCCAAGGCGCAAAGCGACTGTTCGGTGAAAGCGCCAGAGCTGGTTGAGGTCGAGCCGGGCCGGTGGGTGCGGTGTCCGTATTGGAAGTAGAACTCAGCCCAACCTGTCTGCCAGATGCACATCGAGAATCTTCACATGACGGTCGGCATGGTCGTCCCAGTATTTCACCGCGAACCGGCCACAGATATGCACCTCCACGCGACGCCCGGCGGAATCGCGTTCCACGAAGTCGGAGTAATTGCCCGGGAAGGCTGTGATTTCGCGGAAGCGCTTGAGCAAGGCGCGCTGCTCGGCTGGGCGGAGGGTGCGGAGGAAATCCAAGACCTCAATGGCGATGAGCAGACGCGAGTCGCTCATTCAACGAAGCCCGAGTTCGCGCTCGCACTGTTCTGGCGTCCGCCAGCGGTCGGGCGAGGCGTCGTCAATCTTCTGCGCGAGGCTGGCGGCGTAGTCGGCGCGGCTGTTGTCTTCCATCGCCACCATGAAGGCCATCAGCCTGCGGCGCTCCTCGGGGGCGAGCGCCCTGACTTCGGATTGCAGCACTTCGATGCTCACAGGCGGAACCTATCGCCGCCTCGAAAGGGCAGCAAGCGACAATCTGTGGCGACACGGTGCGGCTGCCGCTTCCACCCGCGCTGCCGTTATTGGAACTCTAACGCAAAGCCATCGTGAACCTCCTCGAAGTCAAAAACCTCAAAGTCCACTTCCCGGTCAAGCACGGGGTCTTCAGCCGCGTGAACGCGTGGGTGAAGGCCGTGGATGACGTGAGCCTCACCGTCGCGCCGGGCGAGACCGTCGGCCTCGTGGGTGAGAGCGGCTGCGGCAAGACCACGCTGGGCCGCGCCATCATCCGCCTGCTGGAGCCAACCGCCGGCAGCGTCACCTTCGAGGGCGAGGACATCACCACGCTGGAGGGCGCGGCGTTGCGCGAGCGGCGGCGGCGGTTCCAGATGATTTTTCAGGACCCCGTCGGCTCGCTGAACCCGCGCATGACCGTCGGCCAAATCATCGGCGAGGCGCTGGACATCCACCACCTCGTCGCGGACGAGCAGGCGCGCGAGCAACGCATCGGCAAGCTGCTCAAGGACGTGGGTCTGGACCCGCAGCACGCGCAGCGTTACCCGCACGAGTTCAGCGGCGGCCAGCGGCAGCGCATCGGCATCGCCCGTGCGCTCGCGGTGGAGCCGAAGTTGATTGTCTGCGACGAGCCGGTCAGCGCGCTCGACGTCTCGGTGCAGGCGCAAATCATCAACCTCCTGCAAGACCTCCAGCGCGAGCACGGGCTGGCCTACCTCTTCATCGCGCACGACCTCGCGGTGGTGGAGCACATCAGCCACCGCGTCGTCGTGATGTATCTCGGCAAGGTCGTGGAGAGCGCCGAGTCGAAGGCCATCATCAACGCGCCGAAGCATCCCTACACGCAGGCGCTGCTCTCCGCCGTGCCCGTGGTGGACCCGGACTCGAAGCGCCAGCGCATTGTCCTGCCCGGCGACGTGCCCTCGCCCATCAACCCGCCCAGCGGCTGCCCCTTCCACCCGCGCTGCCCCGTGGCCGAGGCGCGGTGCAAGACGGACGTGCCGGCGTTGCGCGAGGTGGCGGCGGGGCATTTCGCGGCGTGCCACTTGGCGACGTGAGTGAGCCTGTCAATTCGTCGGCGTAGCGTCGCCGCGATTGAGGAAGACGTTGATTGGGGCTGCCGGCAGGAGTGTGGTGGTGGCGAGATTCAGCCAAACTCAGAAGGTTGACCACGATTGCGGCACCCCTTCGCCTTCAAGGTGAACGCCCCCGCCAACGTGTCCAGCAACCGCAGCATTGTGGTTGCCGTGAGGTCCGTAGGGCGTATTGTCCGCTGAAACAATCCAGTTCACCTCAACCAGTCATTGTCCATGAACCTGCCCAAAACTTCCCGCCGCACGGCGCTCAAAGCTGGCGGCCTCGGCCTCCTCAACCTCGCGACGCCGGGCCTCGTCGTCGGCAAGGACAAGTTCGACGCCTCGGGCAAGGCCGTGGCCTCGAAGAAGTGCTGCATCTTCGTGCTCCTGTGCGGCGGTCCGAGCCACATTGACACCTGGGACTTGAAGCCGGATGCGCCGTCCGAAATTCGCGGGCCTTACAAACCCATCCGCTCCAAGGTGCCGGGCATGCAGTTGAGCGAACTCCACCCCAAGCTCTCCCAAGTGACCGACCAGTTTTGCCTCATCCGCTCGATGACGCATCCGCGCCCGATCAACAACCACTTCGACGCCATGCACAATTTGCTGTGCGGGCAGGTGGTCGAGCGCGTCCGCGAAGGCGTCCCAGACGACCTGCCTTACATCGGGTCGGTGGTGGCCAAGCATCTTTCCAATGAGCGCAACCTGATTACCAACGCGTGGCTCATCAAGTGCGTGGGCGCGCCGGTCTTCTGCGCGCCGAACATCGGCTCCGGCGGTTACTTGGGATCGAGCTACGCGCCGGTGTTCATCGGCTCCGCCGACAACCATCCGGCGATGCCGAACTTCAAACTGCCGGAGATTTACAACACGGCAGATCCCGCCCGCATGCAGGAGCGGCGCAAGCTGCTCGACACCCTGGAGTCGAACCGCCTCGCAGAAGAACCGCAGGCCAAGGACTGGCATGAGCTGCGCGAGCTGGCCTACGACGCGATGACCCGGCCGGAAGGGCGCGCGGCCTTCGACTTGAAGCAAGAGCCGCTGGCCGTCCGCGAGCGCTACGGCATGCACCCGCTCGGCCAGAACCTCCTTCTCGCCCGGCGGATGGTGGAGGCAGGCGTGCGCTTCGTGACCGTGAATGGCTGGGTCGGCCCCGCGCCCGGGGAAACCGGTGGTGGGCCGCCCAGTTCCAGTTGGGACATGCACGGCGGGAACATGGGCATGGGCAACGCGTTCAGCAACGGTTCCTACGGCATGAACTTTTGCCTGCCGCGTCTGGACGAGGCGCTTTCCGCGTTGCTCACCGATCTCAAGGAGCGTGGCATGCTGGACGACACCCTCGTCGTCGCGATGGGCGAGTTCGGGCGCACGCCGGTCATCCTCACGCAAGGGCCGCCCGGTCGGCAGCACTGGCCGCAGTGCTTCTCCGCGATCGTGGCCGGCTGCGGCATTCGCGGCGGGGCCGTCTATGGCGAGTCGGACAAGACCGCCGCCGCTCCGAAGAGCAATCCCGTCACGCCGCAAGACCTCCACGCCACCATCCTCCACGCTTTGGGTGTGCCCCTGAGCGACCTCGGCAAAAACACCGGCATCATCCGTCCGCCATTCTCCTCGGGCAAACCGGTGATGGCGCTGTTCGGATGAGCCGCCGGCCTCACCGCGTGAAGTGGATGACCCTGCTGATTGCAGGGATCTCTTTCGGTGCCTTGGAGATGATCGCGGCAGAGAAGCAGTCGGTCGCAGGCGAGAAGCCAGCGAACGGTTCCGCCACGAAGCTGTTCACCCAGCACTGCCAGAAATGCCACTCGGGGACCAAGCCCAAGGGCGATTTCCAGATCGAGAATCTCACGCAGGACTTTTCCGACCGGAAGAATCGTGAGCAATGGCTGACCGTGCTGGAGCAGCTCAAGACCGGCGAGATGCCGCCGAAGGACAAGCCGCGTCCGCCCGCGCCGGAGCTTCAGGCCGCGATCAAATGGATCAGCGAACGCGCCTCCGCGGCTGAACTCGCCCGGCGGGCCACGGAGGGCCGGGTGGTCCTTCGCCGGCTGAATCGCGCCGAGTATGCGAACACCGTGCGTGACCTGCTCGGCGTGGAAGTGGACTTGACCGACCTGCTGCCGCTGGACACCTCGACGAGCGGCTTCGACAACAGCGCCGAGGCGTTGCACACGTCGTCGTATTTGATGCGGAGTTACCTCGACGCGGCCGACCGCGTGCTGAACGAGGCCATCGCCAACCAGCCGCAGCCCTGGCTGCTCAAGAAGCGGTTCGACATCCGCGAGGAGCGCTCCGTCAAGCCCACGGGCAGCGTCTATCGCCACGTGGACGATGGCGTGGCGATCTTCGCCGCGTGGGAGTCGGCGAACATCCGCGTCACCATGTGGAACTTCCGCAGCCATGTGCGCGGCAAGTATCGCTTCCGCATCTCGGGCTACGGCTTTCAGAGCGAAGGCAAGCCGATCAACTTCCGCGTCACCGCCGGGACGCTCAAGGAAGTCACCGAGGAACGGCTGATTGATTACTTCGCCGTGCCGGCGGACAAGCCGACGGTCATCGAGTTCACCGAGCAGCTCGAACCCGAGAACCGCATCCGCATCCTCGCCGAGGGCCTGCCCGCGCTGCCACCTGCTGTCGAGAAAATCGGCGCGGACAAATACAAGGGGCCGGGCCTGGTGATCCAGTGGGTGGATGTCGAGGGGCCGCTCCAGGCGTCGTGGCCGCCGCCGAGTCACAAGGCAATCTTCGGCGACCTGAAGCAGGCCGTCGTCCCCGGCCCAACCGATCCCAAACGCCTCGAAGTCGTGTCGTCGCAGCCGATGGTGGATGCCGAGCGGATTCTGCGCGACTTCGCGCGAAGGGCGTTCCGGCGCACGGTGACGGACGAGGACATCCGCCCGTTCCTCGCGCGCGTGAAGACTCGGCTGGACCAGAACTACTCGTTCGAGCAGGCGATGCGCGTCGGCCTCCGCGCGGTGCTGGTTTCACCGAGCTTCCTGTTCCTGCGCGAGAAGCCGGCCACGGCCAGCGCGCCCGACACGCCGAGCGCACCCGCGCTGGATGACTTCGCGCTGGCCAGCCGGCTCTCCTACTTCCTGTGGAGTTCGATGCCCGACGAGCCGCTGTTCAAGCTGGCCGAGGCGCGCAAGCTCCGCGAGTCGGGCGTGCTCCGCGAGCAGGTCGAACGACTGTTGCGCGATCCCAAGGCGAAGGCCTTCACCGAGAACTTCACCGGCCAGTGGTTGAGCCTCCGGGCGATTGATGCCACGTCGCCCGACCGCACGCTTTATCCTGAGTATGACGACATCCTCAAGGTGGCGATGGTCAAGGAGACGATGTTGTTCTTCGACGAGGTGTTGAAGAACGACCTGAGCCTCGCGAGCTTTGTGGCCTCGGATTTCACCTTCCTCAATGCCCGCCTCGCGAAGCACTACGGCATCCCGGGCATCGAGGGCACGGAGATGCGGAAGGTGACACTGCCGCCGGCCAGTCATCGCGGGGGTGTCCTGACGATGGGCAGCGTGTTGAAAGTGACCGCCAACGGCACGACGACCTCGCCCATCATCCGGGGAGCCTGGGTCCTAGAGCGCATCCTCGGAACGCCACCGCCCAAGCCGCCCGCCGATGTCGAGGCCATTGAGCCGGACATCCGCGGTGCGACGACGATTCGCGATCAGCTTGCGAAGCATCGCAATGTCGCCTCCTGTGCGAGCTGCCACGCCAAGATTGACCCGCCGGGATTTGCCTTGGAGAGCTTTGATGTCATCGGGGGCTGGCGCGAGCACTACCGCGCGCTGACCAACAACGGCGAGCGGGACAAGCAAGGCCGCCGCGTGCGGCCTGGCCCGGCGGTGGACGCGGGTGACGTGCTGCCCGATGGCCGGCGATTCCGCGGCATTGACGAATACAAGCAGCTGCTGCTCGAAGACAAAGATCAGCTCGCCCGCTGCCTGACGGAAAAGCTGCTCGCCTACTCGACCGGCGCGGCCCCGACGACGGCGGACCAGCCGGAAGTCGAGCGAATCGTTCGTCGCCTCCGCGACCAAAGCTACGGCTTCAAGTCATTGATTCACGAGGTCGTGCAGGGCCAGTTGTTTCAGAGCAAATAGCGAACAGCCGTGTTTCGGAGCAACGAACAAAACCCTCGTGCGCAAATGGCCTCGTGTGAGATAGTGAGCCTCGTCATGCCACCTGTCGGCACCCTGCCCGCGGACAATCTCGATTTCGCCTGGGACCGCCCCGAGACGGCGGAGACCCTGCGCGCGAAGCTGGCGGTGCCGGCCTCCCCCGAATGGCTCCGCACCGCCGCGTGGTTGATGCGCGAGGCGCGCGTGGACCAGGTCTGGCAGTTCCTGACGCTCCGGCAGGTGGCCGAGCATTTTCCCCGGCTCTCGCCCATGCTCGGCCGTCGTCGTCCGGTGTGGGAGCACCTCCTTCGCGCCGCGCATGAACTGGGAAGACTCTAAGGCCTGCACGCCGCTGAAGCGCGATTTCCTGCGAGCCTGGTTTGCGCAGGAGCGGCGTTTCTTCCTCACCGGCGGCAGCGCCCTCGGCTTGTTCGATCTGGATCACCGCCGCTCCTTCGATCTCGACCTGTTCACCAGCGAAGAAGTGGAGGGGAAGGAAGTTCAAGGCCTGGTTCAGCGCACGGCCTCCCGGATCGGGGCGGAGTGTGCCGCGTTGCGCTCGGCGCCGGACTTCCATCGCTTCCGCCTCACGCGTGGCGAGGAGCGCGAGGTGATTGATGTGGTCGTGGACCGTGCGCCGCAATTGGATGCCGTGAAGCGGGAGATCGAAGGCATCCGCGTGGACACGGTGCGCGAGATGATCGCCAACAAGCTCACCACGCTGCTCAGCCGCACCGAGCTCAAGGATGTGGTGGATCTCTACTTTCTGGAGCAGGCCGGATACGACCTCGTGGCCGCCCTTCCCGATGCCCGGGCCAAGGACGGCGGCTGGGAACCCGCCGTGGTCGCGATGCTCTTGAATGACTTGCGCGTCACCGAACTGCCTGCGTGGATGATCAAGGAACTCTCGCCCTCGGACCTGGCGGCTTTCCTCAATCGTCTCCGTCTTGCCATTGCAGCCCAAGCCTTGCCCGGCCCAGTGAGCAGCTAAACCATCGCCATCCTCCATGAAAATTCCCCGCCGCACCTTCCTCCGCGCTGCCGGCCTCGCGCTGGCCCTCCCGCGCCTCGACGCCTTCGCCGCCGATGCGAAGCCCGGCCGCCCCGGCGCCCGGCTGGCTCCGCGTCGGATGGTCTGCATCTGCGCGCCGCTGGGATTGCATCCCGACAATTTCTTCCCCGCACAAGCCGGCAAGGACTACGCGCTCTCGCCCTATCTGGAGATTCTCAAAGATTTCCGCGAGGAGTTCACGGTCATCTCCGGGCTGGCCCATGCCGGCATGGGTTCGAGTTTCGCGCACCAGGCCTCGGCTAGTTTCCTCACCGGTGTCCCGGGAGCCGGTCGGCCTGGTTTCCGCAACGCGATCTCACTCGACCAGTTCGCCGCCGACCACATCGGCACGCAGACGCGCTTCCCCAGCCTGGCGTTGTCAGGCGAAGGCTCGGGCGGTCTTTCGTGGACGCGGACCGGCGCGCTCATTCCGGCGGACAACGTGCCGTCGAAGGTTTTCGCCCGGCTGTTTCTTGAAGGCCGCGCCGAGGAAGTCCAGGGCCAGATGCGCCGGCTCACCGACGGCCGGAGCATCCTCGATGACGTGCGCGAGCAGGCGAAGTGGCTGCGGTCCGGCTTGGGCAGCGAAGACCGCGACAAGCTCGACGAATACCTCACCAGCGTCCGCGAGCTGGAGCAGCGGATGGTGAACGACGAAAGCTGGGCCAAGACGCCCAAGCCGAAGGTGAACGCCGAGCCGCCGAAGGACATCCCCAACGCCGCCGACCTCATCGGCCGCACCCGCCTCCTGTTCGACCTCACGCATCTTGCGCTCCAGACGGATTCCACCCGCCTCATCACCATCATGCTGGCTGGCTCCACCTTTGCCCCGCCAATCCAAGGCGTGACGCTCGGCCATCACGACCTTTCCCATCACGGCAAGGACCCGGGCAAACTCGAGCAGCTCAAGATCGTGGAAGTGGAGACGATGAAGACCGTGCGCGACCTGCTCGCCAAGCTGAAGCAGTCGCAGGAGGGCGGTTCCAATCTGCTCGACCGCACGACGGTCTTCCTCGGGAGCAACCTCGGCGACGGCAGCAGCCATTCCACCTCAAACCTGCCAGTGTTCCTCGCGGGCGGCGGCTTCAAGCACGGCCAGCATCTGCACTTCGATCCGAAGAACCCGTTGCCCTTGTGCAACCTCTACGTCAACATGCTCCAGCGCCTCGGCGTTGAGACCGACAGGTTCGGCACGAGCAAGGGAACGCTCACGGGATTGGAATTCAATCGGGGGTGAAGCGCACCGGATCCGGCAACCGGGTGCTATCGCCGGCGGGAAATCGTTCTCTCACCGACGTGGAACGCGGGCGCGCCGGGCACGGCGAGGAACAGGCGCGGGAGCGCCGTTCGGCAACACGAGGCGCAGCATGCAATCTTCCTCGGCATTCGCTGTGGGCGTGAGTTCCCAACGCAGCGGTTCCGCGCTCCTTGACCTGGAAAACTTCAAAAAGAGTTGAACAAACTGGGTCTGATGCGTATGACTCTGCCCGTTGTTCATGGAATTAGTCGCCACAGAGACCGCCGATAGCCGCCCTCCCGGCGCGCCGCCGCAGCAGGCCATGACCCCGATCGAGGCGGAGGCGGTGGAGCTCTTTGTGGGGCTCGTCAAGGTGGTGGGGCTGCCCAAGTCTGTCGGGCAAATCTACGGGCTGCTCTATATTTCCAGTGTCCCCCTGAGCTTGGATGACATCGCCGACCGGCTTGGGATCAGCATGGGTTCCGCCAGCCAGGGGCTGAAGTTCCTCCGAACCACCGGCGCGGTGCGCCTTTGCGACGGAATTAGCACTCGCCGAGACCATTACGAGGCGGAGACCGGCCTGCGCGCCCTGGCCACCGGCTTTCTGAAGGAGCAAATCGAGCCGCACGTGGAGAGCGGTCAAGATCGGCTCGACCGGCTCAAGCGCCTCGCCGGAACCGCTTCAGCGTCCGAGCGGGCGCATATCCTGCAACGCGTGAAGCAATTGGAGAACTGGCACCGCCGCGCGGCGGGCCTGCTGCCCCTCCTGATCCGCTTCCTCGGCAAATGACCCTTTGCCCGGCTCGCCGGGCAGGCAGATGGTTTCCGACTCCGTGTCGCGAAACAGACAATTGAACGCAGCGCGCCAGCGTGGTCTGGCCGGAATCATCCGGCCCACGACCAAGGGCGGCAGCTTGGCTTGATCCGGAGTTTTCCCGCATGGCCGTGATACTGGGACTGAACGCATTCCACGGAGACTCTTCCGCGTGTCTGGTGCGCGATGGCAAACTCGTCGCCTGTGCGGAGGAGGAGCGCTTCCGCCGCGTCAAGCACTGGTCGGGCATGCCGTCGGAGGCGATCCGCTACGTGCTCCGCGAAGCCGGCGTGAAGCTCGCCGACGTCGCGCATGTGGCCATCAACCGCGACCCGAAGGTGAACAACTTCCGCCGCGTGGCCTACGCGTTGCGGCGATTGCCCAGCCCGAAGCTCATTCTCAACCGCATCCGCAACATCCGCCGGGCCGCCTCTTTCGAGGACTCCCTGCGCGCTGCCTTGCCGGGCGAGACGCTCCGGGCGCAGGTGCATCACGTTGAACACCACCTCGCGCATCTCGCCTCGGCGTTTCACGTCGGGAACTTCGACGAGGCGGTGTGCCTTTCGGTGGACGGCTTCGGGGATTTCGCCAGCTCGGCGTGGGGCATGGGTCGCGGCGGAAACATCCACATAGACGGCCGCGTTTACTTCCCGCACTCGCTTGGGCTGTTCTACACGGCGATCACGCAGTTCATCGGCTTCCCCCACTACGGCGACGAATACAAGGTCATGGGCCTCGCGCCCTACGGTGAGCCGAAGTTCTTGGGGCAAATGCGGCAGATCGTGCGCGTGCAGCCGGACGGCACGTTCAAACTGGCCTTGGCCTTCTTCCGCCATCACCGCGAAAACGTCCACTACACTTGGGACAACTGCTCGCCGGAGATCGGCACCGTCTTCGGCCCCGAACTGGAAAAACTCCTCGGCCCCGCGCGCAGGCCAGGCGAACCCCTCGACCAGCGCCACAAGGATTTGGCCCGCTCGGCGCAGGCGATGTATGAGGAGGCGTTTTACGCGCTGCTCCACTCCCTGCACGCCAGGTATCAGTGCCCGAACCTCGCGCTCTCCGGCGGCTGCGCGATGAACTCCGTCGCCAACGGCAAGGTGTATCTCCAATCGCCGTTCAAGCGTATGTATCTCCCGGCCGCCGCAGGCGACGCCGGCGGGGCCATCGGCTCCGCGTTTGTCGTGGCCAACCGGCTCGGTGAGGTGAAGCAGCGTCCGCACATGGACCACGGCTACTGGGGCCCGGGGGCCACCGACGCAGAAACCCAGACGCTCCTCGAAAGCCGGGCGGCAGACATCACTGCCGAAGGTTGCACCGTCCAGCGCATCACGGACGAAGGCGAACTTTGCCGTCGCACCGCGCAGGCCATCACCGAGGGCAAGGTAATCGGGTGGTTTCAAGGCCGCATGGAATGGGGGCCGCGCGCGCTGGGCAACCGCTCCATCCTCGGCGACCCGCGCCGTGCTGACATGAAGGACATACTCAACCTCAAGATCAAGCGCCGCGAAAGCTTCCGCCCATTCGCGCCCTCGATTCTCCGCGAGCATGTGGCCGAGTGGTTCGAGCAGGACGACGATGTGCCCTTCATGATGGAGGTCTTCCAAGTGCGACCGGAGAAGCGCGCCCTCGTGCCCGCCACGACGCACGTTGATGGCTCAGGCCGCTTGCAGACAGTCCACAAGGACACCAACCCGCGCTACCACCGGCTGATTGACACGTATCGCGGCCTGACCGGCGTGCCGATGGTGTTGAACACCTCATTCAACGAGAACGAGCCCGTCGTCTGCCAGCCGCAGGAGGCGCTCGACTGTTTCCTTCGCACGAAGATGGACTGGCTTGTCTTGGGCGACTGGCTGGTCACTCGAAAATCCTGACACAATGAAAGGCATCATCCTCGCAGGCGGCGCAGGCTCGCGGCTCTACCCGCTGACCTTGGTCGCGAGCAAGCAGCTCCAGCCGGTCTATGACAAGCCGATGGTTTATTACCCGCTGACCACGCTGATGGCCAGCGGCATTCGTGAACTCTGCCTCATCTCCACACCGCACGATCTACCGCGCTACCGCCAACTGCTTGGCGACGGCTCCGCGTGGGGCGTGAGCATCGAATACCGTGAGCAGCCCAAGCCCGCTGGCATCGCCCAGGCGTTCCTCATCGCCGAGTCGTTCATTGGTGGCGCTCCGGTGACGCTCATCCTGGGCGACAACATCTTTTCCGGCGACGACACCTTCCCGCGCGCCGTTGCCGACTTTCAAAGCGGGGCCACCATCTTCGCCTATCACGTCCACGACCCGCAGCGCTACGGCGTGGTGGAGTTCGATGCCAGCGGGCGCGCCATCTCGCTTGAAGAAAAACCGAAGCAGCCACGCAGCAACTACGCCGTGCCGGGAGTCTATCTCTACGACAACGAAGTGGTCTCGCTCACCAAGTCACTCAAGCCCTCCGCGCGCGGCGAGTTGGAGATCACCGACCTGAACAAGGAATACCTCCGCCGCGACGAGCTTCGCGTCCATCGCCTCAGCCGCGGCTTCGCGTGGCTGGACGCCGGCACCAGCACGAGCCTGCACGACGCCTCCTCCTACGTGCAGACCATCGAGAAGCGGCAGGGCGTCAAAATTGGCTGCCCGGAAGAAGCGGCGTTGCGCCGCGGCTTCGTTTCCGTCGAGCAGTTCGAAGCGCTCACAGCCGCCATGCCGAACTGCGAGTATCGCGACTACCTGCAAGGCGTTGCCGCCGAGTTCCGGCGCATCGGCAACCTCGCCTGAAACCAATGAACCTCCTCGTCACCGGCGGCTGCGGCTTCATCGGCTCCCACGTGCTGGACCATGTGCTGGCGCAGCCGGAAGTCACGCGTGTCGTCAACCTCGACTGCCTCACCTACGCGGGTCGCTTGGAAAACGTCGCCGCTGCATCCACCAGCCCCAAGTATCAATTCGAGCGCGTGGACCTGCGGGACAAGGCCGCCGTGCTGCGTGTCGTCAGCGAGCACGCCATCACGCACGTCCTGCATCTCGCCGCCGAGTCGCATGTGGACCGCTCCATCGAAGGCCCGGGCGACTTCATCCACTCCAACATCGTCGGCACCTTCCACCTCCTCGAAGCCTGCCGCGCCGCTTGGACCGCCGCACCTTCACGCATCACGGGTCACGCATCACGTTTCCTCCACGTCAGCACCGACGAAGTCTTCGGCAGCCTCGGCGCGACCGGCCACTTCACCGAGACCACGCCCTACGCGCCGAACTCGCCCTACTCCGCCAGCAAGGCCGCGAGCGACCTGCTCGTCCACGCCTATCACCACACCTACGGCCTCGACGCCGTCATCACCAACTGCTCGAACAACTACGGCCCCCGCCAGTTCCCGGAGAAGCTCATCCCCGTCGTCACCCACAAGGCAGCGGCCCGCCAGTCCATCCCCGTCTATGGCGATGGCATGAACGTCCGCGACTGGCTCTACGTGACCGACCACGCGCAAGCCCTCTGGCAGGCATTGCTGCAAGGCCGCACCGGCGAGACCTATTGCATCGGCGGCGACAACGAATGGGCCAACCTCCGCATCGTGGAACTCATCTGCGACCTCGTGGATGAACTTGCCCCGCAGCTCGGCGGAAACTCCCGCAAGCTCATCACCTTCGTGAAAGACCGCCCCGGCCACGACCGTCGCTACGCCATTGACGCCGCGAAGATTGGCCGCGAACTGAGCTGGCGGCCAGCGCACACCTTTGAAGCTGGCATCCGCGAAACGGTCAAGTGGTATCTCACCCGGCAGACTACCGCGATAGACACGCTTCCAGTCGAAGCGGCAAACGGAGCGCGTAAGCTGTGAATCCAGCCCATAAATCCGGATTAGTGTTCATCTTCCTGACTATCGCCCTGACGGTTGCGGGCAGTTGCTTGTGAAGCAAGGCATGCTGGCTGTTCGCAAGGCTCCCAACGATCCTAAAGCGCTGCCGGTGTTCCTGTTGCGCGCTGCGTTTCATCCGGCAGTTTTTTTGGTCTAACCAGCGCGGTCTTGGCGGCTTTTTGTTGGATGGGAGCTCTCTCGAAGTGTGATTTGAGTTTCGCGTATCCCTTCATGGCGCTGGCAATTGTGCTGGTGTTGTTGCTCACGCCGGCGTTATTCGGCGAGCATGTGACAGCGAAGCAATGGCTCGGAGTAGCCTTAGTCTGCGCCGGCCTTTGGATCGCCTCGCGGCCGTGATAGCAGAACATGAATCCACCTCTTTCCCCGGGTCTATCGGTGGTGATTCCTGTTTACAACAGCGCCGAGGTTTTGCCGCTCTTCGTGGAACGGCTCGCGCCGGTGTTGCAACAACTAGGGCAGGCGCATGAGCTCGTTTTGGTTAACGACGGCAGTCGCGACCAGAGCTGGACCGTCATTACGAGTCTCGCCGCCAAACACCCGTGGGTGCGTGGCATCTGCATGATGCGCAATTACGGCCAGCACAATGCATTGCTTTGCGGCATCCGCGCCGCGCGCTTCGACAAGACGGTGACGATGGATGATGACCTACAGCATCCGCCCGAAGAACTGCCGAGACTTGTCGCCGCCCTCACCGAAGACTTGGATGTCGTGTATGCACCGCCAGAGAAGGAACAGCATGGGCTGCTGCGTGATATGGCTTCTGTGATCACCAAAGTGGCGTTGAGCAGCGCCATGGGCGCGGATAATGCAAGACAGGTAAGTGCTTGGCGCATCTTTCGCACCAACCTTCGCGACGCCTTCGTGCAATACCATTCGCCGTTGGTAAGCGTTGATGTTCTGCTGACGTGGGGGACTGCGCGCTTCGGTGCGCTGCCGTTGCGCCATGAACCTCGCGCAATCGGCAAGTCGAACTATACTTTCCGCCAATTAGTGCGCCATGCCTTCAACATGATGACCGGGTTCTCTGTGTTGCCGCTACAGTTGGCGAGTGTGATCGGGTTTGGCTTCACCCTCTTTGGCATTGGCGTGCTTGCCTATGTGATGGGCAAATACCTGTTCACTGGCAGCAGCGTCGCGGGCTTCCCGTTCCTCGCTTCGATTATTGCGATATTCTCTGGAGCACAGCTCTTCGCGCTGGGCATCATCGGTGAATACCTCGCACGCATGCACTTCCGCATCATGGAGAAACCCACCTATGTGGTTCGGGGCACGACCCCGTCGGAGGGTATGTAGGTTCCCCGCTGTTTTCGGTGGAATGGCTGGTAGGCTGCGGGCATGACGCCTGAAAGATTGTTTCATGAGTTGCTGGGTTTGGGGTTGAACTGGGAAGTAGTGGAGAGCCGGTTTGAGCGGGAAAGCGGGACCGTCCACCTGGAGATCCGCGAGACCCCGCAGCTCTGGAAACTGGTGCGCTGCCCCAAGGACACCGGCCTGGTCTTTTGCTACGACCACACCGAGGTGCTGACCTGGCGTCACCTCAATAGACTCTATGCGTAATAGACAATGGCCGCTGGTTGGTGGTAGGTTTTTGGCATGAACCTGTTGCGTGCGCTGGACCAACCGCGGGTGTTGCAA
>JBEBFV010000533.1:0-3998 GCA_040081795.1 Limisphaerales bacterium | reverse complement strand
TTTCAAGGCCGCATCAGCGAGCTCTTCATGTCGCGCGTGCTGACGAACAGCGCTGGGTTTCCCGATGCTTTCGCCGTCGGCGACCTCGCCTACCACTACCTCGCGCAGACCAACACCAGCACGCTCCTCGCGAGTTGGAACGGCGAGCGCATCGTCTTCCATCGCGGCCGGTCGGTTGCGAAGCACACGCCCTGATCGCATATCGAGGCAGGCACGCATATCGAGGCAGGCTTGCAGGCAGGCGCCCAGTTGGAGACACTCCGGTTCCCATGACGCTTCGACCATTCGCTCGCACTTGGTGAGCCGGAAACAACGATCTGCCATGCTCAAAACCCAGCTCCTCCATCCCGACATCCTTCGCGTCTGCGCGCGGGCTGGCCATCACGCAAAGATCCTCATCGCCGATGGCAATTATCCCGCCTCGACCAAGAAGGGACCGAACGCCGAACTGGTCTGCCTGAACCTCGCGCCCGGTTGTGTGACGGTGGTGCAGGTGTTGCGAGCGGTGTTGAGCGCCGTGCCAGTGGACTTTGTGAACACGATGGGCATTCCTGCTGACGACAGCTACGCGCAGCAGGGCGAACCGCCAGTGTGGAACGAGTTCCGCGCGGTGCTCACCGAGGCCGGCTCGGGGGTGAAGCTGGAGCCGATTCTCAAATGGGATTTTTACAAGCACGTCGAGTCCCCCGACCATGTGCTCACCATCCAGACCGGCGATCAGGCGCTGTGGGCCAACGTGCTGCTCACGCTGGGCTGCCGGACGAACTGAAGAAGCACGAAAGCGCTTACATGAAAATCGTATTCAGCATCTTTTCAATTATCAGCTTCCTGCTCGCAAACACCCTTCTGCGGAGTCCGACGGCCATCCTGCTCAACGGGCTTCTCTTCATCGCGACCACAACAGGCGTGATAGCTACGTTTGGTATTTGGAAAGGTTATTCCTGGGCTAGAATACCGGGTATGATTTCCCTCGTTCCTTGGATTTGTCTTCCGTTGATTCTGCTCCTTCCGGTCATCTTCCGACAATCGGTCGGCAATGAAACTACGCCGAGTCAGTTATCACCAATCGCAGTTCTAATCGTCCTGATCCCCCCACTCCTTTGGGCTGCCTTGGCGGCGAGGCTGCTGTTTTGGTTGCGCGCTTCGAAGGAAGAGGCACCCCGTCCGTGAGCTGCACTAGGCATGAACACTCTTATTCGAGAATCCCCTGTCTGCCGGACCAACTAGAGCCAATCGATGAAATTGCGACCCAAAATCGGCACAACTGGTGAGCTGAAATTCGTTGTCGGAGAGGAGCACGTCATTGACTTCGCCACGGGCGGAATGCCGGCGGTGTTGAGCACGCCACGGCTGGTCGCACTGATTGAACGGACCGCGCGCGAGTCGCTGTGTCCGTTCCTGAACGAGAACGAGCGCACGGTTGGTTCGGAGATTGAAATCCGCCACCTCGCCCCCACCCCGCTGGGCCAGCCCGTGACCATCACCACGCGCGTCATCGGCTCGGAGGCGCGCGCGGTGGACTTCCAGTTCGAGGTGCGTGATGCGCACGAGGTCATCGCCCGCGGCCTGCACAAGCGCGCGGTCATCACCGTGGAGAGCTTTGCCAGGCGAGTGGCGCGCAAAGCCGCCTCCCGCTGAACACAGATTACTGAATACTGCCCGATGCAAACCCGCCCTCTCGGAAATACCGGTCTTCGCCTCCCCATCCTCAGCTTCGGCGCGTCGTCGCTCGGCGCGGAGTTCCGCAGCGTGAAGCTCGATGAGGCGCTCGCCAGCGTGCGCGTCGCGCTGGACTGCGGCCTCAACTTCATCGACACCTCGCCCTTCTACGGCCGCGGCATGAGCGAAGTCCTCCTCGGCATCGCGCTCAAGGGCGTCCCGCGCGACAGCTACACGCTCTGCACCAAGCTGGGCCGCTACGACCTCACACACTTTGACTTCAGCGCTAGGCGCGTCGCCGAGAGCGTGGACGTAAGCCTGCACCGCCTCGGCACCGACCACCTCGACATCGTGCTCTGCCACGACATCGAGTTCGTGCCGATGCAACAAATCGTGGACGAGACCATTCCCGCGCTGCGGAAGATTCAGCAGGCCGGCAAGGTGCGCTTCATCGGCTTCAGCGGTTATCCGATGAAGATTTTTAAGTTCATCTGCGACCAGACCAGCGTGGACTGCGTGCTCTCCTACAACCAATACACGCTGCAAAACACGCGCTTCGCCGACGAGGCCGTGCCGTATCTCAAGGCCAAGGGCGTGGGCGTGATGAACGCCGGCCCGTTCAGCGCGCGCCTGCTCACCAACGCCTCGCTGCCCGCGTGGCTCAAGGAACCCGAGTCCGTAAAAGCCGCCGCCCGCGCCGCCGCCGCGCACTGCGCCAGCCGGGGTGTGGACATCGCCAAGCTCGCGCTACAGTTCAGCCTCGCGAACCCCGACATCGCCACGACCGTCAGCGGCAGCGCGAACCCGGACAACATCCGCAACTGGGCCAAGTGGGCCGCCGAGCCGCTCGACCAACAATTGCTCGCGGAAGTCCAAGCCATCTTCGCCCCGGTGAAGAATATCGGTCACAAGGAAGGGCTGCTCGAAAACAACTAACCCGTCATGCGCCATTACCTCATTCTCCCGCTCCTCGCGCTCACGCTCGCCGCGCAGGAACTCACGCCACCCGCCAAGCCCGAGGCAAAGCGCGCCGCCGCCGGGACCATCACGCTCACTTGCCCCACGCCCGGCGCGGTCATCCGCTACTCGATTGATGGTTCGGACCCGGGGCCGAAGGGCGGGCCTTACCTCGCGCCCATTGTCATTCCATCGGGCGGCATGGTGAAGGCGCGTGCCTACTCCGAGGATCGGAAGGTGAAGAGCGACATGTTCGAGGCGAAGTTCGAGGCTGTGGCCGGCGCGAAGCCGCTCCCATCCACCCTCGTCCCGTGCACGCAGGACCGCGACTTCCCCATCTACGACTGGGCCAAACGCCACGCCGCCGTCACGAAGATTGCCGCCGACCGCAATGCCTCGCTCGTCTTCATCGGCGACTCCATCACGCAAATGTTCGGCGGCGAACCGCATGACCGCAGCCAGCCCGGCAAGGCCGTTTGGGAAAAGCACTACGCCAAACGCAACGTCGCGAACCTCGGCTTTGGCTACGACTACTTGGAAAACACACTCTGGCGGCTGCGCCACGGCGAGCTGGACGGTGCGAAGGCGAAGGTCGTCGTCATACACATCGGCACCAACAACGCCGGTAAGAACACGCCCGAGGAAATCGCCCTCGGCGTCGGCGCGCTACTTGATGAAATCCGCCAGCGCCAGCCCCAAGCTCACGTCATCCTCATGGCCATCTTCCCGCGCGGCCCCAAGCCCGACGCCATGCGCGCCAAGCTCGACACGACCAACAAGCTCCTCGCCCAGTTCGCGGTGGCCGGCAAAGTCACCTTCCTCGACATCGGCGCGAAGTTCCTCCAACCCGACGGCACCATCACCCGCGAGGTGATGGGCGACTTCCTGCACCCCAGCGCGAAGGGCTACGAGATTTGGGCCGAGGCCATCGAGCCGCTGCTGGTGAAGTTGCTCGGCGAGGGGAGGTAAGCCTCCCGGCTTGCGCGGTGTCGTCGTCCGCGGCGAAACTCAACCGTTCTCAAAACCGCCCGTTGGGCACCTGTGCCGATGAAATTACTCCTCTCACTCACCCTCGCGTTCACCGCACTCCTCTCCGCCTCCGCCGACCATGTTCCACTCTTCGACGGCAAAACCTTCGCCGGGTGGGAGGGCGAGACAAACAAGGTCTGGCGCATTCGCGACGGCGTCATCGTGGGCGGTTCGATGGACGGCAACCCGCGCAATGAGTTCCTCGCCACGCACAAGAGCTACAAGAACTTTCACCTGCGCTTCGACTACAAGCTCGTCGGCACGCAGGGCTTCGTGAACGGCGGCGTGCAGTTCCGCAGCAAGCGCATCCCGAACCCGCCCAACGAGATGTCCGGCTACCAGGCGGACATCGG
>JBEBFV010000532.1:0-4006 GCA_040081795.1 Limisphaerales bacterium | reverse complement strand
CGCGCCTTCGCGCGCACGGCGGGGTCGGGGTCGGTGAGGCGGAGCTTGTGCTTCACCCAGCCCGCGCCCGTGCCCACGGCGGCGACCTTGAGCGAATGCTTCTCCATCAGCGCGCGCGCCGTGCCGATGGACACCGCGTTGGCTGCCGGAGGAAAAATCTCAACCGCGTCAAAGCCATGCCGCGCGGCGGCGGCGAACCCGGCGGCGAGGTCGTCCCAATACACGAACGGCCCGCCACGCGCTTCGGGGACGAGGGAGATGGTGATGGCGGATTTCATGCGTTGCACGTGGCGTTGCTAGGCTGGATTGTTCGCAGAGGTGCGGACGGTTGTCATCCTCACTTTGCGCTCCAAGTAGAGAATGCGGGCTAGATATATGCCCAAGGTCAGGAATACCGATCCCATTACCAAACCGAGCGCGAAGGGCAAACCAGTGAACTTGCGGTCGATTACGGCAAACCGCGGTTCCGCTGGGTCGATGAAGACACTAACCGGCCTCCTCAGGTCATATGCATCCCTCAACTGTTCGTGGAAATCCATGGAGTGTCGGAACAATGTGACTCGTGACCCTGTGTATTCGTGCCCGTCAAAAACGTAGGTGTATTGAACCAGCAGGGTGGCGCGTTTTCCACCTGGTTTGACGCTCACCGATTGCACGGCAGCCTCGACGGTGACTTCGCTCCGGGTTCGCCACCACCCGTGGATCGAAACTCCGAGAACACCGAACAGCATCAGCACCCCGACCGTGATGCACGCCGAGGTAAACAGAGTCGCGAACACAGTCTCCCACAGCGGGCGATGCGGGATTAGTCTCACCCGACGAACAACGGCTTGAGATGCCGGTCGTAAAGATTCTCCGTCACGTTCTTCGCCACGATGGCTTCGTTGGCCTTGAGCAGGTCCGTGTAGCGCGTGCCCGCCTTGGCCGCGAGCTTGAAGGAGACGTGCAGGAGCTGGCGGATGTTGGCGTTAAAGCCGGGGTGGCCGGGGATGTGCCGGATGGCGCTGGCGAGCTGCGGGCCGGTCCAGGTGTTCACCACGTCGGCGCTCGGGAGGTTGGCGCGGTCAATGTCAATGACGCTGGCGTAGGGCGCGCACAACTCGTCCACGTGCGCGAGGGCGTAGGCGTAAATCTCCTTCGCGAGCGCGAGGCCGTCGCCGCCCGCCTCGGAGAGTCCGATGAGTTCTTCCAGCCACGTCGTGCCGGCGGTCTTGAGGTGGACGCCCGCGCCGGTGCGCTGGAGCGCGCGGCGGATGATGGGATAGAGGCTGAACTTGTCGCTGCCGCTGTGGACGCTGAGTTTCAGGTTCTTGGGGAGGCCGTAGGCCTTCACGGCATGGGCGATGACCGCGAGGTCGTCGTTGAACTCGCGCTCGAACTGCGCGAGGTCGCCGACGTAGTCCACGCCCTTGTTGAAGCGCCCGGTGAACTTCGGCGCGATGGTCTGCGGGTAAACCCCGGCGTCAGAGAGCAGCGCGAGGATGATGAGCAGCTCAGGCGGCGTCTGCGGCGCGTCTGTCTCGTCCATGGAGACTTCGGCGATGAATTTCTTCGCGCCCTTCGCGCGCTTGATGTGCTTGTAGATTTCCCCGGCCTCCCACGTGGCGCTGAGGTATTTCCGCGCGATGGCGGTGACGGTATCTGTCGTGGTGAGGAACGGCTCGGCTATTCCCTCGATGGTCACGGTGCCGATGAGTTCGGGGTGCTTGACCAGAAACCGCTCGACGTAGCGGTCCTCGGGCGGCTTGCCGATGCTGTCGGCGACATCAATGGTGAAGAAGTCCGAGCAGGGAAGGAACTTGTCCACGGTCTCCATGCGGATGTGGTCGGCATCCACGTGCCAGCCGCCGGTCCAGTTGAGTTCCTTCACTGCGGCCTGCGCGGCGTCGAACACGCTCTGCGGATGCGAGCCGATGAACGTGTGCTCGCGGTTGGATTTGTTCCAGACGGGCACGACGGCCACGCCTTGTGCGGCAGCGAGCTGGAAGGCGTGAAGCTGGGCCTTGGCTTGGTGGGCGAAACGGTCGCCCACGCCGATGGTGAATTTCTCGAGTGTCAACATGAGGGCGGAGTGTGCGGCGAAAGCGTCAGACGATGAAGCGCAAAGTGCGACGCCTCAGACCAGCACCAGCGCAATCGCAGCCATCATCAAGAGCGCGCCGGCCAGCCGCCAGCGGAGCACGCCTGCGCCGAGGTGCTGCTCACGGTTGGCGAACCAGTGGCCGATGGCCCACACGGCCACCACGCTCCACAGGCCGCGCGAGCTGTAGATGACGTTCGCCGTCGTCGCGCCGCCGAAGTGGGCGATGGCGCTGACGAAGATGACCGATTGCAGCCCGATGCCGGCGCACCCACCCAGCAGCCACGGCCACGCGGCTTTCGAGATGCTTCGCAGTGGTGCATGGAAGAACGGCACAAACACGAAGCTGAACAGCGCGGTGAAGCCCAGCATCACCGGCAGGAAGCGCCCCAACCCCCACGCGGGCGACCATTTCTGCACGAGCACGTCGAAGATGGCGAACATCGTCGCCGAGCTGCCGGCATAGAGGATCGTGGTGCCGACGTGGTGGTGCGGCGTGCCGTCGTTGCGGTTAAGGAGCGCGATGGCTGCCGAACTCAAGCCCGCGGCAATCCACAGCTTCAGCGACACGCCGGAGGTGAGCAGCAGCGTGGTGAACACGGCCACGAGGATGATTTTCAGGCCCATCACCGGCGTGGCCACGGAGACATCGCCGTGCTGGAGTGCGAGGAAATTGAGGAACTGGCCGAGCAGATAGAAGACCGCCACGAGCGCGGGCTGCCAGAGCAAGTCGGCGTGGAACGTGCCGCCGAACGGGAGCAAGAGCGAGAAGAGCACCGCCGAGATGAGGTTCGCGATGAAGGTTGTGCGCCAGATGCCCACGCCAAACTCGGAGGCGCGCTTCGCCAGCAGCGCGCCAACGACATAGACCAGCGCGGCGACCAGCGGGAGCAGGACGGGCAGCAGACTGTTCATTTCCCGCCCGTCAAGGGCACCTGTGACTTGTGCATCAGGTAGGCGAGGAGGTCGCGCTGCTGCTCGGGCGTGAGCGCTTCGAGCAAGCCTTCGGGCATGATCGAGAGCGCGGACTCCTTGAGACTCGTGACGTCGCTGCGCTGGACGGTGACGGTCTCAGTCATCGTCTTGAGCGTCAGCGTGCGCTCAGTGCGCGCGGTGACGAGCGCGTTGAGCGTGCGGCCATCCGCGAGGTCCGCCACCGTCATGCGGAAGTCCGCGCTCACCACCGCGCTCGGGTCGGCGATGTTGTCGAGCAGGTAATCGAGGTTGTCTCGGCCGGAACCGGTCAAATCGGGACCGACCTCGCCGCCTTGACCGTAGAGGCGATGACACGCGGCGCAGGCGAGATTGAAGACGGCTCGTCCAGCGCTCTTGTCGGCCTTCGCGAGCACGTCGGGTGTGAACTGGATTTTCAATTTGGCGATAAGCGCCTTCTTGTCCGCCGCCGCCTCGCGCAACTCGCCCCAGGCCTTGGCCAGTTGCGCGTTCAGCGCCGGGTCGTTGAAGCTGCGAATCTGGCGTGCGTGGAAAGCCGACACATCGACACGCGGCAGTTTGCCAGCAGCCACCTCGGCCAGCAGCGCCTTCGCGAAGGACGGGCGCGAGACGAGCGTGTCCATCACGGAGGGGCGCTCGCTCGGGTGGAAGCTGCGGTAGCTCTTCGCGAGCTTCTCACCGATGGCCGGGTCGTCGAACTGCGCGAGACCGCGCACAGCCACCGTGTTGAGGAAGCGCACACCGAGCAACTGCTCGCAAACCGCGCGCAAGTCCGGCGGACGGCTCTCGATGAGCGTTTGCAGGGCGGCCTTGCGCGCGTTCATGTCGCCATCCTTGGCGAGCGCGACGCGCTTGACCTCGTCGAGCGCGCGGCCATCGCCGAAGACGACGCTCAAGTCCCGCACGCGGTCGCGGAGTGCGGCATTAGGCGAGCGCTCAACGAACTTGGCAAAGGCGTCCCATGCGCTCGGC
>JBEBFV010000114.1:0-14576 GCA_040081795.1 Limisphaerales bacterium | reverse complement strand
TAAATGCGCCGCCTGGGGAGTACGGTCGCAAGATTAAAACTCAAAGAAATTGACGGGGGCCTGCACAAGCGGTGGAGTATGTGGCTTAATTCGATGCAACGCGAAGAACCTTACCTGGCCTTGACATGCGAGCAGTAGAACCCTGAAAGGGGAACGAGGTAGCAATACCATCTCGCACAGGTGCTGCATGGCTGTCGTCAGCTCGTGTCGTGAGATGTTGGGTTAAGTCCCGCAACGAGCGCAACCCCTATGTTCTGTTGCCACTTGAATGAGAATTCAAAGCACTCTGGACAGACTGCCTCGCTTCAACGAGGAGGAAGGTGGGGATGACGTCAAGTCAGTATGGCCCTTACGGCCAGGGCTGCACACGTACTACAATGCCCGGCACAAAGGGAAGCGATAGCGTAAGCTGGAGCGAATCCCCCAAAACCGGGCCCAGTTCAGATTGTCGTCTGCAACTCGACGGCATGAAGCTGGAATCGCTAGTAATGGCGCATCAGCTACGGCGCCGTGAATACGTTCCCAGGCCTTGTACACACCGCCCGTCACATCATGAAAGCCGGTCATACCCGAAGTCGCCCCGTCAACTGCAAAGAGACAGGCGCCGAAGGTATGGCTGGTGATTGGGATGAAGTCGTAACAAGGTAGCCGTAGGGGAACCTGCGGCTGGATCACCTCCTTTCTAAGGAGAATAGTATGCATCATAGATTAGTATGTATAGACCGGCTGACCCGAAGTAAAACAGAAGTGGGTAAAAGCTTGTCGCACAACTCAGTTTTTAGGAGCTTGCTCTTTCATTAAACCACCTCAGGTATGGCGCAAGTCGGCGTGGGGCTGTAGCTCAGTTGGTAGAGCGGTAGCTTTGCAAGCTAAAAGTCGGGAGTTCGAGTCTCCTCAGCTCCACCATAATTTGGGCCTGTAGCTCAGCTGGTTAGAGCATGCGCTTGATAAGCGCAGGGTCACTGGTTCAACTCCAGTCAGGCCCACCATTTCCAGAACTGGTGTGCACGTGAGTGATCGCCGTGGGTGTTCTTTGAAAACTACACACAATAATGACATACACAAATTGTCTGAACCGTTCAACCTATTTGTTTGAACGATAGTTTATGATCAAGCTAGTAAGAGCTTATGGTGGATGCCTTGGTGCCGAGAGGCGATAAAGGACGCAGCTAGCTGCGATACGCCACGGTTAGCCGCAAGCAGGCTTTGACCCGTGGATTTCCGAATGGGGTAACCCGATAACGAAAACGTTATCATTGACGGATGAATTCATAGTCCGGCAAAGCAAAACGTGGTGAAGTGAAACATCTCAGTAACCACAGGAAAAGAAAACGAAGTGATTCCGTTAGTAGTGGCGAGCGAACCCGGAACAGCCTAAACCAGACAAACTTGTTTGTCTGGGGTAGTGGGACCTTAACATGGCGACTATGCTCAATCTGAACTATCTGGAAAGGTGGGCCAAAGACCGTGAAAGCCGGATCAGCCTAGAGCAAAGTTACCTAGAGATATCCCAAGTAGCACGGTGCAAGTGAAACTCTGTGCGAATCAGTCCGGACCACCGGATAAGGCTAAATACTCCTCGGCAACCGATAGTGAACTAGTACCGCGAGGGAAAGGTGAAAAGAACCCCTGTTAGGGGAGTGAAATAGATCCTGAAACCATAAGCTTACAATGTGTAGGAGCGCTGTAAAGCGTTACTGCTTGCCTTTTGCATAATGAGTCTGCGAGTTATTGCCTGCGGCCAGCCTAAACCTTATTTGGTGAAGGCGAAGGGAAACCAAGTGCAAAATGCGCGCAAAGTCGCTGACAATAGACCCGAAGCGGAGGTGATCTACTCTTGAGCAGGTTGAAGCTGCGGTAACACGCAGTGAAGGACCGAACTCGTGAATGTTGAAAAATTCTGAGATGACTTGAGAGTAGGAGCGAAAGACTAATCAAACCCCGTGATAGCTGGTTCTCTCCGAAATCGCTTGAGGGCGAGCGTTGGGAAAGTACTCCGTGGAGGTAGAGCACTGGATGGCTTAGAGTCCCCACTAGGATATCAAAACCAATCAAACTCCGAATTCCAAGGATCTCAGTACCCCAGCAGTCAGGCTACGAGGGATAAGCTTCGTGGCCAAGAGGGCAACAGCCCAGACCGACGGTTAAGGTGCCAAAATGCTATTAAGTGGAAAGGATGTGACGTTGCCTAGACAGTGAGGATGTTGGCTTAGAGGCAGCCATCATTTAAACAGTGCGTAATAGCTGACTCATCGAGCGATGGCGCGCCGAAAATGATTGGCGATCAAATAGCATACCGAAGCCGCGGATTTCCGCTCGGCTCGCTGAGTGGAAGTGGTAGGAGAGCGTAATCAATTCGTTGAAGCCGAACTAAAAGGGACGGTGGAGAATTGATTAGTGAGAATGCAGACACGAGTAGCGATAAACCAGATGAGAATTCTGGTCGCCGTAAACCCAAGGTTTCCTGGGCCAGGTTCGTCCTCCCAGGGTTAGTCGGGAGCTAAGATGAGGCCGTAAGGCGTAGTCGATGCACAGCAGGCTAATATTCCTGCACGGGTCTTGGTCAAGCTGGATGGTGAAGCAGAGCGAAAGGTAACAATGTCATTGAAAGACATTGCCGAGGCTTGAGCCAAAGCGTGTTATTGGACAATCTGTCTAGAAAAACCGTTCAAAGTTTCCAAAGCCCCCCGTACCGTAAACCGACACAGGTGGGTGAGTGTAAATGCACTAAGGCGCGCGAGAGAGACCTCTCTAAGGAACTCGGCACATTAGCCCCGTAACTTCGGGAAAAGGGGTACTCTGCGTAAGCAGAGTCACAGTAAATTGCGTTTACCGACTGTTTAACAAAAACACAGCTCTCTGCCAAGTCGTCAAGACGAAGTATAGGGAGTGACACGTGACCAATGCGGAAAGATCAAGGTGAGCCGTTAGCCGCGAGGTGACGCGGTGAGCCCAAGTCCCCGTGAATGTCGGCCGTAACTATAACGGTCCTAAGGTAGCGAAATTCCTTGTCGGGTAAGTTCCGACCTGCACGAATCGTGTAACGAGTGAACGACTGTCTCGGAGAGGATCTCGGCGAAACTGTAATTGCGGTGAAGATGCCGCATGCCCGCAGTAGGACGGAAAGACCCTATGCACCTTTACTGTAAGCTGGTATTGTGTTCTGGTTAACGATGCGTAGCGTAGGTGGGAGACTTTGAAACGAGGGCTTCGGTTCTCGTGGAGTCACAGTGTGAAACACCACTCTTTGTTAATTAGGATTCTAACCCCGATTCCTGTGAAACCAGGCGGGGGACAGTGCTTGCGGGTCAGTTTGGCTGGGGCGGCTTCCTCCTAAATGGTAACGGAGGAGCGCGAAGCTGGGTTCAGCATGGTTGGCAATCATGCGACGAGGGTATGGCTAGAAACCCGGTTGACTGTTAGACTAACAAGTCAAGCAGATGCGAAAGCAGGCCCAAATGATCCGATGGTTTAATGTGGAATTGCCATCGCTCAACGGACAAAAGGTACGCTAGGGATAACAGGCTGATCGGTTCCAAGAGTTCACATCGACGAACCGGTTTGGCACCTCGATGTCGGCTCATCGCATCCTGGGGCTGGAGAAGGTCCCAAGGGTCCGGCTGTTCGCCGGTTAAAGCGGTACGCGAGCTGGGTTCAGAACGTCGTGAGACAGTTCGGTCCTTATCCACTGTGGGCGTAGGAGACTTGAGGGGTTCAAACCCTAGTACGAGAGGACCGGGTTTGACGCACTTCTGGTGTTGCAGTTGTCCCGTCAGGGGCAGCGCTGCGTAGCCACGTGCGGAAGAGATAAGCGCTGAAAGCATCTAAGTGCCAAGCTCATCCCAAGATATTGTTTCCCGGCCGTAAGGCCCTGAAGACCGCGGGCAGACCACCCGTTTGATAGGTCAGGCGTGCAAGCGTTGCGAAGCGTGAAGCGGACTGATACTAATCGGTCGTGTGGCTTGATTGCTAATGTTTGCAAAAAGTTCAATTTGCGAACTGGTAGTGTATGTCACTTGTGTGTAGTTTTTTTGGAATTCGTTACTTCGGAAGTTCTTTATTTTTTTTGGTGGCCACAAAGCTGCGGCTCGACCCGATACCATTCCGAACTCGGCCGTCAAACGCAGCATTGCCGATGGTAGTGGTTGTATAGCCTCCGCGAGAGTAGGTTGCCGCCAAATTTATCAAGAATAGAACCGGACTTTTAGTCCTTGCCAGGACTTAGTGGGTAGGTGGCGGCTGAGTGTGTGAGACGTGGGTTTTCTAGGGAAACGCTGAACAAAGCTCATTTCTCAAAGTTTGACTCTGTGGGCCGAGCTGACGCGGGCTTCCGCCGATTCTGGCGGCTGCAATCGCCTGGCCACAGAACCTCACGGGTTCAGATGCTGTCGTCGGCCACCGTTCTCGACCCGTTGTTGCGGCCTCCACCCGGTGCTTTCACGCCGCCGCCCGCCGCGCTCCAATCACCACGTTGGCCAGCCCAAAGAGCACGTGGAGTTGGTGCCCCTTCTTGGCCAGCCCGCGATACCTCACTTTCGATGGCGAAATAGGTTCTTCACGATGTGAAAGGGATGTTCGACGCAGGGTCGCACGGAGGCTTTGGCTTTCTCCACGGCCTTGCGCGCCTCCTTCTCCGCGCCTTCGGCCAGCGCCTTGATCAGGCCGCGTTTGCACGCGATCTGCCAGTCAACCTTCCGTTCCAGCGCCACGATCTCCGCCCGCTTCTCCACCCCGGTGTAGCCGGCGTCAGCATGCCCTTGGGTCTCCTGCCCGTGCAGCAGTTCCACCGTCTTGGTCACGTCCGCCACATTCGCCGACGTCACGACCACGGTGTGCACCAGCTTGCTGTCCGGATCCGCGCCAATGTGGGCTTTAATCCCGAAATGCCACTGGTTGCCGTTCTTGGTCTGGTGCATTTCGGGGTCGCGTTCCTTCTTCTGATTCTTGGTGGAAGACGGCGCGGCAATGAGTGTGGCGTCCACCAGTGTGCCTCCGCGCAGCAGCAAGCCGCGCGCGGCCAGATCGGCGTTGATGGCCGTGAAAAGGCCTTTGCATAGGTGGTGCGTCTCCAGCAGGTGGCGGAAGTTCAAGAGCGCGGTGGCGTCGGGCACGCCTTCGGCGCTGAGGTCAATGCGGGCAAAGCCTCGCAGGGCCTGGCTGTCGTAGAGGGCGTCATCGAGGGCTTCGTCGACTAGGCCATACCATTGCTGTAGGAAATAGACCCGCAGCATCCGCTCCAGTCCGCAGGGCGGGCGGCCACGCTCGCCCTTGGGATAATGCGGCTCGAGGACGGCCAGCAGCCTGGCCCACGGGATGACTTCCTCCATGCGGGCGAGGAACTTTTCGCGCCGGGTGATCTTTTTCTTACCTGCAAACTCGGCTTGAGCGAAACTGAGCTGGTGGGTCATGCCACGCAGTTTAGAAAAACCCCACCGCGCCGTCTGTAACAAACCGAAGATTGGAGGACTAAACCCGAACTCCGAAGTAGCGCGATAGTTTTGGAGCGAACGCGGCGCTGGCCTCAGATCAAACCGCCTCCAATCGGCAGCCGATCCTCTGGCGGAACCAACTTCGGCGAAGCGCAATTGAGCCAGTCCAAGGTTGCGTCCACCAGAGGTTTGTGTTTGCGCAGACCACCCCACGCCTCCGAGAGTTTTATGACCACCTCGCGGCCCATCATCCCCAGCACCGCCCCGCACAGGAACACCGCCACCCGCAACGTCCCGGGCTGCCGATACGGCGCCTCAGGCGTGGTCTGGTGCTGATAGAGACTCAGCAGGTTGAAGGTGAAGAGCACCGCCAGGAACGCGGACTCCGTCGCATAGAAGGGTTGGAGGCAGAACCCGTCGGCCGCCAGGTCATGCTTGAGCTCCTCGATCCGCTGCTCCACGCAGGCCCGCCCGTTGTAGTCGCACCACAACGTCACCGCGTCCTGGCTGCGATTGGTCACCCACACCCGGAAGGTGTGGCCCGGCACCTCCAGCAACTGGCGGCCCAGCGCCGCCCTGGCTTGCCGCAGGCGTTCGCGCACGACCACGAAGCGCCGCGCCTTGGCCCAGCCAAAGAGCTGCACGGTGAACTCGCCCGCCTCGTGGTGCTCGTCGATGGCGCTCCACGCCTTGATCCCGGCGCACTCGCGCTTGAGGTTCTTGGTCAAGCGCGCCACCACCACATTGGGCAGCTTGCGCTCCTCCAGGAAATCCAGGAACGCCCCGTCGAAGAACCCGCTGTCGGCGCGCACCGTGCGCAGCCACGTCCCCTCGGGCAGGAGTGCCAGCGCCTCCTGGAGGAAGGGCACCACACCCCGCGCCGCGCCCGTGTTCCCGCCGCGCAACCAGCCGTGCAGAATGAACTGCGCCTGCGCCAGCACCGCCAGGTGCGGATGATGGCTGTTGCGCCCCTTGCGCTTTGGGATTGAAGCCCTTCTTCGCGCCCTCCTGTTGGCCCTCCCGGCAGAACACCGTCGAATCCAAGTCCAGCGCAAAGCCGGGCTTGGGACACTTGAACAGGCAGAGCAGCCAGCGCCAGAGGGGCCGCCAGAAGCGCTCGATGTCGGCCTGGGATAAGCGCCGGAAGAAGTTGCGGATGGTGTCATCGCTAGGAAAGCGCTCCAGCCCCAGCAGGGCGTGCAGGACGCGGTCGGCGCGCAGCCACTGGCAGTGGGGCGAAGCGTTGGGCTCCGACCACGACGGACATCAGGAAGGCGGTGAGAGAGTGGGCCAGCGGGATGGCGTTGTTGGAGGTGGGCGGCGAAAAGGGCAGGCGGCGCTGCACCTCCTGGGCGAAGCCGATCTGGCCCAGGAAGGAGATGAAACTGGCCAGCCCGCCGAAGGGGGAGATGGCCTTGGGGGTTTCCTCCAAAACCAGTTTGGCATCCCCAAAGAGGGAGGTAATTTCGGTGCGGGTCGTTTTGTGCGGGGTCGGGCCGGGTTGTATAAGCATCAATCCCTGTGCTAGCTTTGATAGATACACGACAAGCACTGAGCGTTGGCTTGCGCGGGCCGGAGATTTTTGTCAGGAGGGCAGGAAGGCAGGAGGGATTTGACCTGCGCCGTCGGCATTTTTCCTGCCCTCTTGCGTTCCTGATAGTGCTTCCCGCCGTGCCAGAATCCGCGAAAAGTGGCCGAATAATCAACTTGCGGTGCCCCCTTCACGCTTGCTAGCGTCCCACGATACTTATGGCAGCTATCGGAAGATTCCAGAAGGGCGACGAGATTTTCTACGCCAAGGTTGTAGATGGGGAGCTCTTTCGCCTGCATGGCGATGTGTTCGGATCGCCATCCTTTGACAAGAAGCCTCTCTCGGTCAAGGGCATCAAGACCCTCATCCCGGTGCAGCCGTCCAAAGTCATCGCAGTCGGGCTGAACTACGCAGACCACGCGCGCGAGTCAGGCAAACCCCTTCCCAAAGAGCCTCTGTTCTGGCTGAAAGCGCCCACTTCGCTCATCCCCGATGGCGCAAAGGTGGAGATTCCCTTCCCGAACCACCGCACTGACTTCGAGGCCGAGCTGGCCATTGTCATCGGACGCCGCGTGCGCAATGTCACCCCGGCCGCCGCCGCCCGTTACATCTTCGGCTACACCGCCGCCGAGGACATCAGCGACCGCACCATCCAGAACTCGGAGAGCCAGTGGGCGCGGTGCAAGTCCTTCGACACCTTCACTCCGCTGGGACCGTATGTGGAGACGAAGATCGACCCGCATGACCTGACCATCCAGCTTTTCCAGAACGGCCAGCTCCGGCAAAACTCGAACACCAGCCAGCTCATCTTCAACTGCTACCAGATCGTCAGCTTCGTCTCCACGAACATGACGCTGCTGCCTGGCGACATCATCCTCACCGGCACCCCGAGCGGCGTCGGCCCGATCGACTCCGGCGACCGTCTCGAAGTTCGCATCCAGGGACTCGCGCCGCTGGTCAACACGGTCAAGTAGCCCCACAGACCCATCTCAAGGCCGTCGGGAACTCATTCTCGGCGGCCTTCGTTCTGAAAGAACCCAATTCCCATGCGCTGGTCACAATACTTCATCCCGACCCTCAAGGAATCTCCCGCCGACGCGGAAATCCTCTCACACAAGCTCCTCCTTCGCGCCGGCCTGGTGCGCAAGCTCACCGGCGGCCTCTACACCTTCCTGCCGCTGGGATTGCGCGTGCTGCGCAAGATCGAGAACATCATCCGCGAGGAGATGAACCGTGCCGGGGCGATCGAGGTTCTCATGCCCGCGCTCCAGCCCACCGACATCTGGCAAAAAACCGGCCGCTACGAGACCGCCAGCGACGTGCTCTACAAGGCGAGGGACCGCTCGAACAAGGAGTGGATTCTCAGCCCCACCGCCGAGGAGGTCATCACCACGCTCGCCGCGGGAGAAATCAGCTCCTACCGGCAGATGCCGGTGAACTTCTACCAAGTCAGCGTCAAGTTCCGTGACGAGCTCCGCCCGCGCTTTGGCCTCATGCGTGCCAAGGAGTTCATCATGAAGGACGCCTACTCCTTCGACGCCAGCGATGAGGATGCGATGGCCAGCTACCAGCGGATGTATGGCGCCTACGCGCGCATCTTCAACCGCTGCGGCCTGCGCAACTTCCCGGTCGAGGCCGACACCGGCGTCATCGGCGGCAACCTCTCCCATGAGTTCATGGTCCCAGCCGAGACAGGCGAGAACGACGTGGTTTACTGCGAGCCGTGCGGCTACGCGGCGAACATCGAGAAGGCCACCAGCGGCATCCCCAAGACCGCCGCACGCGAAATTGGCGCGGGCATTGAAAAGTTTGCCACGCCGGGCGTTGTCACCATCGAGGCGTTGTCCAAGCCCCCGTTCAGCGTCCCGGCCAATCGCCAGATCAAGACCCTGGTTTATCTGGCCGACAGCCAGCCCGTCCTCGCCCTGGTTCGCGGTGACGACCAGTTGAACGAGACCAAGCTCATGGCCCGCATCGGCGCTGCCGCCGTGCGCCCGGCCACACCCGAGGAGTGCGTGGCGGCGCTCGGTGCCAGGCCCGGCTCGCTCGGCGCGGTCGCAAATGTCCCCTCCTCCGTGAAGGTTCTCGTCGACGAGCGCCTGCGTGGAGCGAACGACATGACCACCGGCGCGAACGAGGATGGCTTCCACCTTCGCAACGTCTCCATCGAGCGCGACATCAAGGCGGCCGAGTGGTTTGATCTGCGGACGGTCACGAAGGGCGAGCCCTGCGCCAAGTGCGGCCAGCCGCTGAAAATGCAGCGAGCCATCGAGGTCGGCCACGTCTTCAAGCTCGGCACCAAATACAGCGAGAAGCTCCACGCCTGCTTCCTCGACGCCGACGGCAAATCCAAGCCCTGCGTCATGGGCTGCTACGGCATCGGCGTCACGCGCACGATGCAGGCCGTCATCGAGCAGTGCAACGACAAGGACGGCATCGTCTGGCCGCTGGCCGTCGCCCCTTACGCCGTGTGCATCACCCCGCTCTCGGTCGCGAAGGATTCCGCCGTGATGCAGACCGCCGAGAAGGTTTACACTGAGCTAAAGGATGCCGGAATCGAGGTCATCCTCGACGATCGAGATGACCGGCCCGGCGTGAAGTTCAAGGACGCTGACCTCGTGGGCTTTCCGCTCCGCGTCAGCATCGGCGAGAAATCGTTGGCCAAGGGCGAAGTCGAACTCAAGCCGCGCGGCGGCGCAATCACCTTCGTAAAGGCTGGCGACGCTGTCGCCAAAGTCCGCGAGTTCCTCGTTGCCCGCGCATCCGAAACCGCCTGAGCAGGGCAGGGGAGCGCACGGTCACTTCTTCGGCAGCTCGCCGTTTGCCTCTTTTGTGCTGGCAGCGGCCTTGTCCTTTTCGTGCGCCTTCGCCGCGAAGGCGTTTTCCATCGTCTCCACGAGGATTTTGAGACTCACGGGCTTGGGCAGCAGCGGGTAGCCCGCCGTGACTGCGCCCTCCGCAGCCTCCCTCTTTGTAACCGTGCCGGTCAGGAAAATCACCGGCACCTGCCCGAACACCGGGTCGGCCTTGATGCGCCGGGCGAGTTCGCCGCCGTCCACGCCGGGCATGATCACGTCCAGCAGGATGAGGTCCGGCTTGAACTCGCGTGCGGTGGTCAACGCGTGCGCGGCCTGGTTCTCCTCGCGCACTTGGTAACGCTTGGTCATCTCCAGCGTCAGCCGGATCATGCGGGTCATCGAGGGTTCGTCGTCAATGATGAGGATGCGTTTTGGTTCCATGGTCAGCCCCTTTCGGTTCGTAGCGTGATGGTGACCCGCGCACCGTGCGGGGCGCGATTCTGAATCTGGATGGTGCCTTCGTGCAGTTCGACGATCTTCCGCGACACCGTGAGGCCCAGGCCCGTGCCCTTACCCGCGGCCTTTGTGGTGTAAAAGGGCTCGAACACGCGGCCCAGCTTGTCCTCGGCCACGCCGACTCCATCATCGTCAATCTCCGTGACCAGCACACGCTCTCCGGCGCGGAATTCATGCGTCTGCCGCGCGCCAGGGCTGGGCTTGGCTTCTTCGGGCGTTAGCTTCTTGATATAGGTCCGCACCGTGAGCACGCCGCCCTCGGGCATGGCGTGTGCGGCGTTGGTCAGCGCGTTTACGAAGACCTGCTTGATCTTGATCGCGTCCACCAGCGCATGGGGAAGGTTCTCGCATAACTCCGTCTCCACCGTCACTTGCGCGGCCTTCATCTCGTGCTTTACCAAGTTGATCGAACTGCGCAGGAGTGTGTTTAGGTCACCGGGGCGCAAGTCCACCTTGCCGGGCGCGGAGAAATCCAGCAGCCCCATGATGATGCCGTCGGCCCGGTGCAACGCGTCGTTCATGTCCCTCAGCACCGTGGTGCCTGGCTCCTCGGCGGCGACGGGGCATTCGCTCAGGAAGTCTATCCCCATGCGGATGACGGCGAGCGGATTCTTCACCTCGTGCGCGATGCCCGCCGCCATCTGGCCGATGGTCTGCATCTTCTCCATCTCGATGATCTGGAGCTGCGCCTCCTTGAGCCGGTTGTGCGAGCGTTGCAAGTCCGCCAGCGTCCGCAGCAAATCCTCCCGGCTGCGGGCGAGGTCCGCGTGCGCCTTCTTCAGCTTCTCCTCAGCGCGCACGCGCGCCGTGACATCCCAGAAAATCCCCTGAGTGCCGATGATCTTGCCGTGCGCGTCGAAGACGGGCGACTTCACCACCTGCACATTCTCCTTCTCGCCGCTGGGAGGTGTGTGCTCCTCGACAGTTTCAAAAAGTTTTCCAGCCCCCATGACCCGCTGGTCGTCCGCCTGATACTTGGCCGCCAGCTCGGTAGGAAAGAAGTCGAAGTCCGTGCGGCCGACGATCTCGTTGAGCGTCTTGCCCAGCAGCGTGCAAAAGCGGCGGTTGGCGAAGGTGAACCGGCTTTGCGCGTCCTTCCGGTAGATGAACTGCGGCAGGTTTTCGACCAGCGACTGGTAAAACGCCTCCGAGTCCCGCAGCGCGCGCTCCACCCGTTTGCGCTCGATGGCATAGCGCACCGCGCGAAGCAGCAGCACCTCATCCATCTGCCCCTTGACCAGATAATCTTGCGCGCCGTCATGCACCGCCGACTCGGCGATGCTTTCATCGTCCAGGCCGCTCATAACCACGATGGGCAGCTCCGGGTGCAGCGATTGAAACTGCGTGAACGTGTCCAGCCCCCGGCTGTCCGGCAGGAACAGGTCCAGCAGCACGATGTCGAACGGCGAATGCGCGGCGGCGATGCCCTCGCGCAAGCCGGGAGTCTGCGTCACCTGGAAATCGTCACCGAGCAGCGCGCCGATGAGCAGTG
The DNA here is from genome assembly GCA_040081795.1 of Limisphaerales bacterium. Classification (GTDB taxonomy): domain Bacteria; phylum Verrucomicrobiota; class Verrucomicrobiia; order Limisphaerales; family SXTU01; genus SXTU01. Next base: position 2,810 of record JBEBFV010000114.1, on the reverse strand, counting down.
AATCGGCGGGGCTGTCCTCGATCAGGAGCACGCGCGTTGCAGCGGGCGGGGTTGCGGTGGGTGGACTGGCCGGCCCGACGGAGTTGGTGGGAGCTGCGTTCATGCCGTGTTCAACCGGGCCTGCATCCACCCCATTTGCCCGCCAGCCGGAAGCACGCTGACACCACGCCACACAATCTCAACGGGTTGAACGGGGAACCATTGCTTGGCGGTCAGCGTAGGCCGCGAACCAGCTCCATTCAACCGGAAACTCGGCGTGGAAAAACCTTTCATGGCACGGCCTCGCTCACGGCAACCGCCACACCGATTCGCGCTTCACCCAGCCGGCGCGCTGGCCACTGTCGCGCACGTGTAGCCAGTCGTCCTTCGCGTCGAGCACGACGGCCTCCGTGCCATCGCGCAGCGTGAACGCTGCCTTGGACTCCGCCAGCGGGCCAGGACGCACCGCTGCCTCCGGCACCACGACCACGGCCAGCCCCGCCGTCCTCCGCTCCCAGTGCGCAGCGGCGAGCAGGGAGGCTGACACGATGGCGATCACGCCAAAAGTCTTCGTGAGCCACGCGAAGGCGGCGCGCTTCGCGGGCAACGTCTCGCCCAGCGCGAGCAGCAGGAACCACGCGCCCAGCCCCGCGCCCGCGAGCCGGGCCCACTCGTCGGGCGTGTGCAAGCGGAGCAGATGACGGGCGAGCGGTTCGTCCACCGTCACGCCGAGACTGCGGCGGGCGAACTGTAAATTGCCACGCGCGTCCGGGTCGCGCGGCGAGAGGCGGAGCGCCTGATGATAGTGGAAAATCGCCTTGCCCGGCTGGCCGCTCTTGAAGCGCGCGTTGCCGAGATTGAAGTGGAGCGCCGCCGTCGGGCTGTTTGTGAGCAACCGTTCGTAAGCCGCCGCCGCGTCCGCGAACCTGCCTTGCTCGAACAGCTTGTTGGCCGCTTCAAACTCGGAGGAGGGCTGGGCGACCACCGGCCACACCGACGCGACCAACAGCCACAGCAGGAAAACAATCTTCATCGGCTCCCCTCCAGCTTCCGCAGCTCGGCCACTGCAGCAGCAAATTGCTCAGCCAGTTTCGTCAGCTCGCTCGTCTCGCGCACGGGGGCGTAGCGCGCGGCGTTGCAGACTTGGAAGAGCGCGTGGAGGGACTGGCGCGTCGCATCGTCCGCGCCGAGCGGCTTCACGCGCTCCTCAATCACATCCTCCGTGATGGCGCTGGCGGGCTGGTCGAGCCGCTCGCCGAGCTGCTCCTGCAACAGCCGGAACAAGTTGGCGAAGAATTCCTCCGTCTGCGCGGCGGCGGCCTGCTGGCGAAGCTCCTCCAAGCCCGCGTTCACAAGCTTCTCCACCTCGCGGCGACGGCGCAGGCGTGGGTTGTTCGCGAGCGTCTCCGCCTGCTTGCGACGCGCGAGCAGCGTGAGCCACAGCGCGAACGGCACGCCGGACATCAGCCAAAAGGTCGGCTGCCGCAGCACCCCTGCGCCCGGCACCGCGAGCACGCCGAGATGCGGCTTGATGTGGACAAGCTCCGTCGCGGCTGCGGCTGCGGTGGCCGCGTTCGTCGCCGTCATCACGATTGTCGGGGCCTGCGCGGCGGCGGCAGCACGCACTCGCAGCGGCGTGGCAGGCTGCTTGAGCGTGCGGTAGGCGCGGGCGTCGGGATCGAAGAAGCTGAACGAGATTGCGGGCAGCGCCTTGATCTCAGCATTTTGCGGCTGCACGACCTGCTCGAACTTCCGCGTGCCCGTCATCGTGAGCGGGTCCGGCATCTCGGTCGTCACGCTCGCGGGATAAGATTTGAACGCCTCGCCCAGTTCGAGCGATGGCATCCGCACGCCATCAAGCGCGCCGCGCCCGCTGACTTGCACGCGCACCGTGACCGGATCGCCGACGGCCACGTCCACCGGCGACGCACTCGCGCTCATCTGAAAGTTGCCGACGGCTCCGTTGAAATCGGCCGGCCGGCCCTCGGTGGGGAGCGGCTGCACCTGGATGTCTAGCGGGTCGCTCAGAATCGTCACGGCCTGCGCGCGGACGCCGCGACCGAAAATGTCAAACCGGTCGGTGCTGATGTGCAGGGTGAAGGAGCATTGCGCTGGGCCGAGCGCGAGTTTGCCGGCCTTCACTGGCGTGGCGACGGTGCGAAAGAGGATGACGGCATACTGTGCGTTGCCGACCAACTCCTGCCCCTGCTGGGTCTGGAACGGCGCGAGCGTAAAGCCATCACCGCGCAGGTTGGGCATCTGAATGTCTCCGCCCCGGGTCAGGTAGAGCCGCACTTCCAGCGCGAATGGCTCCCCGACGAAGACGTTGGTCTTGCCCGTGCGGATTTTGACGAAGGTGAACTGTCGGAAGGTCTCGCTGTCAGGAAGCTTTGCGTTGGCGGGGTGAATCTTCAGCGCGAGCGGCTGCGTGGGGAGCGTCGCGCCGGCGATGGGGACGTTGAAGGCGGGGATGGTGTAATCGCCTGGCTGCGACGCGGTGACGGCGTAATTGAGCAAGAGGCTCACGGTGCGGGCTTGGGAGAGCACTTGACTCTGGCCGGCGAACTGAATCTGAAGGTTCGGCACATCCGGGAGGCGAGGCACGCCGCTGGGTTGCCCGCCGTCGAAGCGCAGCGTCAGCACCGCTTGCTCGCCGACGCGCATGGCGGTCCGGTCCAGCGAGGCGCTGAAGGTGACGGCGTGGGCGGAGGAAAGGAGGAACAAGCAGCCAACGACGCCGAGCAGTCGAGCGAAGAAAGTGCGCTGGGTAGGGCGCGTCTGTCCCCAGCGCGCCGCTGGACTAGCCGGACACCCAACCGGCGCGCTGGGAC
>JBEBFV010000113.1:0-14584 GCA_040081795.1 Limisphaerales bacterium | reverse complement strand
TCGCAAACGTCGTGCCCGTGCTGAACCTCAACGGCCAGGACGTCATCACCGTGACCTACAAGGCGCAGGGCAAGGAGTTCAAGGACCAGGCGCGGCTGACGGTGCCGGCGAGCGTGGAGTTCACAGAGAGCGGCTACGACAAGCCGGTCACCACCCTCCACATCGGCGACAAGATTTTCGTCGTCGTGAAGGACCTGACTGCCGACGCGACACCTGAGCGCGACACGGTGGACGTCACGCTCACGAGCCAGCGCGGCGAGAAGTTTGCCGTGAAGCTGCAGGAGACGTTGAGCCACAGCGGCGAGTTCAGCGGCAGTTTCCCGCTGGTGGCCGGCGAGAAGCCCACGCCCGCTGACGATCGGATGGAGGCGTGGTTCGGCGACGCGCTGACGCTCACCTACGCGAGCCGGACGGACGCGACGGCGAAGTTCGAGAAGTCCATCAGCGTGGCGAAGGGCACGGACGGCAACCTGCTGGTGTTCGAGAAGAAATACGCGACGGAGAAGGTGGCCATCGAGTCGCAGTTTCGCATGGCGGAGGCTTACTTCGAGCTGTTCAAAAACTTCCGCGCGCTCAAGCAACTGCCGCAGGCGACGAACGCGTTGAGCGAGGGGATGCAGTTGCTCAAGGAGTTGAGCAACGACTACCCGAGCAAGGCCTACGAGGCGCGCACGGACTATCTGCTCGGGCAGTTCGCGCAGGAGCTGAAAAAATACGACGAGGCCATCAGCTACTACAAGCGCATCGTTCAGAACCACTCCGACCACCCGCTCGCGCCGGACGCGCAATACAAGCTCGGGCAGTGTTACGAGGAGAAGAACGACATGGACGCCGCCAGCGCGGAATACGTGACGCTCGCCTACACCTGGCCGGAGAATCCGCTGGTCGCGAACGTCGTCGTGCGCATCGCGGAGTATTTCTACAACAAGAAGGAGTATCCGACCGCGGCGGAGGTCTCGAAGAAGTTTGTCGAGCGCTTCCCGCAGCACGAGTGGGCGGAGCGGATGCTCTTCCGCGCGGGGCAGTGCTGGTTCAAGGCCGAGCAGTTCGGCAAGGCCGGCAAGGAGTTTGACCTGCTCGTGGACAACTACCCGCGCAGCAGGTTCCGGCCGGACGCGATCTTCTGGTCGGGCGAGTCGTATCGCAGTGGCGGGCAGCTTGAGTTTGCCTTCCGCCGCTACAAGCGCGCGACGTGGGATTACCCGGAGAGCGACGCGGCGAAGTTCGCACGCGGCAAGCTGATCCTGCCCGAGATGGTCAATATCGCCGAGCGCGACGTGGTGCAGTAGTTGTGGGAGCCGATGTGGGGAGGCTCTAAATTCTCCTCGGAAGCGCACGTTCGCGTGGGAGCGTGCAGCGGAACCGATTACAAACGATGCAAACTAAACTTGAACACGTCCGCGGCGATGTGCCGCTGAGAGTCCTTTGGAAGTGGTCCGGGGTCAGCGCCGTGCTCCACGCCGTGCTCATCGCGGTGCTGTGCGGCTTCAGCTACTGGGGCCACTCGAAGAAGGAGGCGGCGAGCAAGGCCAAGGCCGCCGTCGAGGAGGCCGCCCTGAAGAAGAAGGAGGCCGACGAGGCCGCGAAGTCCACCAACGCCCCACCAGCAGCCGCGACGAATGCCGCGCCAGTGAAAGCCGCTTCCGCCCCGATCGAGTCTGCCGGCGACGCGAGCAACCGTCAGGCGCAGGCGGAGAAAGTCCTTGGGATCGACAAGGTCGCCAAGCCCGGCGAGCTGCCGAAAAGCCCGTTCTCATCGAAGAACGATGATCTGCTCAAGGATTTGAAATGAACGCTCAACGTCCAACGTTCAACGTTCAACGTTTAAACCCAGGCGCACGCACGGCTCAGGGTCTTTGGAAGTTGGAAGTTGGAAGTTGAGCGTTGGACGTTTCCCTTTCGATGCCTTCCCCGCCCGAGTGCACGCCCCGCATCTGGAATCCCTTCCGGCGCGGGGCTGTGTATTGGCAGGGCAAGCACGGGCGGCTCCGGCGGTTCATCACATGGTCGTTCTGCGGGCACGCGGGAATTCTGCTGCTGTCGGTGCTCGTGATGTTCATCCCCGGCTGCAAGAAGACCTACGATCTGGTCAAGGGCTCCGGCAAGCCCAAGGCGATGATCAAGCAGATGAAGGTCGAGGTGAAGAAGGTGCAGCGCAAACGCGTGCTGGTGAACCCGAACAGCCCCATCGTCTTCGAGGTGCCGCCGCTGGAGCTGACCCCGCTCAATCTCAAGGAGGTCACGGCCAACGAATACAAGATCGGCCAGGGCGAGGGCGCTGGACCGGCGGGCTACGCGATGGGTCGAGAAGGCGCGCGCTTCATCTTCGTGCGCGTGCGTTACGAAGGCGGGAACTGGGACTTCAACATGCGCAACGGCGCGGATGAAAACTTGACCAAGGAGTTTGGCCGTCGAGCGCGCATGCCCGTCTCGACGATTCCCCAGGACGTGACGCTGCTGGAGCTGGGCCGCTACGTGAAGGGCCGCGCGCCTCCGGTGGTTTTCATGGTGGGCAGTTACGCGTTCCGGTTCGACACGCGCGAGGTGAAGGCCGTGCGCAACTACCTGCTGGAGAATCGCGGGATGATCTTCGCCGACAATGGCGGCAACCAGTTTCACAGCGTGTTCCTCCGCCTCATGCAGTCGGTGCTGCCGGAGGTCGCGGCGGTTGAGATTCCCGATGACGACCCAATTTATCAGGCACCTTATCCGCTGAATGGCTGCCCGCCCCTCTGGGCGCACAGCGGCACTCGCGCGCTGGGATGGAAGAAGGATGGCCGTTGGGTGGCATTCTACCACCAAGGCTCCATCTCGGACGCATGGAAGGACACGCATGGCGGCACCAGCGCGGAGTCGGCGGAACAGTCGTATCAGCTCGGCGTGAACATCCTCGCGCAGGCGATGGCAGGCTACAGCGAGTGGAAGATGCTGCTGGAAGGGAAGGGGAAGAAGTGAGCGCACAGCCCGATTTGTTTGCCACAGACTTGATTCAGAACACGTCAGATAACCGTTAACCAAAAGAGAAACCTATGTTGTGGGAATGGATAGTTGCCGGTGGCATGACGATGGCCACCTTGATCTTGCTCTCGATCATCAGCATCGGAGTGGTGCTCGAGCGCCTGGCATTCTTCAAGCAGGTGCGGCTCGCCACGCAGTCCCTGCGCGTCGGCATCGCGGAGGCGCTGGCGCAGAAACAATACACGCAGGTGCTGGAGCGCTGCCGCCAGAGCGAATCGCCGCTGGCCGCGATGATCCTCGCCGAGGCCGCCTCCGGCCGCGACGCCGAGAGCGCCGATGCCGAGCGCGTCATGACGCTCACCATGCGCGGCGAGATGGCGCGGCTGAAGCAATACCTCCCGATCCTGGCCACCATCGCCTCGATCTCACCATTCGTCGGGCTGTTCGGCACATGCAAGGGCATCATCGCCGCCTTCTCGGACATCGCCACACAGGGCATGGGCGGGCCGAGCGTCATCGCGGCGGGCATCTCCGAAGCGCTCGTCTCCACGGCCGCCGGACTGCTCGTGGCCATCCCGGCGCTGATGTTTTACAACTACTTCAGCAAGGCCATCTCGAACATGGCGCTGGAGTTGGAATCGCAGGCCTTCCAAGCCTATCGCGATCTCCGCCAGCAAACCGCCTCCGCGCAGAAGTAACCGCCTCCTCCCAACTCCCCCGCTTATGGCAATGGATGTCCAAGACGACTCGGATGAGCCGATCGCGGCGATCAACTTCATCCCGATGATTGATATCAGCCTCGTGCTGCTCATCATCTTCATGGTTGCCACCACGTTCGTGAACGTGACTGGCATTGATCTCAAGCTGCCCAAGGCCGCCACGAGCAAGAGCGCCGAGAACAAGAGCGTCTCCGTGCAGCTCAACATGCAGAAGGATGTTTTCCTCAACGGCGAGAAGACCACGTGGGACGCGCTCAAGGCCGGCATCACGGCCAAGCTCGCCGGCACCAAGGACCGCGCGGTGGTCATCAACGTTGACCGTGGCGTGGAATACGGCAGCGCAGTGAAGCTCATGGACATCGTGAACCAGTGCGACGCGGCCATCGTGCTTGCCACGGAAGTGGACAAATGAAAACCCGAAGCGCCAAGTGTTCAGTGTTCAGTGTTCAGTGTTCAGTCAGACGCACGGTCCGTTGCGTGTTGGCAGCCCTGCTTCTGGGCATCGCCTCCGCCGACGCCAAGCTCGCCGCCGATCGCTGGACCCGCCTGACCGAGGAGGAGCGCCACCAGCTCACCCGCGCCGAGCGTTACGCCGACCAGAGCAACTGGAAGTCCGCACGCTCCGAATACGAGCTGTTCCTCCAGCTCCACACGAAGTCCGAGGTCGCCTCCTACGCGCAGCTCATGTTTGCCGAATGCACGCGCCGGCTCGGCCAGGTCAACACCGCCATCGGCGAGTTCCGCAACGTCATTGACTACTTTCCCGATGCGATTGACGCCGGCAGCGCTCAGTATTCCATCGGCGTCTGCCAGACGCAGACCGGCGACGCCGAGGAGGCCGTGAAGTCCTTCGAGAAGGTCATCACCAAGTGGCCGACCAACGACTTCGGCGGCCACGCGCGCAGCGAGGTCTGCAAAATCTACTGGCGGCTCGGCAAGACCGAGAAATGGGTGCCGCACATGGAATTCCTCGCGACGGGTGCTTACACCGACCCCAGCGGCCTCCACAACACCGCGCAGCATCGGATCGTCATGCACCGGCTCGTCGAGAAGAAGACGCCAGAGGCATTCGCGCTCGTGGATGGCGTGCGCAAAAAGGACGCGTTGCTCGTCTTCGCGCAGTGGACTGCCGACGCGATGCACGGTCACCACATTCCTACCTACTACGGGGAGAAGGGATCAAAGCTCCGCACCACCATCGCCACCAACGCCGTGGGTTTCATCGAGAAGCAGCCGGTGACAGACCCCGCCGAGAAGACCGCGCTGGAGCATTGGAGCGCCCGCATCCACGCCTACGCCGGCGATACCCCGGTGGCCACCGCGCGCTTCGCCGCCTTGTCCAAGAAATTCCCGGAGAACGACACCTTTCGTGGCGAATACGCCGCCTACCTGCGCGCCAGCGGCAAGCGCCCCGAGGCCCGGCTGGTCTATCGCGAGCTGAAGAACCAATACGTCGCCGACACGGAAATCGCCGAGACCTACGGCGAGGAGAACAACTGGAAGAGCACCATCGAGGCCTACCAGGCCATGCTCACCAAGCACCCGCAGCAGGCCGATGCGATTCAGTGGCGGCTGGGCGAGGTCTTCCGGCACACGGGCAAATATCCGGAAGCCATCGCGTGCTTCAACCAGTCCAACCGCGAGCCGCTGTCCCTCTTCCGCATCGCCGAGTGCCAAGGCTCGCTGAAGCAGCACGACGGCGCGATTCAGACCCTCGTTGGCGTGCTGAACTTCTTCAAGAGCGCCGCGCCCGAGGCCCAATACAAAATCGCTGGCCACTACGCCGCGAAGGGCGACAAGGAGGCCGCCATCCGCACGCTCAAGACCGTCTGCAAGGTCCACCTGAACACCTCATGGGCCGGCCGCGCGCACCAAGACCTCACGCTCACCTACGGCGTGGACGTGACCCTCGGCGGCGCGGCGAAGAAGGAAGAGAAGTAGCGGGCGAGGGGTGCATCATTCTCCTCCCTCTCCTCCTCGGTCGAGGAGAGGGCCGGCGTGAGGAGTCGAGTTCCCATTCCGACCTCAGAATCTGTCGGGCGTCGAATTCCGCAACTCCGGCTTCCCAACGCTTCCCCGGCCCCGCTACTCTGCCGCCGTTAGCAGGAAAACAAACACGACCAGAAACACCTTTTCACAAAACCATTTCGCGTAGCTTCGGCTGCTGTCTGCATCGAAACCTAGGAAATTTCACGCAAGAGACAGCGCTTGAGATGCGCCCCACCGGGGGCGCATTGAAAGCGTTCTCTTGTGGGCCCTCCTAGGTGCCTGATGCGGGACGCAAGTAAGTGCGTCCCTTTTCGCTTCAGGCACCAGAGTTCCCACAAGAGCAGTCACCATACAGGGCTGATTCGCACGCGAGCGATTCAGCCCATGCCTTTATTCTCAAATGGCGGAGGAGCAACGTTGCGCACGTTTAGCTCCGCGAAGAACGACTTCGACCGGGAACACCGCAATGCCGCCACAGCCAAATGCATTGTGCCAGTGAACGGAAAGTCGCGCGACACAGCCTCCATTCGCGACACGCACGGCAAGTCGAGCGAGGATTACTACAAGTGGCAATTCGTCCACGCACTAATCGACTCCGGCCTCTACGCCCGCGATTTCATCGGCGTCGAAATCCAATTCCCGAAGGGCAACTCTGCCATCCTCAGGCTCGATGGCGCCATCTTTGACAGCGGCGACTGGCTCGGCCACTACAACGCCTACTGGAGCGACCGGCACGCAACCGACCTCGAATGGCTCAACGACCACTTGCTTGCGGTCATCGAGTTCAAGAAGAACGACAAGGAAACTGAGAAAGTTTTCACGAGTCAGGTAAAACCGGCCATGCGCGAGAAGGAACCGGCGGACGCCTACGTGCTCGGCGTCTACTACGGCGCGGATCGTCTTTATCTCTTCCAGCGCCGGGGCGGGAAGTATCTCCGTTACGACGAGGGCAAGAACCAGAAGGGCGATGAAAGCCGGGGCGGCGACCTTTCGCTGCACCTCCCCGACCCCTACGGCTACCTCCCGAGCTTCGACGAGCTGCGGAAGCGTGTGAATCGGCCGGCGTCATTCGACAGATCGAAGCGCACGATTCACGATCTCGACGTCATCACCACGATTGCCTCCGTCCAAATCAAGACGGCGCTGTCTGACGTGCTCCGCGCCCTGGACAAGGTCAACCTCGTAGATCAACGCGGCTACGGCATCTTCCTCCAGACTTTTGCGTTGAAGGTCTATGACGAGAAACGGAACGAAAAGCACTCGCACCGCTGTCTCGATTTCTACGTCACCGATGCCGAGGCCGGCTTCCATGCCCTATCCGACGCGCCGGTCAAAGGCTTCATTAAACGAATCCACGCACTGCGCGATGAGGCGGCGGGTGAATACCAGAAAATCTTTGCAACCAGCGTCATCGACTGGCGTGACCCAAACGACGTGCGGGCGGTCATCGCGATTGCCCAGGCTTTTCAGGACTACTCGTTCGTCCTGTCCTCCAAGAGCGACCTCTACCAGCTTGTCTTCTACAACTTCGCCAACTCCTTCAAACGTGACGAAGCCGGGCAATTCCTGACCCCGCTCCCGGTGATCGATTTCATTGTCCGCCTCGTGAACCCGCGCGATGGTGAGACGGTCTTCGATCCTTGCTGCGGCATCGCAGACTTTCTCTCGCTCTCCTTCGTGCATTCACTAACTACCAATCACTTTCCCGTTTCGCGATCACAGCCCGCTGAACATCCGGAGATACTTCAAGGTCACGCGCAAATCCTTCGGCCACTCGGCGGTGAGGACGAGGGGTTGGCCAGTCGCCGGATGCGTCATCTCGATGCGCTCGGAGTGCAGGGCGACGCGGCCCAAGAGCGGGCGCTCGGTCTGGTTGAACTTGAGCCGGTAGCTGGACTTGAGCTGGGAAAGGAAAAGCGGGCTGCCAGCGTAGGCCGCATCGCCGACGATGTGCAGCCCGGTGGAGCGAAGGTGGACGCGAATCTGGTGCGTGCGGTCGGTGAGCGGGCGGCACTGCAAGAGCGTGAAGCCACGGAACTGCTCGAGCACCTTGAACTCCGTGACAGCCTTCTTCCCGCCCTGCGTGTCTATCCGCATCAGGCCTGGCTGCCGCGTCTGCGGGCCGATGGGCGCGTCCACTGTGAACTCCGGCAGCTCGGGCATCCCGCGCGTGAGGGTCACGTAAGCCCTGGCCGGCTTGTTCGCGCTGAACTGGTTGTTGACGACCACAAACGCGGGCTTGGTCTTCGCCAGCAGGAGCACGCCGCTGGTCTCGAAGTCCAGCCGATGCGCGTTCGCGAGATAGGACAGGTTGCGCTGCTTCGCCCAGGTCGCGCCCTCTGCGATGCCGTCGTGCAGCAGGCGCATGAGGTCCGGGCGCTGCGGGTCGTTGAGGTCGGGGGTGACGAGCAGCCGTGCAGGCTTGTCCACGACGAGCAGTTGCTCGTCCTCGAACAGAACCGGAAGTTCCCAAAACTCCTGCGTGGCCGGGCTGGAGAGTCGGATGACGGAGCCGGCGGGCATGGCTATTCGCCGGCGACTGCCTTCTTGGTCTGCGTCTGGAGCGGGGCCATCACGCCGGATCGCTCGACCTCGCGGCTCAACCACTCGCGGAAGGCGTAGTTGGCGCGGTTGTCGCGCAGCGACTCGGTGAATTTCGGAAGCTCCATCTTCACCTGAAGGTCAGGGACGGGCTGGAAGCCCTTCACGTAAGCGATGAAGCCGCCGCCGCTCGTCGGGCGAAAGGTGCTGACCTTGCCGGCGGCCAGCGTGAAGACGAGGTCGCGAAACTCCTCGGCCATCAGCCCGCGGCTCTCGACGATCTCGATGCTCTTTGCGTTGCGGCTGAAGGGCGGCACTTCGAGGGCCACGTGGCCGAGCGCCTTGCACGCGTCCTTGAAGGACTTGCCCTTCGCGAGCGCGTCGTTTGCGGCCTGCACGAGCTTGGTGCCTTCCTGAAGCGTCAACTCGGTGGACTGCGACCGGCGATAATCCTCCGTGACCTTGGCCTTCACCTGCTCGAAAGGCGGGTCCACCGGCTTAAGGCGGTCCTTGAACGCCATGAGATACACACCGTCAATGCCGCCGAGCGGCAGGCCCAACGCCTCCTCGGCGGACAGGCCGAAGGCGGTGCGCGCGAAGTTCGCCGGGGCGTTCGTCAGCGTGGGGCCGTCCATCTCGGTGAACGGAGCGGTGACCTTGACCGCGAAACCTTTTTCGGCGGCGTGCTTGAGCAGGCTGGCGGCCTGGTTCGGGAGCTTGAACAACTCGTTGGCAAACTCGCCGGCCTTCTGGCCGCCCAAGCGTGCGGCCGTCTGGTCGAGGAACTCGGTGCGGATCTTTCCCTTCGCCTGGTCGAAGGTCAGGGCCGTGCCGTTCGTGTCGCGGTAGCGGAAGGTGTTCGTCGCGTGGTGCGCCTGCATCATCGCGGTCAGGTTGGTGTTCGCCGCGAGCAGCTTGTCCGCCTCAGCAGTGAAGTTCGTGTAGGGGAAATAGACGTAGTGGACGGACACGCGCTCGGAGATGCGGTAGGCGGTGAGGTTGTTCGTGTGGTAGGCGCGGAGCTGGGCGTCGTCGAGCTTCACCTTGGCGAGGTTGTTCGAGCTGGCCAGGAAGACGAACTCCGTCAGGGCGGACTCGTTCTCGCGGCGATAGAAGCCCTCTGCGGCACGCTCGGTGATGAGCTTGCCAGAGGCTCCGAACATCCGGGCGAGCTGCTGCCGGCTCAGGTCGTTCTTCAGGAAACGCTCGAAGCTCGCCTCCGCGATGCCGCCCAAGGCGAGGCGCTGCTTCACGAACGCATCATACTGCTGCGGGTTGAACGAGCCTGTCTCCGGTGTGGTGAAGATGCTGATGATCTCCTGCGCCACTGCCTTGTCTCCCACGTCAATGCCATGCTGCCTGGCCAGATGGTTCATTAACAGCCTCTGCCGCGCCTCGCTGTCGAGGTTGAAGCCGAACATCCGCGCGCGCTCGTCGCGCTCCGGCCACTGGCCGCCGCTCATGAAGAAGTAGCCGATGCGGGCATCCGTGTAGGCCTGCGCGAGGTCATCGCGCTTGATCGCCTCGCCGTAGATGGTGCCGAAGTTCTCGTCTGGGCCGCCACGGCCACCGAGCTTGGCATCTGGGCTGAAGAAGACCACGAAGGTGATGATCACCACAAAGATGATCATCCCCCAGAGCCACTTTGAGTGTTTGCGTAGCGTGCCAATCATAATAGGGCCGAAAAAATCAGGGCGGAAACCTAGCCGCGCGTTTGCAGGCCGGTCAAACCTTAAAGCGGACGACTGGCTGCCTTGCGAACACACCTCGCTCCCGCCGCCCGACTTCACCGAGAATACCCGCCCGCCTAGCCGCGTCTGAGCCTGCAACTGATTTTCTTCCATGCTCAACCTCTTCGGACAACGGATAGCCGGCAACGCCCACTGCGATGGCATCGCACGCCGTGAGTTCCTCAAGATTGGCGGCATGGCCGCAGGCGGGCTCTCGCTCGCGCAACTCTTGAAGCTGGAGGCTCAGGCCGGCACCGGCCGCTCGCACAAGGCAGTCATCAACATCTATCTCCCCGGCGGGCCGTCGCACATTGACATGTTCGACCTCAAGCCCAACTCGCCCCGCGAGATTCGCGGCGAGTTCCGGCCCATCGCCACCAACGTCCCCGGCATGGAGATTTGCGAGCTGTTCCCGCGCCTTGCCAAGATGGGCGACCAGTTCGCGCTCATACGCTCGCTGGCGGACTCCGACGGAGCGCACGACTGCTTCCAGTGCATGACTGGCCGCACGCAGAAGGAGAAGCGCACCGCGCCCGCCGGCGGCTGGCCCAGCTTCGGCGCATGTGTCTCGAAGGCGCAAGGCTCCGTGCCCGGCACGCCCGCGCACCTCTCGATCATGTATCCCACCGGCAACCGCACCTGGGGCGAGCCGGGCGAAGGTGGCTTCCTCGGCCACGCGCACTCGCCGATGCAGCTCGTCGCGAAAGACCCGCACGCCCGCGTGCAGAACCTCACGCTCCAAGGCATCACGCTGGACCGCCTCCAAGACCGCGAGCGCCTGCGCACGGCAGTGGACCAGTTTCGCCGCGACGCTGATGCCGCCGGCCAGATGGACGGTCTCGACAGCTACAACCAGCAAGCGCTGGGCATCCTCTCGGACTCGAAGCTCACCGCCGCGCTCGACCTCTCGAAGGAACATCCCGAGGTCGCCACGCGTTACGGCCTGAACGACGACCGCTATATGCGCGACGGCGCGCCGCGCATGATCCGCAATTTCCTCGTCGCCCGCCGCCTCGTCGAGGCAGGCGCGCGCGTGGTGTCGCTGAACTACAGCCGTTGGGACTGGCACGGCGGCGACGGCATGAACTTCCCCAGCTCGCGCGAAGAATTCCCGTTGCTCGATCAGGGTCTCTCCGCGCTGCTCACCGACTTGAAGGAACGCGGTCTGAGCCGCGACGTGGCCGTGGTGATGTGGGGCGAGTTTGGCCGCACGCCGAAGATCAACAACATGAACAGCCGCGACCACTGGCCACGCGCGAACTTCGCCTTCCTCGCCGGCGGCGGCATGAAGACCGGGCAAGTCATCGGCTCGACCGACCGCAACGGCGCGGACGTGGCCGACCGGCCCGTGAAGTTCCAGGAAGTCTTCGCCACGCTCTACCACTGCCTCGGCATCGACACCTCCACGGCGACCATGACGGACACCTCCGGTCGCCCGCAGTATCTCGTGGACTCGGGCATCACGCCGATCCGCGAGCTGGTCGGCTGAGTTTTATTCCGGTCACCGCGAGCTCGAGGAAATCGCGTTTGGAGAACCAAGTCCACTCTTGCCAAAGGCAGGGTCGCTCGGCAATTTACGCCCCGCTTTGCGCGGTTAGCTCAGTGGTAGAGCATTACCTTGACACGGTAGGGGTCGCAGGTTCGAACCCTGCACCGCGCACCACCCACTAGAACCCCGGCCCCTTCTTCGCGCCTTTTGAGATTGCCGTGGCGTTGAAACATCCCCTTCCTCCCCGCAGTGAAATCCTGGCAATGACTGAAAGCCCCACCGTGCCTGACTCCGCCGTTCCGCCACCGTTGCCGGCGCGCGAGGAGCGCCTCCATGCGTTGGACAATCTCCGCGCCGTGGCAATGCTGCTGGGCATCGTGCTGCACGCGGCGCTCTCGTTCATGACGCTGCCGATCCCGTGGATCGCGCGCGATGTGGGCCGCAGCCTGGGTTTCGACATCATGGTTGGCGTCATCCACGGGTTTCGGATGCAGCTCTTCTTTTTCATCGCCGGATTCTTCGGGCACCTGCTGTGGCAGCGGCTTGGAGCAAAGGACTTTCTCAGGCAGCGCTGGAAGCGCATTGGTGTCCCGTTCCTCCTCGGCATGGTCACGCTGATGCCGCTCATCATCGTGGTCTGGGGCTGGTCAGAGATGCGGGCCACCACTCGGCCGGCTCGGCCGCAGTATGGCGGGCTGACGGTCTTCTCCATCCCGACCGGACACCTGTGGTTTCTCGAGATGCTGCTGCTGCTCTACGGCGGCGCGGCGCTGACGGCGTGGGCCGGACTGAAGCTCAATCTCACCTCGTGGCTGCCCCGTCTCGATGCCGCGTTCGACTGGTTCATCGGGAGTTTCTGGAAGCCGCTATTGCTCGTGCCACCGACCGTGCTCTGCCTCTGGGGCGGGCCGATGCTGGGTGAGATTGACGCCGCCGGGCTGCGGCTGCTCCCTGCCGCGCGCGCGGTGGGTTACTACGCGCTTTTCTTCCTCGTCGGCTGGTGGCTGCACCGGCGGCGTCACCAGCTCGACGCGCTGCGTGGCTGGCTCAAGACTTACTTTGTGCTCGCGGCGGTGGCGTTCCTCATGTTGGGCGCGTGCCACCTGGCGCAGGCGAAACCTGCCGACGCAAATTTCTTCAGCGTCAAGCTGCTCGCGCTGATCGCCGCGTCCCTCTACGCGTGGACGATGACCTTCGCGGTGACAGGATGGTTCATGCGTTTCGCCGGGCAGCACAGTGCGCGGGTCCGCTACCTCGCCGACGCCTCCTACTGGTGCTACCTCCTGCACCTGCCGCTGGTGCTCTGGCTGCAAGTCGTCGTCGCAAGCTGGGCGGTGAACGGCTGGCTCAAGTTCTCCTTCATCATGGCCGTGAACGTCGCCGTGCTGCTCGTGAGCTACCACTGGTGCGTGCGCCACACATGGATCGGCCGGCTGCTCAACGGCACGAGGGAGAAGGCCACGTAGTCGGAGGCTTCAGCTTGCGGTTGGGTCTGTGGCGGAGGTCTGTGACCGCCGTTTGCCCAACTCGGCGCTCACAGAGCGCCGCTACAGGTTCCGATTCGCAAGTTGAAGGTTGCGACTACTTCAGGAACGGTCCCACGACTTCCTTCCAGATCGCGTAGCCCTTCTCGTTCATGTGCAGCTTGTCCTCCACGAAGATGTCGGGCTTGGGCAGGTCGTCGGCGCCGAGCATCGCGGCGAACACGTTGATGAACGCGAGCTTCGGGTCTGACTTCGTGATGGCCTCGATGCGGCGGTTCGCCTCGCGCACCGTGTCCACCTGCTTCCAACGCGCCGGGTTGCCCGCGACCGATATGTAGGCGATGCGCGTCCCCGGCAGCTTCTGCTTCACCAGTGCGACGAAATTCTTGAAGTCCGCCTCCACCCGCTCCGGCGTCTTGCCTGCGTTGATGTCGTTGCCGCCGGCGTAGAGGACGATGAGCCGCGGCTGGTGCGGCAGCACCGCGCGGTCGAAGTAGTTCACCGAGTCAAACATCTCCGAGCCGCCGAAGCCGCGGTTCACCACCTTGTGCTCCGGAAAATCCTGCGCCAGCGACTTCCACCTCACGATGCTCGAGCTGCCCACGAACACGATGCTACCCTTGCCCGGCGGGGTCTTCGCGTCCGTGCCCGCGAAGGCGTCCATCGCGCCCTGCCACTTGATGCACGACGTGACGATGTCGTAGCCCGCCTCGCTGAAGTGCAGCCTGTCCGCCACGAACAACTCCGCGCGCGGCTGCCCGTCGTCGCCCAGCAGATGCGGGAAGAAGTTGATGAAGCCCACCTTGCCGTCCGCCTTCGCGTAGTCGGCGATGAGCTGGTTCGCCTTCCTCACTTGCTCCACCTCGCTCCAACGCAGTGGCGAGGTCGGGATGGAAAGGTAACTGATCTTCGTCTCCGGCAACGCGGCGCGGACCTTCGCGACGAACGCCTTGAAGTCCGTCAACACCTGCTCCGGCGACTTGCCCGCGTGCAGGTCGTTTCCGCCCGCGTTCAGGTAAATCGTCTTCGGCGCGTAAGGGATGACCACGCGGTCGGCGAAGTGGATGCAGTCGCTCAACTGCGATCCGCCGAAGCCGCGATTGATCACCTTCTGCTTGCCGAAACGCTGCGGCAGCGACTTCCACAGCCGGATGTTCGATGCGCCGTAGAAGAGCGTGGGGTCCTTGGGCGGCGCGTTGGTCTTGTCCTCGGCCTCGTAAGCCGCGATGGCCTTCTCGAAGCGCGCCGGATCAGCGGCCTTCTCCGCAGCGGGCGCGAAGGGCAGCACGAGCGCCCACGCGGCGAGCAGGGCGAGGAAGCGGAGACGATTTAGCAGGGCAGGGAGTGAAGACATGGCTGGCATACTTTCGCCGTCCAGCAGCGAGGAAAAGCGAAAAGTGGTGGTGAAGCCGCCCCATGCATTCGCAGGCTGGCCATCAAGGAAGCACAGACCAGCTCCACATCGTTGCGGGCAAAGGCGTGGTTGGGTTACGGCTCCGGCTCAGACCCTCAGACAGGCACGGAAACCCCGGACGCCGTAGTAAGACTGCGCACCGTTGTGACCCACGAAGACGCGGGCGTAGCGGCGCTCACAGTAGAGCGCGCCGCCGAGTTTCCGAATCTCACCGGGGGTTTTCACCCAGCTCGACGTCTTCGTGTCGAACTCTCCCAGCT
>JBEBFV010000112.1:0-14702 GCA_040081795.1 Limisphaerales bacterium | reverse complement strand
GTGGTGAACACCCTCGCGGCCCGCGCGGCGCAGAAGGGTTTCGGCGGCTTCTTCCTCGACACGGCGGACAGCGTCGAGCTGCTGGAGAAACAATTTCCCCTGCGCGGCACGGCGTTTCGCGACGGGCTGGTGAAGCTCATCACAGCGCTCAAGGCGAAGTTCCCCCAGCACAAGGTCATCCTCAACCGCGGCTTCCCCATGCTCGCGCGATTGACCGGCAGCGTGGACGGCGTGCTCGCGGAGTCGCTCTTCCGCAAATACGACTTCACGCAGAAGCGCTACGTGGCGGTGGACCCGGCGGGCACGCAATGGCTGCTGAACATCCTGCGCACCGTGAGCAAGGCCGGCATGCCGGTCTATATCGTGGACTACGTGGATGCGCACGACGTGCAGCTCGCCGAGGATGTCGCGCGGCGGATTTCCGGCGTGGGCTTCGTGCCGTTCATCAGCACAGTGGAGCTGGATGGAAAGTTCCTTGCGCCGCGCCCGGCGGGCCGTCCGGCGGCGGTCGCGCCAAGGGCTGCGCTGGCTCCCGTGCCCGCGCTGCCGCCGCAGTTGCCTCCCTCAGCACTGGAGCGAGTGCAGGCCCAGCCCATCGCCCCCGCTGCGAGCTGGAATTCCTCCCCGGCCCAGCCCGGCGAAGTGCCGCGTCTCGTGCTCACGCTCTTTGGCAACAGCGATCCGGACGTGGAGGAGTTGGTGCGATGGCCCATTGACAGTGGGACTGCACAGGCCGCGCAGATGCCGCTGGAGTGGCTCGGCTACGAGGTGGATTACCTGAACCCGCACCAGCAGGAACTGCCCGCGTCGCTCGACGCGCGTTACGCTGCCGTGGTGCTCGACCGCTTCCTGGTGTTGCCGCGCGCGAAGGAGGCCGTCGTGGCCGATTGGCTCATCGCTCAGAAGGAGCGTGGGCGGAAAATCATTTTCTTCGGCGCGCTCCCATTCACGGACGGCGCCATCATCGAACGCGTGCTCAAGGCCTTCGGCTGCGGTGGCACCGGGCGCGCGGTGAAGAACGTCGCGGGCCTGCAGAAGCGCGGCGACTCGCCGCGCCTGAACTTCGAGGCTCCGGTCCCGATCACGCCCGCAGGCTTCCGCGACCTGCAAGCCCCGGCTGGCAGCGAAGTCCTGCTCTCGCTCGCCACGGCGGACGGCAAACAGTTCGACCCGCTCTTCATCGCGCCCTGGGGCGGGGTGATGATGGAGCCCTACGCGCTCTTCCGCCGGCCCGACCTGGACGAGCTGTGGCTGGTGGACCCGTTCTATTTCTTCCACGCCGCGCTGGGCCGCGTGGCCATGCCGGTGCCAGATACGACCACGCGCGATGGCGCGCGCATCTTCTTCAGCCACATTGACGGCGACGGCTTCCGGCATTTCTCCAGCGTCGAGCCGGGCCGCCGCTCCGGCGAGCTGATCGTCGAGCGTGTCATCAAGAAGTATCCCTTCCCCTTCACCGTGTCGTTCATCGAGGCCGAGATTCGCGGCATCGTGTTTGGCCAGCGCCCCAGCGACGCCGAGCTGCTCACGCGTCAGGCCCGCGAAGTCCTCGCGCTGCCCAAGGTCGAGGCCGCGTCGCACGCCTACACGCATCCCTTCTACTGGAACGCCGGTGACCGCACCGTGAAGGACTACGCTCGCGCGAACCTCCAGCTCCACCCGCCGCATAACCGCGCCGGCCTGGACCTGCGCCGGGAAATCGCCGGCTCCGTGGAATACATCGAGCGCGAGCTGTGCCCGCCCGGCAAGCGTGTGAAAATCTTTCTCTGGTCCGGCAACTGCCGTCCGTGGCCGGAGGCGCTGCGCCTCGTGCGCGAGTTGGGCATCGAGAACATGAACGGAGGCGAGACCGCGATGAGCCGCAAACGCCCGTCCGTCACGCGCGTCTCGGCGCGCGCGCTGCCTTGGGAGGGCGAGCTGCAAATCACCTCCGCTAACGAAAACGAAAACATCTACCGCGAGCGCTGGGCCGTGAGCGGCGACACCGAGGCACCGTTCTTCGGCGGCTTCGTGCTGGCGCAGGACGGCTTCGAGCGCATGGAGCAGCCGCGCCGCCTCAAGCCGGTGAACATCTACTTCCACTTCTACAGCGGCGACAACCTCGCCTCGCTCAACGCGCTCACGCGGCTCTTCGACTGGTCGTTGCGGCAGGAGCTGCACTCGGTCACCGCCTCGGACTACGCCCGGCTCGTGCGCGACGCCCGCGCCACGCGCGTCCTCCGCGAGTCAGACACGCGCTGGACGCTCATGAACAGTGGCGTGCTCCGCACCTTCCGCCTGCCGAAGTCCAGCCTCGTGCCGGACCTCGCCGCGAGCCGGGGTGTCACGGGCTGGCGCCTGAGCGGTGATGTGATCTACGTCCACACCGACGGCTCGCCCCGCGTGGAATTGACTTTGAGCAGCAACCCCGGAGCGCACCTGCGCCTCGAAGCCAGCACGGCCGAAATCCAGTTTAGTCGGCTCGCCGCGCGCGAGGCCGCCTTCACTGTGCGGGACATCCGGCCTTGCCAGGTTTCGTTCGCTGGCCTGCCGTCCCGCGCCACCGCAGTTGTGATGGTGAACGGCAAGTCGTCCTCGTGGCAGTCAGATGCGGGCGGCACTTTGAAGCTGGAGCTGCCCAGCGAGGCCAAGGTGGAGGTGCGGCTGTGAGGGTGGCAAAACAACCCACCTCAGTCTTCTCGCCGAAGCTGCTCATCGCAGTGCCCGTCCTCTGCGGCCTCCTCGCATGGTGGTTCGTCCCGAACGACCGCAGCCTGCTGGAGCGCCAGCTCGTGGACAAGAAGTGGGGCAAGGCGCTCATCACCTTGCGCGGCCTGCCGGAGAAAGACCGCGCCAAGGACGCCCGCCGCTACGCGTTGCTGGAAATCCAGTTGGAACGCCAGCTCCTCGCGGCTGACGATCCCGTCGCGCTCCGCAACCTGCTCGCTCGCGCGTGCGAGCTGGCCACGCCGTTCAAGTTCGAGCCGGCGTTCATGGAGGAAATCTCCGCGCTGCTGACTCAGGTGCGCGACCCTGAGGCCGCCTACGCCCTGCTCCAGCCGTCGCTGCCGAAAATCCCCGCCGGATCGCGCGCACCGCTCTACGAGGCGCTGGTGAAGAAAGCCCTCGCCGCCGCCAAGCCCGTCCTGGCCATGCAAATCTACGGCGCGCATTGGCAGGCCAATCCCACCGACGCCGCCACCATCGCGCTCGTCTCCCTCACGCGGCAGGCGGGCCAGCCGGCGCTGGGCCTGCGCGCGGTGGACGAGTTCGCGCGGCGCGCGGGCCGGCCGCTCGTGCGCATCTCGCCGCGCCTCGCGTGGGAGCGCATCACGTTGCTCCGCGAGACCGGCCAGCCGGCAACGGCGTATGAGGCGATCCGTGAGCTGATGACCGTCGTCGAGCCGGCGGAGCGCGACCGGCTGTTCAGCTTGCTGATGACGACCGCGCGAGAGTCCAACCGCCTGCGTGACCTGTTGCCGGAGATTCAGAAGCGCGCCGCCGCCGACCCCGAGAACGTGCAGCTCTGGCGCACGCTCGCCGAGCTGGCCCTCGCGGGTGGCGACCAGAAGGCCGCGATGGAGGCGTTGCGACGCATCGTCGCGCTGGAGCCGAACGAGCGCGCACATCACCTCCGCCTCGCGCAGCTCTACGAGTGGAACGCTGCGCCCAACGACGCCTTCGACCACTACCTCATCGCGCTGCGGCTGAAGGAGCCGACCGCCATCGAGCGCTTGATGGCGCTTGCGCCCGGTTTGTATCGCGATGCCGACCTGGCGAAGTCGCTCGCGGACGCGGGCAACTTGCTGGACCGCCGGAAGCACGCGCCCTTCCTCGCACGGCTCGAGGCGAACATCGGCAACTTCGAACAGGCCGAGGGCTACTACATCGCGCTCATCCGCGACCCGAACGCGAGCGTGAACCTGGTGAAGGAATACGCGCGGCTCCTGCTCGACCTCGCGCATTACAACCGCGCGCTCCCAGTGTTGCAGCGCATCCTCAAGCAGCAGCCCGACGACGCGCCCACGCTGGGCGCGCTCGCGGAATGTCACTTCCGGCTCGGCGACTATCCGAAGTCGCTGGCCGCCTATCAGCATCTCGTCGCGCGCGCGCCGGACAAGACGACCGTCGAGGGCCTGCTCACGCTCGCCGAGAGCATGGGCCAGCTCGACATCGCCGCCGACACACTCGACGATTGGCTACGCAAGTCGCCGCAGCCGACCTCGAAGGACTTCCAGCGGCTCGCCTACTTTCATGGCGTCGCCAACAGGCCGGAGAAAGTGCGCGACGCGCTCGCGAGCGGCATGGAGAAGTTCCCACAGGACGTGACGCTGCGCCGCCAGCTCGTCTATTCGCTCTCGGACAACGGCCAGTTCAGCGAGGCCGCCGACACGCTCCGCCCGCACGCGGAACTCAAGAGCGACGACGAGTTGACCAAGCTCTATCTTAGCCTCCTGCTCCAGGCGAAACGCCTCACCGATGCGGAGGCGTTCGTCACGCGCGAGCTGACACCGGAGCTGGTCGAGAAGCTCGGCCTGATCGCCACCGTCGCCAGCGTGTATGAGGCGAACGGCAACTGGCAGGCGGCGATGGCGCTCTACGAGAAGCTTCACCTCAAGGACCCGGCGAATGTTTCGCACGGCATCGCTTACGCGCGCCTGCTCGTGCGCGCCAACCGCAACCGCGACGCGCTCGCCGTGCTCCAGCGCTACCTTGACTCCGCCGCGCCCGCGACGCACGAGCTGGCCGCGCAGGTGCTGGCCGCGACCCGCGACTTCAAGCGCGCCGCCGCACACCAGCGCGCGTTCGTCGCGTCGCAGCCGGAGAACGCGGGGCGCGCGTGGGGATTTTTGGGCGACATCCTGCTGGCGCGCGGCGACAAGCAGGGCGCGCGCGTGGCGTATCAGCGGGCGATCCAGGAGATGCTTCGGACGATGGGGAAGAGTGGTTGAGCGGGCGGAGCGTGATGCATGATGCGTGATGCGTGATGCGTGAGGGAAGGGACTGCGCCGTCTTTGTCTTATCACGCATCACGCATCACGTTTTCTCCATGTTCATCCAATTCCATCCGTGGTCTAATCCGCCCAACCTTATGCAGCGGCACTCACACCCCTCCACCGCCCTCACCCTCACCGCGCTCATCATGGCAGCCGGCGGCACGGCTCACGCGCAGTTCCAGTTCCTCGCGGACCAGCCGCTCAACGCGTCCGACACAACGCGGCGGAGATCGCGCGCGGAGGACGATTACTATTCCGCCCAGCGGGCGCAGCAGCGGACCTACACGGCTCCGCAGCCAGAGAGGAAAGGGTTCTTCAGCCGGCTCTTCTCGCGTGACGAACCGCCTGCCCGTTACGCGCAGCCGCCGCCAGGATATTACAACCAGCGCGAGCTGGTCCCGCCGCCGACTGGCTACGCGCAGCCAGGCACGACGGTCGTGCGCGACGGCGTTCGCTTCTCCGATCCGGTGGGCTACAACCGGGCACCCGCTGCCGCCCGGCAATACTCGCCGCAGGGTCAGGCGAATCCGCAGTGGCCGCAGACATACGACCAGCGCTACATCGGCGCGGAAGACGCGAGGTTAGGCGCGACGGCGGTGATTCCGCCCAGCGGCCAGTCGCGTCCGCTGCACAATCACGTCGTGAGCGAGGGCGTGCGCTACGCGCCCGGGGCGGAGCCAGCGGTGACTTACAGCGTGCCGCCCGGTTCGCGCGGAGCGACGGCGAGCGGCAACTATCGTGGAGCCACAGGCGACACGTTTAGCGGCCAGCGTCCCGGTCAACGTGACTTCGCCGCTCCTGCCGCTCCGCAGTTTGAACCGCCGGGCTACCCGGCCGCGCAGCCGCAGTGGCCGCAGCCGCAGGCCATCGCCCCGCAATACACGCCGCAGGGCTACGCGCAGCCGGCATGGCAGCATCAGTCTGACACGCGCGTCATTGGCGCGCAGGCCGCCTCGCCCGGCATGACTGCGGTGGTTCCTCCCGCCGGAAATCCCCGCGCTCTCCAGACGCACGTCGTGAGTGAAGGCGTGCGCTATGCGCCCGGCGCGGTGCCCGAGGGCTATCCGATGCCTGAGCGACGCATTCAGAGCTCGTCGCTGGATCGGCCTGGATTCATCAGCCGGCTGTTCGGTCTCGGCGGCCGGGACGAAGCACCCGCGCGCGCATGGCAGCCGCCGGCAGCGCAGGGCTACGGCTACCAGAGCCAGCCGGTGCAGGAGTTCAACCAGCGTTATCCCGCCGCGCCCCAGCCCGCGCCGGCCTTCGCGCCGCAGCAAGATCCCTACGCCGGCCAGCGCCCGACGCGTCGCTCCGAGCAAGAAGTTCTCCCCGCCGCACCGCAATACGCACCGCGCCAGGCCCCGCCGCAGTCCTGGGGCGCGCCGCGCGGTTCGCTCGATGCGCCGCCCGCGCAGCTCGCGCCCGCCGATGACCGGAAGCTCCCGCCGGGCGTGAAACCCGACGACCGCCGTTACCTGATGTATCTCTACGCGAAGACCGGCCGCGCCGACATGGCCGAGCCGCTCGCGCAGGAAATCCTCGCGCGCGACCCCGCGAACAAGGAGGCGTTGCTCGCGATGAGTTCGCTCTTCACGGATCAGAAGGATGCGGGCCGCGCGCTCCATTACGCCACGCAGCTCTACCGCGCCTACCCCGACAGCAACGAAGCGCTCTATTACTACGGCGCGGCGAACCAACTCGCGGGCAACTACGATGAAGCTGCGGGCGTGCTGCGCTACCTGCGGCTGGAGAAGTTCGCAGGCAAGCCCTTCCCCTATCAGCTCGACCTCGCAGGCGCTTCAGAGAAGACCGGCAACTGGCGTGGCCAGATGACGGCTTACCAGGAGTTGCTCGATCAGAACCAGGTGGACGACAAGACTCGCGTGATGGTGCGGCGCGTGCTGGAGCCGATGCAGCGTGAGCACGGCGACCACGCGACCGCGCAAGGCACGGCCTACCTGCTCGATTCCGGCCAGCTCTGGCAGGAACGCCTCGGCGGCCGCACGCAGATCACCGACCGCGACCAGCTCTACGTGGACGCCGCGCGTGAGGACGTGCTCGTGCGCAACACGACGCTGCTCCGCCGGACTTGGAACGACGACACCGAGGGTTCGGTCGGCTGGCAGGCGAACTGGTCGCGCCGCTGGATCACCGATCTTTGGGTGGGCGCGTATCAGGACGGCGCGCTCGGCGGCGCACGCGTCATGCACCGGTTGGCGAGCAACGGCGCGGTGTGGCTCGAAGCCTACGGCAACGAGCGCGCGCGCGACGGTCTGCTGCTCAACTCGCTCGATGGCCGTCAGCACCGGCTCTCACTCGCCGGGAATTATCTCATCGCCGAGCGGTTCCAGACTTACGGCGCGCTGACTGCGCGGGAAGTGCTCGTGGACGGAGAGGAACTGGCCGTGGGCTTGCAGGGCAGTTGGGGCGTGGAGTTCCTCACACGGCGCGAGTCACCGGAGTTCAAGGTCGGTTATCGCGGCACCTACCACGCGAACTCGCGCAAGAGCGCGAACCTCGCCCTCGTCGCGCCCGCTGTCGGACCGGCCACGACCATCGCGCAGCAGACACAGGTGCTCGACAGCCTGGTGCTGCATCAGTTGCACCGCGAAGGGCTCTACGCCGACCTGCGCGACCGGCTGTGGGGGCCGCTCTTCTACCATCTGCAAGGCAGCGCGGACTACGCCTTCGAGCGCGACTCGATGGAGTTCGGCGGGCGCGCCGGGCTGACCTTCCAGCCGCGGAAGAGCCTGGAGTTCGGCACCGAGGTTGCCTACACGACGAGCGCCGCGACGACCGACGGCGGCAGCGACGCGTGGGAGGTCGGCGTGTCCATGAAGTGGTGGTTTTGACGAGCGACCAGCGCTCGTGCGCGCTCCGCTGCGTGATGCGCAAGACGAAATCATTTCCTCCGGCTGCCTTTGGCCACCCGCCGCGCGTGCTGGCCTTCTGGCGTCGCCTCGTGCGCGACGCCCTTGCTGCCGGGTCGCCGACGCCTTTCTACCTTTTCTCCGCCGAGCCGGTGGCCGGGGCGTTGGAGGAACTGCGCTCGCTCGATTGCGTCGGCGTGCCCGTTCGCCACTGGCTCTCGTGCAAGACGCAGCCCGTCGCGCCGCTGCTGCGCTGGTGGCGCAAGCAGGGCCGGCCCATTGAGGTCGTGAGCGAGTTCGAGTATCTCGCCGCGCGGCACGAGGGTTTCGCGACCGACGACATCCTCATCAACGGCCCGGCCAAACACCGCTGGCTTCCGCGCGTTGCGGTGGAGGGAATGCGCGTGAACTTCGATTCGCCCGGCGAGCTCGCGTCGCTGTTGCCATTGGCGAAGAAACTCCGGTGGAGCGTGGGCCTTCGGCTGCGCACGAGCCTGGAGCACGACCCGGAGCATCCGAAATTCCCGACGCAGTTTGGCTTTGAGCCGTGCGAGGCAATCACGGCGTTGAAGAAGCTGCGCCGCGCTGGCATGGCAGCGGAGACGCTGCACTTCCACCTGCGCACGAACGTGGCGAACGCTGCCATTTACGCGCAGGCCATCCGCGAGGCGCACGCGTTTTGTGTGGCCGCGAACTGGTGGCCGACGTTCCTCGACTGCGGCGGCGGGCTGCCGCCGCGTCACACGTTCAGCCACGGAGGGAAGGAGTTTGCGGCGGACTTCGACATGGCGGAGCTGGCAGGAGTGTTCACCCGCTGGTTGCCGCGCTTCGCGGGGCTGCGCGAGCTGTGGCTGGAGAACGGGCGCTTCCTCAGTGCCCGCAGCGGCGCGCTGGTCGTGACCGTGCTGGACGTGAAAGAGCGCGATGGATTGCGACAGTTGATCTGCGATGGCGGGCGGACGATGAATGCCCTCGTATCGCTTTGGGAAGAGCACGGACTCTTCTCCGTGCCAAAGCGAACCGGCTCCGCCGCGCTCACCGCCGTTCACGGCCCGACCTGCATGGCCTTCGATCAGCTCACGCGCCGCGAGTTGCCGCGCTCCGTGCGCACCGGCGACCGGCTCGTGTGGCTGGAGGCCGGCGCGTATCACGTCCCGTGGGAAACCCGTTTCTCACACGGCCAGGCGGCAGTGCTGTGGCACGAGAACGGGAAGCTCACGTCTGCGAGAGACGCGGAGTTGTTTGCAGACTGGTGGGGACAGTGGCGCTGACTGCGGCTGGAGCAGCCGCCGCGGCTACTTCTTCTTGTCGAAGACCATGTGGAACTGCACCTGCGGCACCGTGAAGTAGTCGGCGGGCCGGTCTTTGCCGGGATTGGCGGCGCACCACTCCAGCTTCTCGCCGCTCATGCGGTAGATGCCTTGGAAGACTCCCGTGCTGTTCTTCGTGTTGCCCTTGGCGTCCATGGTCTTCTTGGCGGGATCGAGGGTCAGTGATTCACAGTTGCCGAGGCTGACGCCGCCCTTGTCCTTGCACGAGACGACCTTGCCGTCCTTGATGGTCAGCTCGGAGATCTGGACCATGATGGCGGTGCCGCTCTTGCCCTTGCCGCCCGGGTTGAGGACGCCGCCAACCCAGGTGCCATCGAGCTTGGCAGGTTCTTCCTTGCCCGCCGCGCGCGCAAACGGAGGCGCGGCGAGGGTGGAGACGAGAGTGGCGAGGAGGAGGAGTTTGGCGGGGAGGGTTTTCATGGCGGGGACAATGGGAAAGCCGGGGCGCGGTGGCAACTCACTTTTTCGCGTCCGTCTTGCGGGTTAAAATCATGAGGAAATGGCCGTTGCCGATGTTCGTCTTCAGCTCGGTCGGGCGGGTCCTGGCCTTGTCGTTGCCGGAACACCACTTGAGCGTGTCGCCGCTGATCTGGTAGATGCCCTGGAAGGATTTGCCCTGCGGCTGTCCAGCGGTGCCGGTCGCGTCAATGGTCTTCACCGTGCCTGCGCCTCCGACCTCGTAAGTGCCCGCGCCCATGCTGGTGCCGCGTCCGTCCTTCGTGCTGATCTGCGCGGCGGTGATGACCATCTCGCCGATGCGTGACTGCCGTTGCGCGGTCTGGCTGCCGTCCCCGTTTACGAGCCAGCCCTCCCAAGTGCCGATGAGCGCCTTGTCCTGCGCGGCGGCGGACAAGGCGAGGAAGGTGACGGCGGCGGTGATGAGAATTTTGGCAAGGCTCATGGCAGTGATGCGTTGAGGATTCAGTGACGCCCAAGGCATACGCTTCCTGCCGCCGGAGGCAAGTCCGGCAAATGCCTTACTTGCTCTTCACTTCCGCAATCAGCTTCTCCAATCGCCGGCCATACTCGATGAAGTTCACGCAGACATCCGCGTCGTTCGTCACCTTCGAGCCGGCGTCGTGGAAGACCACGACCATGTGCGGCTCGATGCTGATGCCGGCGTCGTAACCGCGCGCGAAGGCGTCGGCGAGGATACGGCGCACCTGGCCCTGGCCTTCGCCGGGCCAGTTGTAGTCGGCGTCGTTCTTGGCCGGGTTCCATGTCGCGTCCTTCACATGGATGTGCGCGACGTGGTCGCGGACGGTGGTCCAGAATTCCCACGCGTTCTGGCGCGGCCAGGGCTGCGGGAGCTGGCGGTCGGGATTGAAGATGGGGTTGGCGGTGTCGAACACCCACTTCAGGCCGGGGCACTTGTCCAGCATCTCCAACGCGTGGGCGCTGCTCATGCCGCCGAAGTTCATGCAGTTCTCGTGGACCGGGGTGAGGCCGGCGTCGGTGAACATCTTCGTGACCTCGCGCACGCGCTCGAAGACCACGGGCGGCGTGACGGCGGCGGTGTCCGTGGGCTTGAAAGACATGATGCGGACGAACTTCGTGCCGAGCCGCTGCATCCGGGGAATCGCGCGGCGCACCTCACCGAGAGTCACGTCGAAGGGCGTCTCGACGGTCTTCGCCCAGTTCATGATGGTGGAGCCGAAGCAATACACGCCCAGGCCCGCCTCCTGAAGCTTCGCGGCGGCGAGATCAAACGCGGCGTCTGGAATCTCGTGGAAGTTCGCCTTCGGGAAGCCCGGCACCTCCACGCCGCGCATCTCGATGTATTTCCAGCCAAGTTCCTTCGCGGCCTTGATTTGAAAATCCAGTCCACCGCCCGCTTCATCGCCAATTCCCATCAGGTGCATAGTGTGTCTTTCTGTTGCGCGGGATTAACTCACAGAACGCGGCGGCAACTCAAGCGTGCAGCAGAGCGTTCACTTCAGCGGCACCACCGCGAGGTAGATGTTCGTCGTGCCTTCGTGGGTCGAGTAGTAGCTCACGAGCATGTTTGGGCCGTCCTCCACGGCTTCGAGATAGGCGCAGTCGCCGCCGGAGGGCAGGTCGCAGTAGGGCGTCAGCCTGCCATCGGCAAAGATGTAGATGCGCGAGCCGGTGGCTTTGCCCGCGACGAGCGCGCGCGACAGCAGATACGTCTCGCCCCGGAACGTGTGGACGCTGTGCCCGCTGAAGTGCGGCGCGTCCGCCGGGCGCGCCTTCCACTCGGCATACGGCGGGTCGGACTCCAGAATCTGCGCCTGTGGGCTGCCGTATTTCTGGCGGAGGAAAGCGGTGGCGTGGTGCTTGGCGTCGAAGAACATCGTTGTCTCGCTCTCCCAGTTGCCCGCGCGGATGAGGGAAACCTTCTCCCACTTGATGCCATCGGGAGACTTCACGAGATGCACGGCGCGGCCCTTGCCACCGCCGGTCTCGTCCTTCTTGTGCGCGGCGGCGTAGAACGTCCCGTCATGCACGATGGGCTTCCACAAGATGAACTGCGGTTCATAAACCACCTCCGGCTTGCTCCACGTCTTCCCGTCGTCGGTGTAAGCCAGCCAAGTCGTCAGCGTCGCGCCGTTCATCGCCGGGCAATAGAGGAAGAGACGCTTCTCCGTCGCGACAAACTGCGGGTCGCGGTCGTCCTTCGCCACGTCCAGCGTGTGCGCATTGGCCCACTCCTTGCCGTCCTTGGAGCGGAGCACGAGCACGTCGGCGGTGGCCGAGTTGTGCGCGTCACCGGAGCGAAAGGCCAGCCAGAGGTCGCCCTGGAAGCGGCGCAGAGCGGTGAAGGCGTTGTGTTTGCCGTTGGCGAAGACCGTGCGGACTTCCAATGGCTTCACCAGCGTGTCCGCTGGCGCGGCAGGCGCAGTTGTGGCCCAAAGGACGGTAGCGAAAGTAGCGAAAGTCAGTGGTGCAAGTGGCTTCATGGGGGAGTGGGCCGCAAAACGGGAAAGGGCTGACACAAGATTGGAGAAAAACTGAAAGTGCTCTTGAAAGTCAAAAGCCACAGGACGAAGCGGACTTCAGGAAGATTCCTCAGTCACCGCCCCCTGCCCATTGCTGGATCGGTGGAGCCAGTTTCGAAACTCGACGAGACGCTCACCCGGCATGGTTGCGCCAAAGGTGATGCGAGCGCCGGGCTCACAATCCACCGAGGTAATCAAACCACCAAGCCGGTTGACCTGTCCCATGACGTCACCTTGGATGGTTTCGGGCACACTTACCCGAATTCGTCCGTCGTCTTCAGCCAAGGCGGGATGGTTCACGCTTCGTTCAGGTAGTCGCGAAAACGGCATCAACTCACACCGCCTCCAGCGGCGCTTTCGCGTCGCCGAAGGTCTTCGGGCGCACTTCCATTTTGTCCATCATGGACATGAACAAGCGGCAGAGCTGGCGGTCGGGCTTGTCCTTGTAGTCGAGGGCGCGACCGCCCTTGAGCCGCCCGCCCGCTCCGCCGAGGAGGAGGACCGGGAGCTGGTCGTTATCGTGCCGCGCTCCGGCCATCATGCTGGAGCAGTGCATGAGCATGGTGTTGTCGAGCAACGTGCGCGGGCCTTCCTGGATGGCGTCGAGCTTCCGGGCGACGTAGGCCACTTGCTCCATGAAGAACTGGTTCACCTTCAGCCAGTCCTCGCCGTCGCTGTGCGAAAGCAGGTGGTGAATCATGTAGTCAATGCCGTTCCCCTTCTGCTGCACGCTCGGGAGGTTCGGGAAGCGCAGCGCGCTGTGGTCGTTGTTCAGCTTCAGCGTCGTGATGCGCGTGGTGTCGGTCTGGAAGCCGAGCACGAGGAGGTCGCACATGAGCCGCATATGCTCGCCGATGTCCTGCGGGATGCCGTCGGCGGGACGCGCGATGTTCGGCTTCGCCAGCGTGGGCCGCCAGCCCTGCACCTCGCCGCGCTTGCCGGCGTTCTCAATGCGCTTTTCCACGTCGCGCACGGAGTCGAGATACTCGTCGAGCTTGCGCTGGTCGGCGGCGCTGATGTTGCGGCGCAGGCTGCTGGCGTCGGCAAGCACGGCGTCGAGCACGCTCTTGTCGCCCGGCGTGACGGCGTCCTTGAACAAGCGGTCGAAGGCCAGCGCGGGGTAAAGCTCCAGCGGTGTCGGCGTCGTGGGCGAACTCCACGAGATGTGCGAGCTGTAGAGCATCGAGTAGTTCTTGTGCACCGACGGGTTCGAGTGCTCGCAGCCCAGCACGAGACTCGGCACCTTCGTCGAGCGGCCGTAAGTCTGCGCCAGCAACTGGTCGAAGCTCGTCCCCGAACGAATCTCCCCACCCGACGCGATGGGCGCGCCCGAGAGCATGTTGCCCGTCTGCGAACTGTGGATGTTCCCTTTGCGCGCCTCCTCGTGATAGAGGCCGCGCACGAACGTCAGCTTCTCGCGGAAGTCGGCGAGCGGTGTGAGCACGCGCCCCAGCTCCATCGCCCGTCCCTCGCCCTTGGCCCACCATTCCTTCGAGTGAAAGCCGTTGCCGGAGAACAGCACCGCGAGCCGCACAGGCGCTTCGCTCGCCGGCTTGTTCTTCACCGGCTCGTCGCCCCAGACGTTAAAGGATTCCAGCCACGGCAGGGCCATGGTGACGCCGACGCCACGCAGGAAGGCGCGGCGGTGGAAGTGGTGGGTGCTCATAGGTTTGAAAAACTAATCGGCGGCGGCCTGGTCACGCCCGCGTATATCACGGAACTGCCGGCTGCGGACAATCAATTCGACGGCCGTGCCGACGCGGTGTTCGTTTGCAGCAAGCTTCTTCAACATTGCGTCAATCAGCGGCTGGTCGCTCAACTGCACACCGCGCCCGAGCGCGAAGCCCAGCAGCTTCCGGCAGAACTGCCGCTCGAACGCCTCGCGCCGCGTGGTGAGCAGGTAGTTTCGCAGCCCATCGAGGCCGTCGAACTCCGTGCCGTCCGCAGTCCGCGTGCGAGAGTCAATCGCCAAGCCCGCCGCGTCCTTCGTGCGCAGCCGCCCGATGGCGTCGTAGCGCTCCAGCGCGAAGCCGAACGGGTCAATCCGCGCATGGCAGCCGGCACACTTCGGGTCGCTGCTGTGCTTCTCGGTCAGCGCGCGCTCGGTGAGGCCGGCGGGGGCCTCTTCCGGCAGCACGGGCACGCCCTTGGGCGGACGCGGGAGCCGTTCGCCGAGCAGGGTTTCACTCAGCCAATTGCCACGCAGAATCGGGCTCGTGCGCGAGGCCCCGCTTTGCTTCGCGAGCGTCGCGCCGAAGCCCAGCACGCCACCGCGCCCCTGCGCGCGGATGCCGTCCACGTGCCGCCAGTCGTCGCCGGTCACACCCGTCAGCCCGTAGTGCTTCGCCAGCGTCGCGTTGACGAAGGTGTAGTCCGCGTCCAGCAGCGCCAGCACGGAGCCGTCGCGCTGGAAGAGGTCGGTGAAGAAGCGAATCGGCTCCTCGTTCAGCGCGCCGCGCACCGACGCGAACGTCGGGAAATGCCGCTCGCTCTTCTCGTCCAGCTTGTCGAGGTCGCGCGTGTGGAGCCACTGCGCGCCGAACTCCACCGCCAGCCGCCGCACGC
>JBEBFV010000111.1:0-14724 GCA_040081795.1 Limisphaerales bacterium | reverse complement strand
GTCCCACGCTGCCACCCGCGGCGATGAGCGCCTTCGCCGTCGGCCCCGCCTCGAAGTGCCGCACCGCGATGAGCAGCAGGAACGTCGTGCCCGCCGCCTCCATGATGCCTGTCGCCGCCGCGCGTAGGCGTTCGTAATGGAAGGTGACTTGGGTGTGCGCAAGCGACACGAGGGGAAAGTAATCAGTGTTCAGTAATCAGTCCACGAGCCGCCGCTCGCGCCCGTTACTGAACACTGAACACTGATTACTGAAAACTGATTACTTCCCCTCACCCCGCCGGAATCCTCCACCGCATAGTCTCCACGAATGCCACATTGGCCCGAGCGAAAACCATCTCCGGCGGCCAGAAGCCGTGTTGCTCACGAACTGCGCTGTGAGCTGGCTTGGCCGGGCTTACGCCTTCTCCTCGAGCAGCTCGCGGCGGCCGCCGCCGAGGAGTTGCTCGATGAAGTTGGTGGAATAGACGCCGCGCCGGAAGTTGGGGTCCTGGAGGATGGCCTGCTCGAAGGGGATGGTGGTCTTGATGCCGGTGATCATGTATTCGCTCAGGGCGCGGCTCATGCGCTCCATGGCGTCGCGGCGGTCCTTGCCCCAGACGATGAGCTTGGCAATCATGGAATCGTAGTGGGAGGGGATGGTATAGCCGGCGTAGGCGTGGCTGTCTATGCGCACGCCGGGGCCGCCGGGGGCGTAATACATGTCGATGCGGCCGGGCGAGGGGCGGAAGTCGTCGAAGGGGTCCTCGGCGTTGATGCGGCACTCGATGGCGTGGCCTCGGGCGTTGATGTCGCTCTGGCTGATGCGGAGCTGCTCGCCGGCGGCGATGAGGATCATCTGCTTGACGAGGTCAATGCCGGTGACTTCCTCGGTGACTGGGTGCTCGACCTGGATGCGCTTGTTCATCTCCAGGAAGTAGTAATTGGCCTTGTCGTCCACGATGAACTCGACGGTGCCGGCGCTGGTGTAGTTGGCGGCCTCGGCGATCTTGAGGGCGGCCTTGCCCATCTTCTTGCGGAGGTCGCGGAATTCCTTGCGCTCGAATAGCGGGGAGGGGCTTTCCTCGATGAGCTTCTGGTTGCGGCGCTGGATGGAGCAGTCGCGCTCGCCGAGGTGGATGAGGTTGCCACGGTTGTCGCCCAGGATCTGGAACTCGATGTGGTGGGGGTTCTCGATGAACTTCTCGATGTAAACGCCGGCGTTGCCGAAGGCTTTCTCGGCCTCGGAGCGGCAGGTGTGAAAGCCCTTGATCATCGAGATGTCGTTGTGGGCGACGCGCATCCCGCGTCCGCCGCCGCCGGCGATGGCCTTGATCATGACCGGGTAGCCGATGCGCTTGGCAGTCGTGAGTGCTTCCTGCTCGCTCTCAACCATGCCCTCGGAGCCTGGCGGTGTGGCGACGCCGGCCTTCTTGGCGAGGGTGCGGGAGACCTGCTTGTCCTCCAGCGCGTTCATGGCGCGGGAGCTGGGGCCGATGAAGCGGATGTTGCAGCTCTCGCAGACGTCGGCGAAGTGGGCGTTCTCGGAGAGGAAGCCATAGCCAGGGTGGATGGCGTCCACGTCGGCGATCTCCGCCGCGCTGATGAGGCGGTCAATGCGCAGGTAGCTTTCCTTGCTCGGGCCTTTGCCG
The DNA here is from genome assembly GCA_040081795.1 of Limisphaerales bacterium. Lineage (GTDB taxonomy): Bacteria > Verrucomicrobiota > Verrucomicrobiia > Limisphaerales > SXTU01 > SXTU01. The sequence continues at coordinate 13,096 of JBEBFV010000111.1, read as the reverse complement.
ATGCAGATGGCCTCGTCGGCCATCTGGACGTGCATGGAGTTGGCGTCGGACTCGGAATAGACGGCGACGGTGCGGATGTTAAGCTCCTTGCACGCGCGGATGATGCGGACGGCGATTTCGCCACGGTTGGCGATGAGGACTTTCTCGAACATCGGGGGAAGGGAATGCCCGGCAGCGGGCCGGGGGTTAAAGCGGACGAATCTTGAACAGCGCCTGGCCAAACTCGACGGGCTTGGAGTTCTCGGCGACGACGGCGGTGATGATGCCGCGTGTCTCGGCCTTGATCTCGTTCATCACCTTCATGGCCTCGATGATGCAGACGACGGTGTCGGGGCCGACCTCGGAGCCGATGTCCACGTAAGGGGCGGCCTCAGGTGAAGGCGAACGATACAGGGTGCCGATCATCGGCGACTTGATCTCGGCATCGCCGGACGGAGCGGCGGGCGCGGCCGGGAGGGCGGCGATCGGGACGGCCGTCGCGTATTGCGGAACCGCAGGGCCATCCTCGTAGGAGGCGGGGGCGGCGAGGTTGCCGCGCTTGAGCCGGATTTTGAAGTCCTGCTTCTCCAGCTCGAACTCCGCGATGGAGTTCTTCTTCATCAGGTCAATGATGGCTTTGATGTCTTTCAGGTCCACAGAGTCCTCCCGGTTGAGGTAGTTGAGTCAGTTAGAGAGCAGGTGCTCATGCTTGTGAAGGGCAGCCCGCTTGGGCCTGACTGCACCTGCAACATTTCAGTGGAGGCGGAGCGTAGAGAGCGACCCAGCGAGCGTCAAGCGAGCATTCGGTCTTGGGTTCAACTCCGCTGCAGGGACAAAACCCGCCTTGATTTCGGTGGCCTGAAGCGAGTCTAGGAGGCCGTTAACTGTAACGCCGCCTCAAAGGCCAGATTGTAGGAGTTTTCACCAAACCCGACGATCTGACCCTTGCAGACAGCGGCGATGAGTGACCGATGCCGGAATTCCTCCCGTGCATGGATGTTGGACAAGTGCACCTCGATGGTAGGCACCGCGACCGCAGTGATCGCATCCCGAAGCGCGACGCTGGTGTGGGTGTAGGCAGCGGCGTTAAGCACGATAACGGCGAACTTTCCGGGAGCCTGCTGAATCCAAGTGACCAGTTCGCCCTCGTGGTTTGACTGCCGGAAGTCGAACCCAACGCCCGCCTTGGCCGCCTTCTCGCGAAGCTTCGCCTCGATGTCCGCAAGCGTGGTGCGCCCGTAGATTTCCGGCTGCCGCTGGCCGAGGAGGTTCAGGTTCGGACCGTTCAGGAACAGGATGTTCATGGTGCCGGGAGGTTAGAAATGAGGCTGCTCCCTGTCGAACTCATAATCGGTGCAGTCACAGCGAATGGACCGTCTCGCTTCTCTCCGCGCTCAGGTCGGGATTTCCACGAAGGTGCGCGTGATCTTCCCGTCCTTGGCCTCGCAGGCGAACCACCCCTTCTCCTTCGAGAGATCATGGTTGGCGCGCCAGGCGGAACAGCACCGGTTCGTCGTCAGGACCGTGTCGCCCAGCCGCCGCTCGGTGAACCCGTGGAAGTGCCCGCAGAAGACGGCTTGGAGGTTGAACGGCTTAAACCGCTCCAGCAGCGCGTCGGCGTTCGTGGGCCGGGCGGGCGTGATCGGCCCGAGCGGGAAATGCGTGAGGATCACTAGCGGCCGCTTCGGGTCGAGCTTGGGGAGCTGGTCGTCCACCCAGCGCAAGGTGTGCGGCTGGATGCTCGTGTTGCTGCCCATCCGCCCCTGCGTGCTGTCCAAGGCTAGGAACTGCCAGCCGTGGTTTTCGAACCGGTAGTTGAGCCGACTGGGAAAAAGCTCCTCGTAAGGCTGGCGGTCGTTCTGTGCCAGGTAATCGTGGTTTCCGATGACGCCGAAGACGGGGATGCCGAGCGTCTTGAACGCCTCCCGCGCACCGGCGATCTCCGCCCGCGCGCCGTTTTCCGCGTAATCGCCAGCCATCAGGCAGAACTCCGGCTTCTCCGGCGCGGCCTTGATCTGGCGGAACACCTTCTCCAGCCACGCGCCGCAACGGTCATCGCGGTAGTGAACGTCGTTGATCACCACGAACCGGAACGTGCCGCCGGGAGCACTGTTCGCCGCACGCAAGGCCCCAGGCCAAAGACCCGCGGCGAGCAAGCCACCGGCCGTCAACTTCACGGCCAGGCGACGGCTTCGGTCGGGAATTAAGCTGCGGTGATCCGGGCGCATGGCTGCTTGAGCGTGCTCTCACTTTCCACCGGCGGGCAGCACTTGCACCGTGAGAGAGGAGGCCGCACTGCCCCCACGATACACCCGCTGCGTCGCCTTGCGGAAGTCCTCGGGCTTCGCCGTCGGGATGTTCACGAAGGTCTGCGGGTTGCGGTCCACGAGCGGGAACCACGAGCTTTGCACCTGCACCATCACGCGATGCCCGCGCCGGAATGTGTGGAACACGTCCGGGATGGTGAACTCGATCTTCGTCACCTCGCCGGGCTTGAACGGCTCCGGCTTCTCGAAGCTGTTGCGGAACTTCCCACGGAACACGTCGCCGCGCACGAGCTGCTGGTAGCCGCCCATCCGCACGCGGGCGGGATTCGGCACCGGGTCGGGAAAGTCCCCGGCATACACGTCCACCAGCTTGATGACCCAGTCCGAGTCCGTGCCGGTGGTCGAGACGTGCAGCGTCGCCTTGAGCGGCCCGGCGAAGGTCAGGTCTTCCGTGAGCGGCTCGGTCTCATACACGAGCACGTCCGTCCGCGACGCCGCGAAGCGCTGGTCGTGCAACGGATAGGAGCGCGGATAGGTGTTGGCGTGCTCCATTGTGTAAGGCACCGGCTTGGCGGGGTCGCTCACGTATTCGTCGAACGCGCTCGCACCACCGGTGGGCTGGCTGAAGTTCAGCGCTCCGCTCGCATGGAAGAACAGCGTCTTCGCCACCGACTGCCTCGGCGGCCACGCATCGAAACGCCGCCACTGCTGCGTGCCGGTCTCGAAGACGTGCGCCTCGACCGGCGTGTGGTTCGTGTCGCCCTTGAGGAAGCGGCGGAAGAACGGCAGCTCGATCTTCTCGCGGTAGAACTCGCCGGTCTTCGCGCGGAAGTTGATGTCGCCGAGCTTGTCGCCATCCAGCCGCCCCCAATCACCGTGCGCCCACGGCCCCATCACCAGCACGTTCGTGATGCCGGGGTTCATCCGCTCCGTGTTGCGATAGACCTCCAGCGGGCCGAACAAATCCTCCGCGTCGAACCAGCCGCCCACGGTCATCACGGCGCAGCGCACGTTCTTGAGATGCGGCCGGATGTTGCGCGTCTGCCAGTAGGCGTCGTAGGTCGGGTGCGCAAGGAACTCCTTCCACTCCGGCGAGCGGCCCTTGAGCAGCCGCGTCTCGGAATTGCCCAGCGGCCCCATGCGCAGGAAAAAGTCGTAGGCGTCGGGCGTGCCGAAGTTGAAGCTCTTGATGTCGTCGTGCAGCCGGTCCTCGACCTTCTGTGCGAAGCGGTAGAAGAAGTCGAAGTTCTGCGAGAGGAAGAACGCGCCGTTGTGATGCAAGTCGTCGCCGATGAACCAGTCCGTCACCGGCGCCTGCGGCGACGCGGCCTTCAGCGCCGGGTGCGAGTCAATCATCCCCATCGCCGTGTAGAAGCCGGGATACGAGATGCCGAACATCCCGACCTTGCCGTTGTTGTTGCGGACGTTCTTCACCAGCCAGTCAATCGTGTCGAAGGTGTCCGAGCTTTCGTCCGTGTCCTTCGGCCCCTTGCGCGGGTTGAACGGTCGCACGTGCATGTATTCGCCCTCCGAGCCGTAGCGCCCGCGCACGTCCTGCGTGACGAGGATGAACTTGTCCCGCGCCAGCGTGCGGAACGAGCCGGTCGGGCTGGTGTAGTTCTCCGACCCGTAGGGCTTCAGCGCATATGGCGTGCGCGTGAGCATGATGGGCCACTGCTGAGAGTCGTCCTTGGGCACATACACGCGCGTGAAGAGCCGCACGCCGTCGCGCATGGCGATGCGGTGCTCATGCTTCGTGTAATGCTCCGCGAACCACGCGGCGTTTGTGTCGGCCACTGGCTCCGCCGACTGGACGGGACGCGCGACCAGGGACAGGCCAACGGCGATCAGGAGAAGAGCGGAACGCGGGGCAATCATGAGGGCATTGTCCGCAACCCTGAAACGCCAGCAAGCGGGAACTCGCTCTCTGTGCTCATCGCGTCTCTGTGGTCCAACTCAGCTTTCCTCGACCCCAGAGGCAGGCCGTGGAAGGCGCTACACCAAAAGCTCTCTTACCACCTCGCCGCTCACGTCGGTCAGGCGGTAGTCCCGGCCGGTGTTGCGGTAGGTGAGCTGCTCGTGGTTCAGGCCGAGCTGGTGGAGAATCGTCGCGTGCAGGTCCGGGACGGAGACGGGCTTCTCCACCGCGTTGTAGCCGAACTCATCCGTCGCGCCGTGGATCATGCCGCCTTTGATGCCGCCGCCAGCCATCCACATTGTGAAGCCTTTCGGATGATGGTCGCGGCCCTTGCCGTTCTCCGCGACTGGCGAGCGCCCGAACTCGCCGCCCCAGATGACGAGCGTGGTATCGAGCAGGCCGGTGGCCTTGAGGTCGGCGAGCAGCGCGGCGATGGGCTGGTCGGTCTCGGCGCAGTGCAGGTCGTGGTTCTTCTTCAAGTCGTCGTGCGCGTCCCACGCCTTCGGCCCTTCGTTGCCGCCGCTGTAGAGCTGCACGAAGCGCACGCCGCGCTCGACGAGCCGGCGGGCCAGCAGGCAGTTGCGGCCGAAATGCTGCGTCACCGGGCGGTCGAGTCCGTAGAGCTTGCGCACCGACTCCGGTTCGCGCGCGACATCCACGCACTCGGCGGCACTCATCTGCATGCGGAAGGCCAGTTCGTAGCTCGCGATGCGCGCGGCTAGGCTGGACTCGGCGGGGTTCGCGGCGGCGTATTCCTCGTTCCACTGACGCAGCAGGTCGAGGCGCGCGCGCTGTTGGCTGGCGGAAACATTCTTCGGCGGCGTGAGGTAGGCGATGGGGTCGCCACTGGAGCGGAACGGCACGCCTTGAAACGAGGCGGGCATGAAGCCGTTCGACCAGTTCAACGCCCCGTTCACCGGCGCGCCCTGATGGTCGAGCAGCACGACGTAGGCGGGCAGATTCTCGCTTTCCGAGCCGAGGCCGTAAGTCACCCACGAGCCCATGCTCGGGCGGCCCGGCAGCGTGAAGCCGCTGTTCATCTGGAAGAGCGCGGGGCCGTGGTTGTTGCTCTCCGTGTGCATCGAGCGGATGACGCACAGCTCGTCCGCGTGGCGCGCGAGGTGCGGATACGTCTCCGCGATGTCAATGCCCGCCGCGCCGTGTTTGGCGAACTGGTAGTAGCTCTTCATCGCCACGTTCTGCGTCTTGCGGCCCATGAACGCGTCCTCGGGTTTCCACACGGGAATCGCCTTGCCGTGCCACTTTTCCAGCTCGGGCTTCGGGTCGAACAAGTCCACATGGCTCGGCCCGCCATACATGAAGAGGAAGATGACGGACTTGGCGCGCGGCGCGAAGTGCGGCGGTCGCGCGGCCAGCGGGTTCGTAGAAGCCGGTGCGGCCAGCGCGCCGTCCGCGCTCAACAGGGAGTTCAGCGCCAGCGCGCCGAAGCCGCCGCCGCCCAACTGAAGCATCCGTCTGCGGGTCAGGGTGTGCATGGGGAAGGGGATGGGGCGAGCAGCGGTGAAGCCGGGGACCAAATTGCTGGCGACGCGTTCTCCCTCACCCTAACCCTCTCCCGCTGGGAGAGGGGACAGCGGCGCGCGCGCGTCGTAGTCCTGCGGGCGTCGGCTCCGGTCCAGCGCTGGCTGCGATTCTCCCTCTCCCAGCGGGAGAGGGTTAGGGTGAGGGAGAACGCATCGTCTTTCACAAGCGTGGTCAGGTGTCTCACTCGCCGTAGATGAACTCGCTGCTGTTGAAGAGCACATGGCCGAGGTCGGTGAGCGCGCGTTGGCGGGGCGTTTCCGTGGCTGCGGCTTCCTGCGCGTAGGCGGACTCGCGCGCGGCGACGAAGGCCATCGCCTGCTTCAATCGCTCGGCCGTCGGCACGCGGGTGAGCGCGAGTTGGTGCATTCGGCCAATCACCTTGGGCAACTCCGCACCCGCCTCCGCCACCGCCCGCTGCGCGAGGAAGCCCGCGTGGTCCTCGACGAACTCGTCGTTCATCAGCACCAGCGCCTGCGTCGGCACAACGCTCTGCATCCGCTCGGCGCAACTGTCCGTGGTCGTCGGCGCGTCGAAGAGTTCCATCATCGGCATGAGCAACTGGCGCTTCACGTAGATATAGACGCTGCGCCGCCACTGCGCCGGCCCCTCGGTCGTGAGCGCGGGCCACTTGTTGCGCTGGCTGGCCGTGAGCAGGTCGGCACGAATGCGCGGCTTGATGCCGGGCCCGCCAAGCTGCGGGTTCAGCTTCCCGCTGACGGCGAGGATGCTGTCGCGGAGGGACTCGGCGGAGAGGCGCTGGAGGTTCGCGCGCCAATGGAGCGTGTTGTCGGGGTCGAGGGCGGCGGCTTTGGAAAAGTAATTAGTAATTAGCGATTGAGTGCTTAGTGGGGCGGACTTGGACGACTGATTACTAATTACTAAAGACTGATTACCTGCCCCCGTTCCCTGCCGATACGTCGCCGACATGAGTATGAGCTTGTGCAACGGCTTCCACCGCCCGCCGTCCGCCACGAGCCGGGCTGCGAGGAAGTCGAGCAACCCCGGATGCGTGGGGCGCGCGCCGTTGAAGCCGAAGTTGCTCGTGGTCGCGACGAGTCCGCGCCCGAAGTGATGCTGCCAAATACGGTTCGCCAGCACGCGCCAGGTCAACGGGTTCTCCGGCGCGGCAATCCACTCGGCCAGCGTGCGGCGACGGCCCGATGACTTCGCGTCCGGCTCCGGCTCGGGGAACCGCAGCGGATTGGCCGTCAGGACGAGTGGCGCGGCGGGCGGGACTTCTGGGCCTTTGTTTTGCAGGCTGCCGCGCCGGAGCAGGTAGGTGGGCGGCACCTTCGCCTTTGTCTCGGTGAGTGCCTGCAAGTTCACGGCCTCCTTCGCCTTCAGCTTCTCGTCGCTCTCCTTGGGCACGCCGCGCTTCTCCGTGCCGTTGAAAATGGCGAGCAGGCTGTAGTAATCCGCGCTCGTGACCGGGTCATACTTGTGGTCGTGGCAGCGCGCGCAGCCGACCGTGAGGCCGAGGAAGACCGTGGAGGTGGTGGAGATGACATCGTCCAGCTCGTCGAGGCGATACTGCTCCTTGTTGTTGCCCATGTTGTCGTCGTTGCTCGGGCCGTTGCGGCAGAAGCCCGTGGCAACGAGCGTCTCCTCGTCTGCGTCTGGCACCTCGTCGCCGGCGAGCTGCTCGGCGATGAAGCGCGCGTAGGGCTTGTCCTCGTTGAAGCTGCGGATGACGTAGTCGCGGTAACGCCACGCGTGCGGCCGGTCGAGATCGTTGTGGAAGCCGCTGCTGTCCGCGTAGCGCGCGAGGTCCAGCCAGTGCCGCCCCCAACGCTCGCCGTAATGCGGGCTGGCGAGCAGGCGGTCCACGACGCGCTCCCACGCCTGCGGTGACGCGTCGCGCACGAACGCCTCGACCTCCTCCGGCGTCGGCGGCAAGCCGGTGAGGTCGAAGGTCACGCGGCGAATCAGCGTGCGCGGGTCGGCGGCGGGCGAGGGCTTCAAGCCCTTCGCTTCCAGCGCGGCGAGGATGAAGCGGTCCACGTCGTTGCGCGCCCACGCCGCGTCCTTGACCGCTGGGAGTTGGCCCGCTCGCAACGGCTGGAAGGCCCAGTGCTTGCGTCCCACTTCGAGCGACGGAGTCGCCGCGAAGCCGGCCGCGCCGCCGCCGATGAGGCACAACAGTGCGAGTTGCAGGATGGAACGGAGCGTGTTCAAGGGCAGGCACCATGCTGAATTGGAACCCCTCACGGCGCAAGGTCGGCTTCACTTCGCGGACTCTGCGGGCTGAACAAGGACCTCGGTGGAGCTCACATCGCTGCGGGACTGTCACTGGCTGATGGGATCACTTTCCGAGGCGCGTGCTTCCTGTCGTGACCTTCGATGCGAAGCGCTTCAGTTACATCGGCCGGCTGCGGGCAGACAGGGAGTTGCAGCTCCTCGTCCTTGAGGAGGCGTCGTCGGTAGCGACATGAGAGAGGCGCGCCAGAATCCGCTTGTGGGCGCTGCTAAAAGGGAGTTCGCGTAGCTCCGGCAAAGTCAGCCACCGAAACTCGGAACCCATCTCGTCTGCCGGCTTCGCGAGCCGGATGTGAAACGCGAGCTGGGTGATGCGGTAGCGGGTGATGGAGTGCTTCACCTCGCATAGCGGCTCGCAGAGCGCGCGGACTTGCAGAAGCTGTTTCAGTGAGGCCGCCGGTGTGCCGCGCGTTCCCGTGACTTCGAGGTTCGGAAATTCCCACAGGCCTGCGTTGACGGCTCCGGCGGGCCGCTGCGCCACGAGGAACTTTCCGCTGTGCTCCACTGCAAAGGCGTGGAACTCGCGACTGGTGATGGCCACGCGCGGGCCGAGGTTCGGCAGCTCATCCACGCGGCCCTCGCGGTGCGCGGCGCAGTGGGCACGCACAGGACAGCGCGGGCATTGCGCGTTCTGCGGCGTGCAGACGGTCGCGCCGAGTTCCATGAGGGATTGGTTGAGCGCGGAGCAGGGGCCGGAGATGATGAGTGGCGTGATGCGTGATGCGTGATGCGTGATCGGAACGGCGGCTTCGACGAGGCGGGTGGCGAGTTGCCAGAGGAGGTCGTTGGTTGCTCTGTCGCGGGGGTTTTCGGCAATGCAGAAGAGGCGGGTGAGGACGCGGATGACGTTGCCGTCGAGGATCGGAGTCGGCGCGTTGAAGGCGATGCTCGAGATCGCGCCGGCGGTGTAGCGGCCCACGCCGGGCAGCGCGAGGACAGCGTCGAAGTCGCGGGGGAACTGGCCGTGATGCAAGGCGACGACGTGTTGCGCGGCCTTCTGTAGGCTTCGAACGCGCGTGTAGTAGCCGAGTCCTTCCCAGAGTTTCAGCACGCGTTGCTCCGGTGCGGCGGCGAGCGTGGCCACGTCGGGCAGCTCGCGCATCCAACGCTCCCAATACGGAATGACCGTCTTCACCTGCGTCTGCTGGAGCATGATTTCCGAGACCCAGATGGCGTAGGGATCGAGCGTCCGCCGCCATGGCAGATCGCGGGCGGCGGTGGCGAACCAGTCGAGCAGCGCCGGAACCAACGAACGCGGAACGCGGAACGCGGAACGCGGAATGATCGAGCGCGCGGTGGGGGGGCGGCGCGACTTTGAACTTTGAGCTTTGAACCTTGAATTGGATTTGGGGCGCGGCACGCGGGCGCAGTTTGCACTCGATACTCGAAAGTCAAAACTCGAAACTAGCCGCGTGAAACCGCTGACGATGCACACTTGCAAGCTGACGGACGACCAGGCCGCCGCGCTTGACGCGCACCTGCGCGAGCACGGCTTCAAACCGCGCACGGTGCCTTACGCGCGGTTCGCGGGGGAGAAGGACAAGTTGAACGTCGTGTTCTACGAGAGCGGCAAGCTGGTCGTGCAGGGCAAGGGCACGCAGGAGTTCGTCGAGTTCGTGCTCGAGCCGGAGGTCCTCAAGCGCGCGGAGGTGGGCTACGAGGAGGTCTTGCACCCGGAGATGTTCGTGGCGCGCATCGGCGTGGACGAGTCGGGCAAGGGAGATTTCTTCGGGCCGCTCTGCGTCGCGGCGGTGTATGTGAACGAGTCGGTGGTGCGCGCGTGGCAGGACGCGGGCATCCAGGACTCGAAGAACATCGGCAGTGACAGGCGCATCGCGGACCTGGCGAAAGTCATCCGCGAAACGCCCGGCTGCCACAACGAGGTGCTCACGCTCGGCGGTGTGAATTACAACCAGCGCTACCGCGACATCGGGAGCCTGAATCCGCTGCTCGCGAAGGGACACGTGAACTCCATCCTCGCCGTGCTCGCGCCGGCGCATCATCTGAACCCGCCGCCTGAGCACGCGATCATTGACCAGTTCGCGGCCACGGAGGCGACGGTTGCGCGCGAGGCGAAGGCGCGGGGCTTGAAGCTGAAGATTGTCCAGCGGCACAAAGCGGAGGCGGATCTCGCGGTGGCGGCGGCTTCGATTTTGGCAAGGCACGCGTTCGTCACGGGGCTGGCAGCGCTGGGCAGGGAGATTGGCGTGGAGCTGCCAAAGGGGGCGTCCGCCCAAGTGGACAAAGTCGCGAAGCAAATCGTCGAGCAGCACGGCGTCGGGACTCTGGCGCGCGTGGCAAAGATGCACTTCCGCACGGCGCTGCGGGCGCAGGGCTTGCCGGAGCCGCCGAAGGTGGAGTGGCGGAAGAAGTAATTCGGGGACGATTTGAGTTTCCGGTTTACAGCAAGTGCTTCGTGGTTAGTATCGGCCTCCGCTACACCTTATGAAAAAGATCGAGGCCATCATCAAACCCTTCAAGCTGGACGACGTGAAAGAGGCTCTGACCGCCATCGGCATCGAAGGCATGACAGTCGTCGAGGTCAAGGGCTTCGGCCGGCAGAAGGGGCACACGGAAATCTATCGCGGCAGCGAATACACGGTGGACTTTCTGCCGAAGTTGAAGCTCGAAATCGTCGTGGCCGACGCGAACGCGCAGAACGCGGTGAAGGCCATCGTCACCGCCGCAAAGACCGGAAAGATCGGCGACGGCAAGGTGTTCATCAGCACGATCGAGAGCGTGCTGCGCATCCGCACCGAGGAGACGGGGGACCTGGCAGTTTGAGGCGTAATTCCCCCCCCCCCAGCGGCAAGCAGGCGCAGGCCGGTCGCAGGAGTTCAAAAACACTGAAATACCCTGATTTTATTGGCCGAAACCCACCTGTGAATAACCTGCGAACAAGAACGAATATATTGTCCTTCCCAGCGCCGAATGGCTGCCCTACAAGCTGTCGCAGGCAATGCACTTCCGGTCGTCATAACACTGAGGGACGTTTTTCCTCGAAAACTGGAAGCCTGAAATTCTAAGTAATTGTAACTGAACTTGTTAAGCCGACTCCAACCCGCCAACCACGCCGCCATGAAACGCTTTGTCCAACTCGCCGGACTCACCTCAAATCGCGCGGAATTCCGCGCCTTTATCGGTGTCACCCGGCCGTAACAGAGCGGCGTGAATAAGGTGGACGGAACCGAGCTTTTGCGAAAACCAACGCAAATGCAGCCAAACGCCGAAAAAATCTGGTCAGCCGCCAAGGAAAACCTCCGCTCGCTCCTCAATCCTGAGATCTACAATCTCTGGTTTGCTCCGGTGCGCGCGGTCGGAATGGACACCGCCACCTTCACGCTCGAAGTTGCCGACGACTTCTGCGAGGTGTGGCTCAAGGACAACTATCTCGGCCTGCTTCGCGACGTGATCGCGAGCGCGACGGGGAAGCAGTTGGACGTGCGCTTCCGGGTGGCCTCGCACGCGCCCGCGACGAACCAGCACGCGGTCAAGAGCAAGTCTGCCGAGGCCGTCGCCCCCGCTGCGTCCGCGCGCAACAGCAACCCCTCACCGCAGGAGGCCGATCCCGCCTTCAACCCGCGCAACACTTTCGACACCTTCGTTGTCGGCACCAACCAGTTCGCGCACTCGGCGGCGCTGGCCGTCGCGCAGGCTCCGGGCAAATCCTACAACCCGCTCTTCCTCTACGGCGGCGTCGGCCTGGGCAAGACGCACCTCCTCCACGCCATCGGCCACCACGTCTCCGCGCACAAGAAGGGCGCGCGAGTCGTTTACATGACCACGGAGAAGTTCACCAACGAGTTCATCGCGGGCCTCCAGGACAATTCCCTCGCGCGCTTCCGCAAGAAGTATCGCCAGACCGATCTGCTGCTCATTGACGACGTTCAGTTTCTCTCCGGCAAGGAACGCATCCAGGAGGAGTTCTTCCACACCTTCAACGCGCTGCACGAGGGGCACAAACAAATCGTCCTGACCTGCGACCGTCCGGCCAGCGAGATTCAAGGCTTGGAACAACGCCTCGTCTCGCGCTTCGAGTGGGGTCTGGTCACCGACTTGCAGCCGCCCGATGTCGAGACGCGCATGGCCATCCTGCGCAAGCGCGCGGCGGCGATGGGCTGCACGCTGCCCGACGACATCGCCGACTTCCTCGCCAACCGCATCCGCACGAACATTCGCCGGCTCGAGGGCGCGCTCATCCGCGTCGTCTCCTACGCCTCGCTCACCGGCAAGCCCATGAGCATCGAGGTCGCGGAGAACCTCCTGCGCGACGTGCTGCACGAGGAGAGCCGCTTCACCCTCAGCATCGAGATCATCCAGAAACGCGTCGCCGAGCACTTCGACCTGCGCATCGCCGACATGACCAGCAAGCGCCGGCCGGAGAACATCGCCTTCCCGCGCCAGATCGCCATGTTCCTTTCGCGCCAGATGACCGAAAGCTCGCTCAACACCATCGGCGAGGCCTTTGGTGGCCGCGACCACGGCACCGTGCTGCACGCCTTCCGCGTCGTGCGGGACCGCATGGAAGTGGACTCCGGCGTGCGCCAGACCGTGATGATGCTCGAGAAAAAGCTTCGCCGCTGACTGCGCCCGGCGCGGCAGCGCACTGCGGGCCGGAGCCATGTGGCGGACGCGAACGTCCATGATTGACACAAAAATCGCCTGCCAGTGCGGCAACCGCTTCAAGTTCGGCATGGACTTGGTGAACGGCCGCGCGCCCGACGGCCTCATCTGCCCCACCTGCGGCGCAGCCGCCACTGCCGCCTGCAACGCGCTCGTGGACTTCCTCTCCGGAAAAGAGCCAGCCACGGCCGTATCCGGCCCGCGCCCCGTGAAAGAGGTCAAAGTCACTTGCACCTGCGGCGCGCGCTACAAGTTCGACCTCGAGCTTGCCGAGAAGGAAATGCCTTCGCCTGTGCAATGCCCCGGCTGCCAGACCGATCTCACCCCGCTCGCCAACGAGGAAATCCGCAGCTACATCGCCAAGCACGCTGGCGATCTCGCCGGGGCCACCGCTGCCGCGCCAGCACTGGTGGTCGTCCCTATGGTCGTCCATTCGACGGCTCCAGAACCTGCCGCGACGCCAACGCCCCCGACGCCTGCCGTCGCCCCGCTGCCCGCGACTCCCGGT
>JBEBFV010000531.1:0-4069 GCA_040081795.1 Limisphaerales bacterium | reverse complement strand
GGGCCGGGGTGAGGGGGAAATCATCCTGTGACCTTCCGCTTGAATTCCGCCGAGACGCATTGGAAAACAGCTTAAGCCCGCAGCTCCGCAATCGTCCCGTTGCTGTCGGCGAACCGGTTGATGTCCAGCCCCATGGCCTGGCCCATGGTGAGGAGGAGGTTGCTCAAGTGCGCCTTCTGGTTCACGGGACTGAAGCACAGGCGATAATGCTCGCGCGGGTTGGTGAGCTGGTAGTCGGGCAGCCCGCCGGCGCGATTGAAGTCCAGATGGCGGCCGTGCTTGAAGCCGAGCTTCGCGCCGCCCGCCAGCACGAGCGGGAGGTTGGCGTTGCCGTGGCTGTGGCCGTAGCTCATGCCGCTGCCGAAGAGTGTCATCGTGGTGTCGAGGAGCGGGCCGTGGGTGTCGGATGTTTCCGCCAGGCGGTCGAGCAGGTAGGCGAACTGCTGGACGTTGAAGGTGTCGCTTGCCGTGAGTTCCTCCAAGCGCTTCACATTGCCGTTGTGATGCGAGAGCGAGTGGCGGTCCTGCTTGATTTGTATTTCCGGGATGGGCAGGCCCTGCCCTTCGCTGCCGGAGCTGAAGGTCGCCACGCGTGTCATGTCGGTCTGGAAGGCCAGCACGATGAGGTCATACATCGTGCGGAAATACTCGCCCACCAATTGCTGCGACACCGCGCGGTCCACCCGCGAGCGGGCGGCCGCGTCCACCTTGGGCAGCGGAGTGTCCAGCCACTTGGTGCTGCGCTCGGTGCGGACTTCCACTTCGCGAACGGAGGTCAGGTATTGCTCCAGCCGGCCCCGGTCCGCCTGGCCGAGCTGGGAATCTAGCTTCTTTGCGTCGTCGAGCACGAGGTCAAGGATGCTGCCCTTGCGGTCGAGATTCCGGCGCTGCTTGTCCAGCCCGCCCGCCGGCGCCTCGAACATGCGCTTGAAGACCACGCTCGGCGTCCGCTCGGCCGGGAGCCGAATGCCGTCCGCCGTCCACGCCAGTGTGTCGCCATCGCTGCTGAGTTCGAGCGACGTGTGGCGCGTGACCTCGGCGGTCTTCAGCGCCATGAGCTGGTCCATCGAGATGGTGTTGCGCTCCGTCGCGCCAACTTTGCCGCCAGTGAGCCAGATTTTCTGGCAGTTGTGATGATGACCGAGACCGTGCGGATGATACAGGCCGCTGATGGGAGTGATATTGGCGCGGTGCTTCGCCAGCGGCGCGAGGATTTTGGAGAAGGTGTAACCGGCACCGGCCTCGCGGATCTGGAAGTCCAGCGTGTTGACGCCGTTGGGCAGGTAGATAAACACGCTGCGCCGGGGCGCGGACTGAACCACCTCAGCAAACGCCTGAATCGGACGCATGGAATCGAGGAACGGCAGCGCCACCGTGGCCCCGAGTCCCCGCAGCACATGGCGCCGATTCAGTTGCCAGCGGCGCGCTGCAATGTTGCTCATGCAAAGCCGACGGCTCGACAGGGGGGAAATTCGCCGGGATTCGCGCGGGCCACATTTCCTCACGCGCTATGATCCGCGTTCTCGTCAGTTGCCTCTTCGTCCTTGGGCTGTGGTCGCTCAAGGAGCTGCAGCGAGAGTATGCCGCAGAGTCCTCCTGGCCAGGTCCTGATGCCTGACGCGCGATGGACTCTGACAATTGCGTCCGATCGGGCTTGGAGGAGATATTGAACGAGGCAAGTCCACCATAGTTCGTGGGCTTCGTCCGGCATGGAGGCAGGTGAAAACCGACGCTTGTTTGCAGATCACATCGGCCTAGACACACCTTCGTGGTGCGCGGCAGGATACACCGACCCGATGCGTCGGCAACGCAATGTTCTGCTCGTGCTGGGCTGGTATGACCACCGGCTTCATCAAGGCATCGCCGAATACGCGCAGGAGCACGGCTGGCATCTCACCGCGAACCTCGCCCGCGAGCGCGTCATCCCGTGGGGCTGGAAGGGCGACGGCGTCCTCGCATGGCTTGGCGCGGGCGAGGATTTGGTGGAGTTCGTCGCGTCGGTCGGCAAGCCCACGGTGGATTTCAGCCTGCGCCGGCCACAACTGCCCTTCGCGCGCGTGCTGCAGGACCACGCCCACGCCGCGAGGCTGGTGGCGGAGCACTTCCTCGCGCGCGGCTTCAAGCACTACCTGTTTTACAGCGACACGGACAACTGGTCTTACGAGGAGCGCGGACGCGGGTTCGTGGCCGCGTTGAAGCGGGCTGGCCACGAATGCGCGTGGGCCAAGTGGCACGAGTCGAAGGTGGACCACAGCCGCCGGGAGGAATGGTCCAAGCGCCGGGCCTGGCTGACCGCGCAGATGCGCCACGCGCCCAAGCCGCTCGCCGTCTTCGCCGCCAACGACCAGCTCGCCGTGGACGCGCTCGAAGCCTGCGAGCAGTCCGGCCTCAGCGTGCCGGAGCAGGTCGCCATCGTCGGCGCGGAGAACTACCTGCTCGCCGTGGACGCGATGCGCACACCCATCTCCAGTGTGGACACGAATCTCGAGGAGCAAGGCTACGAGGGCGCGGCGTTGCTGGACCGGTTGATGCGGGGAGCGCGCCCGCCGCGCCAGCCCGTGCGCGTGCCTGCCGCCCGTGTGGTGACGCGCAGGAGCAGCGACATCCTCGCCGTCGCGCACCCGTCGGTCGCGCGGGGCCTGCGCTTCATCTGGGAGCATTTCCGCGAGGCCATCGGCATAGATGACGTGGCCCGCGCGGCGGCGCTCTCGCGGCGCGGACTGCATCAGGCGTTCCTAGAACACCTCGACCGCACGCCGGGCGAGGAGTTGCGCACGCGGCGGGTCGAGCACGCCAAAAAGCTGCTGGCCGAGACGGACGACAAGGTGGAGGTCATCGCCCGCCAGAGCGGCTACCAGAGCGCGAACAGCTTTTGCGTTGCCTTCAAGAAGAGCGAGCGCCAGTCGCCCATTGCCTACCGGAAGTCCGTCCGTCCGGGGATGTGAGGGAGCGCGGACGTCCACGTCCGCTGGCGGATGCGTCCTAAGCCGGAAGGATGCAGTTCAATCGGGCGTTTGGCTCAGCGCAAAGGCCAGAGGACGCTGAGAAGCTCAGAGAACCCGTCGGCGAGCTCCACTCACCCTTTGGTGCTCCAGCATCTTTTCTTCTCCGCGCACCTCAGCGTCCTCTGCGACTCCGCGTTGAATGGGAGCGTGGCTTTCCAACTGCATCGTTCCGGCCACGGATGTGCGCGCTCAAGCTCAAAGACTGCACAATTTTCAAACTATTGTGCAGAAAGGAATGATTCTCCGGCTCGGAATGCCGGTATCGTGCTCCCGTAACCAACAGACATGTTGCCATGAAGTCCGTCATCCTTGCCCGCGCCGCGCGCCTCCGCAGCGGTTTCACGCTCATCGAACTGCTCGTCGTCATCGCCATCATCGCGATACTCGCAGGGATGCTTTTGCCGGCGCTCTCGAAGGCGAAGTCCAAAGGGCTGGGCATCGCGTGCCTGAACAACTCCAAGCAGCTCCAGCTCGCGTGGATTCTCTACCACGATGACAACGACGGGCGCATCGTGCCCAACACCGGCGGCACCCAGCCCATCACCGCCACCAACCAGTTTTGGAATGTGTTGAGCGTTGATCCAGACAGCGCCGCCATAGTTGCTGCCGGTTATCCGACCAACACCTCGCTGTTCATGAACGCGCTGCTGGGCCGCTACGCCGGGAACGCGAAGGTGTTCACCTGCCCCGGTGACAAGTTCATGGTGCCCGGCCTCAATCAGCCACTGGCCCGCCACGTCTCGATGAACCGCTGGATGAGCGGGAGCAAAACCCCTGCAGCCACCACCCCCTTCGTGCTTTATCGCCGGGTGATGGAGATGCGCCAGCCCACCGGATTGTTCATCTTCATCCACGAGGCCGCTTCGAGCATTGATGACAGCCTGTTTTCCGTGGGCATGGGCGACACCAACACCTGGGCGAACGTCAATAATCCCGCCGCTGTCCATAATGGTTCCACCACGCTGGGTTTCGCCGACGGTCATTCCGAAGGCCATCGCTGGGGCAGCACTCGCAAGAGCGCCACGACCCAAGGCCAGGAAGAAGTGAACCCTGTGGCTGGAATC
>JBEBFV010000110.1:0-14760 GCA_040081795.1 Limisphaerales bacterium | reverse complement strand
CGATGACCCGGTGTTCGGCGGCACGGTGCCGGAGGTCAACGAGGACTTCACCTATCGCGTCGAGTTCGCCGGGCAGCAGACGCGCGAGTTCACCGTGAAGGTCTTCGAGTATCCCAAGCTGGAACGCGCGGACGCGAAGGTTCAGTTCCCGGCCTACACGTCGCTGCCGGACAAGAGCATCGAGGACACGCGGCGCGTCAGCGCGGTGGAAGGCTCGACGGTCAGCTTCGTGCTGCAACTCAACAAGCCGGTGAGGTCCGCGAGGCTCGTCGCGAAGGACAAGTCTGTTCTCTCGCTCGCCATCGAGACGAACGCCCCGCTCGTCCGCCTCACCGGCCACGCGCTGACCAACAGCGCCAGCTACCAGCTCGAACTCGTGGATGCCGACGGCCGCACGAACAAGGTCGCGTCGCAGTTCGTGCTCGATGCGCTCAAGAACCGCGCGCCGGAGCTGAAGCTCGCGTCGCCGCGCGGCGACACACGCGTCTCGGCACTGGAGGAGGTTCAGTTTGCGGGCGAGGCGTGGGACGACTTCGGCCTGCGCGCATATGGCATCGCCTATTCTCTGGGCGGCGCGGAGCCGACGCTGCTCCAACTCGGCGAAGGCGCGCCCGCGAAGGACAAGCGCGCGTTCAGTCACGTGCTGCGTCTGGAGGAACTCGGCGCGGCAGTTGATCAACTCGTGGCGTGGTTTGTGTGGGCCGACGACATCGGGCCGGACGGGGAATTGCGGCGGACGGCCAGCGACATGTATTTCGCCGAGGTGCGGCCCTTCGAGGAAATTTTCCGCCAGGGCCAGGGCGGCGAAGGCGAGAGTGAGGAAAGCCCGCAGCAGGGCCGTCAGAATCGTGGCCAGCAGATGGGCAAGCTGGCCGAGTTGCAAAAGCAGATCATCAACGCGACGTGGAAGCTCCAGCGGCAGCAAGTCGGTTCGGTGGCGGTGAAGATTCTGCCGTCACCGGCGCGGCCGTGAAATCCAACTAAGATCACAAACCATGAAAGCTCCCAGCTCCAACCCGCAAGCTTCAGGACAGCGCCCAAGCGCGGACGCGCAGCGCACCGGCAACAGCTCGGTGACGGGCTTGGTGTGCATCGCGCTCGTGGGCGGACTGATTGTCGTGCCGGCTCTTCTCGGCCAGCAACGGCCCGGCAGCACCGCGCCCGCCGCGAAGGGCACACCGAAGTTTTCCGGGAACTTCAAGGCAGATGCCGCAGTGCTCATCGAGTCGCAGGAGAAGGCCTTGGAGATGGCGAAGGAGCTTGCCGAAAAGTCGGACAGCCCTCGCGCACAGGCGGCGCTCACCGAGGTTGTGAAGCAGATGGAGCGTGCGCTCAAGCTGCTCGAGACGGCGAAGGATGACCCGAAGCAGTTGGAGCCGGCGGTCGCGGCGCAGCAGGCG
This sequence comes from Limisphaerales bacterium, assembly GCA_040081795.1. GTDB lineage: Bacteria > Verrucomicrobiota > Verrucomicrobiia > Limisphaerales > SXTU01 > SXTU01. The sequence continues at coordinate 13,360 of JBEBFV010000110.1, read as the reverse complement.
TCGTATCAGGCGCTGCTGAAGCTGGCCGAGCGCGAGTTCAACGTGAGCCAGAAGAAGGGCGGCAAGAGCGGCAAGGCCGGAGAGCAGGGCCGGCAGGGGCAGCTCGACCAGTTGGAGATGAAGATGACGAAGAACCGTTACGAGCAGCAGAAGCAGGCGAAGGCCGAGCCGCAGCAGTCGCCCGAGCAGAAGGAGAATTTGCAGATCAGCAGCCGTCTCCGCGAGCTGGCGCAGCGGCAGAACGACTTGAACGAACGGCTCAAGGAGCTGCAGGCCGCGTTGCAGGAGTCGAAGTCCGAGCAGGAGAAGGAGGAAATCCGCCGCCGCCTCAAGCGCCTGCGCGAGGAGGAGCAGCAGATGCTCGCCGACATTGACGAGATGAAGCAGCGCATGGAGAAGCCGGAGAATCAGCAGCGCATGGCCGACGCGAAGGAGAAGCTGGACCAGACGCGCGACGCCGCGCAGAAGGCGTCCGAGGCCATGGACCGTGGCAACGTGCCGCAGGCGCTCGCAGCCGGCACGCGCGCGCAGCGGGAGCTGCAGGAGATGCGGGAGGATTTGCGGAAGAAGAACGCGAACCAGTTCGCCGAGGACATGAAGCAGCTCCGGCAGGAGGCGCGGGACATCGCGCAGAAGCAGGAGGAGCTTGGCAAGCAGATGACCGCCACGCCGCAGCAGACCAAGAAGAAGTCACTCACCGAGCCGGACGCGAAGTCAGAGCTGCCGAAGGACTTGGCGGAGCAGAACAAACGGCTCGCCAGCTTGGTGGACCGAGCGACGCAGATCGCCGAGCAGTCCGAGAACGCGGAGCCGCTGCTGCACCGCCAGCTTTACGACACCATCCGCAAGCAGGCGCAGAACGAGGCGCAGAATCTCAAGGAGACGAAGAACGAGCTGACCCGGCGCGGCATGATGACGCGTGGGCTTTACGAGATGCTGGAGAAGGCGTCGGCGCAGGGCGAGACCAAGGCGCTGGACATCGCGTCGGAGCTGGCGAAGAACGGCATGAACACGCCGGCATCGGCGGTGGAGCAACGCGCGCGGCAGGGCATTGAGGAGATGCGCAAGGGCGTCGAGCGCGCGGCCGAGGGCGTGCTGGGCGACGAGACGGAGGCGTTGAAGCAGGCGGCCAAGACACTCGACAGTCTCGTGCGCCAGCTTGAGCGCGAGCTGGCGCAGGGCGAGGCGAAGAACGGAGCGAAGGGCGGCGAGCCGCAGGCCGGACAGCAACCCGGCGACCCGAAGGGCAAGCAAGGCCAGCAGGCGAAGGCCGATGGGAAGCAGCCCGGCAAACAAGGCGAAGGCAAAGCCGGGCAGAATTCCAAGGACGGCAAGCAGGGCGAGGCGCAGGCAGGAACCGAACCCGGCGAAGGCAATCAGCCCGGCGAGAAGGGCGGCAAGCAAGGTTCCAAGGGCGGTCAAGACGGGAAGCAGGGCGAGGGAAAAGAAGGCCAAGGCGGCAAGCAGCCCGGTGGCAAAGACGGCAAGGACGGGAAAGGTGGGAAGCAAGGCGATCAGCCCGGCGAAGGCCAGGGCAAGGGCGCCGGTTCCGGTCAGCAACCCGGTGGCGAGCATCAAGGCCAGCAGGCACGGGACAACAGTTCTTCACCCGGCAAACAGGACGGCAAGCAGGCGGGCGGCGCACAGCGCGGCGGCAACGACGATCGAGGGGGAAATCGCGGCGGCTTCGAGGGCATCCTGCCGGCCGGCGTCATCGCCGAGCGCGGCGGCGAGCAGGCCGGACCGATCACGAGCGAACGGGGCTTCGCGGATTTCAGCGACCGCCTGCGCGACGTGGAGGAGATGGTGGACTCCAATGAGCTGCGGAACCAGTTGCAGTCCGTGCGCGAGCGCGTGCGGGCCGAGCGCGTCGAGTTCAAGCGCCACAGCCTGGAGCCGACAAAGTGGGACCTCGTGCGGATCCAGGTGATGAAGCCGCTGGTCGAGGTGCGGCAGCGCATCGAGGAAGAGCTGGCCAGGCGCGACAACCGCGAGGCGATGGTGCCGATTGACCGCGACCCTGTGCCCGCGCGCTTCTCCGAGCTGGTGCGGAAGTATTACGAGAACCTCGGCAAGACCGAGGCGGAGGCGGGCGTTGCACCGAAGATTTCGCCAAAGTAATTTCAAGCCATGAGCACGATTGAAGAGATCAAGTGCGCCGTGTCCAAGGTGTCACTGCGCGAGCGACGGGAGCTGCATCGTTGGCTGACGGACATCAACGAGGGGGAGCCGTGGACCAAGGAGTCGTTGAAGCGGGCTGTTCAGCTTGGCATCGATGACTTGGAACAGGGGCGCTTCAAGGAATACGACGAGGCTGGGTTGGACAAGATGTTCGCCGGCATCAAGCGGCGCGGCATGAAGCGGCTGGCAGCTCGTAAGGCCGCGTGAAGACACCTCGTTATCGCGTCGCCGACCGAGCCGAGGCGGACATGGATGACATCTGGGTTTACATCGCCGAGCACAACTTCGATGCCGCCGAAGCACTCATGCGGAGGTTTCGCCAGCGCTTTGCATCGCTCGCGCGAACTCCCTCCATTGGCCGCCGCCGCACAGACCTCCGCTCCGATTTGCGAAGTTTCGCCGTAGGCAACTATGTCGTGTTTTATCGCGAACTGGAGCCAAGCATTGAAATTGTCCGCGTTCTGCACGGAGCGATGAACCTGCCGGGCTATTTCCGCTGATGCTCCTCGCCTCCCTCATCTTCTCCGGGCGCGACTGGCTGGTGCCTGTCGTGGCGCTCGCGGGCGTCGGCGTGGCGGCGCTGGCCTGGGGTTACGCACGGGCGCAGGCGGATCGGGGGCTGCGCGCGGTGTGTGTGATGTTCAAGGTGACCGGCTTCGCCGCGCTTGCGCTGTGCCTGCTGGAGCCGATGTGGACCGGGCAGCGCGCCAAGCCGGGTGCCAACATGCTTGCAGTCGTCGCGGACAACAGCCAGGGCATGCAGATACACGACCGGGGGAATGCCCAGAGCCGCGCGGACTTCCTGCGCGAGTCGCTGGTAGGCAAGAGCGGTGACTGGCTCGCGAAGTTGCGCGAGGACTTCGAGGTGCGCGGGTATGTGTTCGACTCGCGGGTGCAGCCGACGACGGATTTCTCCGAGCTAACTTTCGACGGTCGCGCCTCCGCCATCGGCACGACGCTCAAGACATTGAAGGAGCGCTTTGCCAACCGTCCGCTCGCGGGCGTGGTGCTGCTGACGGACGGCAACGCGACGGACATCGCGGGCGAACTGCCGGACCTCAAAGGGCTGCCGCCCATCTACCCAGTCGTCATCGGTCGCGAGGACACGGACCGCGACATCGCGCTGGCGAACGTGGCGGTGACGCAGACTTCCTTCGAGGACGCGCCGGTGACGATCCAGGCCGAGGCGACTGCGAGTGGCTACGTGGGTTCGGACGTCACGGCGGAGCTGCTGGACCGCGACGGCAAGAAGGTCGATCAACAGACTCTCAGGGTGAAGCGCGACGGGGAGACGCTGGCGTTTCGCTTCCAGCTCAAGCCTGAGAAGAAGGGCGTGTCGTTCTATCGCGTGCGCGTCGGGGCGCAGGGCGAGGGCGCGCAGTTCAAGGATGCGAAGACGAGCTTGGAAGCCACGCTCGCGAACAACACGCGCGTCGTGACCGTGGACCGGGGGCGCGGGCCGTTCCGCATTCTCTACGTCAGCGGGCGGCCCAACTGGGAGTTCAAGTTCCTCAACCGCGCGCTGGCCGAGGACGACCAGGTGGAGCTTGTCGGCCTCATCCGCATCGCCAAGCGCGAGCCGAAGTTCGACTTCCGTGGACGCGCGGGCGAATCGTCCAACCCGCTCTTCCGAGGCTTCGGCAACCAGTCGAAGGAGGAGATCCAGCGCTACGACCAGCCTGTGCTGGTGCGGCTGAACACGAAGGACGCGGACGAGTTGAGCAAGGGTTTTCCCAGCACGCCGGAGGAGTTGTTCGCCTACCACGCGGTGATCGTGGATGACATGGAGGCGGAGTTTTTCACGGCTGACCAGAAGGCGCTGCTGCAGAAGTTCGTGAGCGAGCGCGGCGGCGGTTTTCTCATGCTCGGCGGCGCGGAGTCGTTCCACGAGGGCGGCTATTTACGCACGCCGATCGGCGACATGCTGCCGGTGTATCTCGACCGCGCTCCGGCGGAGTCGGCGCAGGACGGCTTGCGCCTCGGCTTCACGCGCGAGGGCTGGCTGCAATCCTGGGCGCGCCTGCGGCCGACGGAGAACGAGGAGAAGACACGCCTCGCTGCGATGCCAGCCTTCCAGGTTGCGAACGAGGTGCGCGACCTCAAGCCCGGCGCGAGCGGCATCGCGACGATCACCGGCGGCGCGGGGCAACCGCATCCGGCGGTCGCGGTGCAGCGCTTCGGCCACGGGCGCACGGCGGTGCTGACGGTGGGCGATTTGTGGCGCTGGGGCATGCTCGACGCGGAGAATCACGCGGACATGGACAAGGCGTGGCGGCAGCTCACGCGCTGGCTCGTGGCCGACGTGCCGAACAGGGTGGAACTTACAGCGCAGCCGAGGAAGGACGATGCGAACCAGGCCGTCGAGCTGGGTGTTCGCGTGCGTGATCCCAAACACCTGCCGCTGGACAACGCGACGGTGTTCCTCAACGTCCAGCCCGTGCTCGGCGGCGTGAGCAACGGGCCGGCGCTTCGCCTGCCGGCGGAGGCGTCCACCCGGGAGCCGGGGCTTTACACCGCGACCTACATCCCGAGAGAGACCGGCGGCTACCACGTCGAGGCGGTCGCGACCAACACCACGGGCATGGACGCGGGCCGCGCGGTGGCGGGCTGGACGACGGACCTGGCCGCCGAGGAGTTCAAGTCGCTCAAGCCGAACCGCGCATTGCTCGAACGCATCGCGAAGGAGACGGGCGGCGAGGTCGTGGACATGGGCGCGCTGGGCGGGTTTGCAGCGCGCCTGCCGCACCTGAAGTCGCCCGTGACCGAGGCTTGGACGATGCCGCTGTGGCACCAGCCGGCGGTGTTCCTCTTCGCGCTGCTGTGCTTCCTGGCCGAGTGGGGATTGCGGAGAAGGAGGGGATTGCCATGAGAAAGTGGATGCTGCTCCTGTGTCTGCTCTGCGCGCGCAACGTCATGGCTGCGGACGCAGACAAGTCAACGCTCTTCGTCCTCGTTGGCGCGGCGGGCGAAGAGGAGTTTGGCAAGCAGTTCGCCGAGTGGGCGGCGCGCTTCGAGAAGCTGGCGGGCGAGGCGCAGGCGAAGCTGGTGCCCATCGGCTGGAAGAGTTCGGAGACGAACGACCTCGCACGGCTCAAGCAGGCGCTGGAAGCGGAGCCGAAAGAAGGCGCGGGCGAGCTGTGGCTCGTGCTGCTCGGCCACGGGACGTTCGACAACAAGGAGGCGCGCTTCAACTTGCGCGGGCCAGACCTCGCCGCAGGTGACTTGGCCGAGTGGCTCAAGCCCTTCAAGCGCCCGGTGGCCGTGGTGAACTGCGCCTCCGGCAGCGGGCCGTGGGTGAACAAGCTCTCTGCCCCGGGCCGCGTGATCCTCACGGCCACCCGCAGCGGGAGCGAGGTGAACTTCGCCCGGTTCGGCGCGCATTTCTCAGCAGCCATCGGCAGCCCGGACGCGGACTTGGACAAGGACGGGCAGACCTCGTTGCTTGAGGCCTACCTGCTCGCGTCGAACCGCGTGGCGGAGTTTTACGAGACCGAGGGACGGCTCGCGACGGAGCATCCGCTGCTCGACGACAACGGCGATGGACTCGGCACGCCGCCGGACTGGTTCCGTGGCGTTCGCGCGACGAAGAAGGCGAAGGACGGCGCGAGCGCGGATGGCCTGCGGGCGCATCAGTTCGTCCTCGTGCGCAGCGAGCAGGAGCGGAAGTTGCCTCCCGCCGTGCGCGCGAAGCGGGATGAGCTGGAGTTGCGCCTTAGCAAGCTCCGCGACCAGAAGGCGGAGCTGGGCGAGGAGAAGTATTACGCGTTGCTGGAGCCGCTGCTGGTGGAGCTGGCGCGCGTGTATCAGCCGGTGAAGTGACCTCGCTCACGGCGCAGCGGGCGGCCGCATCACGGAGAGTCCCTTGAGCAAATCCAACGCCCGGGCCAGCGCGGGATCGCGCACCAGAGGCGTGGTGGAAACAGGGGTGCTCACCACCAGCTCACTGTCGAGGTCTTGACCGGCCTTCATCCGGCGAACCAGCTCGGCCTCGGTGAGGCGCGCGGGTGAACCACCAGATTTCTGCGTGGCCGACGCGACCGACACCGGGGCGAGGGGCTTGTAAGGCTCCGCAAAGAAAGAGCGTTCCTCCTCTGCGGTCACGACGATGGCGATGTCCGGTCGCAGGCCGGACGTGGGCATCGCCTGACCGTCGCCCAGCTTGGTCTCGCCGGTCGCGATCCGCAGCCGTTGGCCGGTGCTGAGGGTGAAGTCCTTGAACTGCCGCGCGCCGCCCGTGGTCGCGGTGCCGATGAGCAGGCCGACGTTGTTTTGCCGGAGCAAGGCCGCGAGCACCTCCGCCGCGCCGCCAGTCTGGCGGTTGACTAGGATCGCGGTGGGCAACTGGATGGCGTTGGTCTTGGTGGTGGATCGGAGCGTCTCGCCGTCCACCGTCAGGAGCATGCGCTCGGCGGCGAGGAAACGGTCAGCAGCGCGCGCGGCGGCCTTCTGATCTGTGCCTGCCGCATAACGCAAATCGAGGGTCAAGCCTTTGAGCTTCCCTGCCCCGCCGAGTTTTTTGAACTCCGCCGCCAATGCCTCGTCCAGCTTTGGCGCGACATGGCTGACGCGCACGTAGCCGTAGGCATCGTCGAACACCGCGCTCTTGCTCACGACCGGCCCGGTGGGGCTGGCCGCGGCGGTGGCCGGCTGGTCTTCGATGACGACCTGGCCGTCGAGTTGGGTGAGGAGCGCCTTCAACGCGGCGCGCTCCACCGCGTCGGGCTTCATCCCGCCGAGGTTGGTTCGCACGATCTCGAAGACCTCGCGGAACTGCGGCGGGATGGCCGTCGCTGCCAACGATTTTCCGCTAGTAGCCAGGACGAGGAGACCGGCGATCAATGCGAGACGATTCATGATGAACTTGGCCCCGGCCGCGGGGAGTGCGGGCAATATCCGGCCTCGCTCCGGGCCGTGCAAATGCTTTCGAGCTTTGCGTTGGTTCATACTATTGGCTGGTTTCGTGACGTGCTTTTCTGGAACCTGTCCACCGTGAAACATTCAGTGTCCGTCCTGCTCAGCCTGGCTTTCGGCCTGATCCTCTTCTGCGGCGCACACGCACACGCTGAGGAGCATCGCGCCACAAGGCTCGGTCACCCCGCCACGCGGTTCGCGCCGCCGTTGCACACGCCGGAGGATCTGCGGTCGCGCTTCCGCGATGAAAAGCTCCGGCCCGACATCGCCTCGATCCTTCATCAGTGGGGCTGGACAGGGAACTTGGAAGACCTCCATCGCGCCGCGCTCACAGCCGAGATCGTGGACGGAAAAATCCTTGTCGGCACGCGCATGCCCTTCATGTCCTCGCGGAAGGACGGCATCGCCATCTGCCTGCGCAACGTGATCTGGTCCGGCGCGGAACCCGTCGGAGCCTACGCGTTCACCTTCTCGTCCAAAGGCCGGCGCTATCGCTGCGTGACGCCCAAGCCTTGCAGCAACTTCTTCCTCGAAGACCTCGGCCCCGAGCCAACGCCCGTGCCCCTGCTCGCGCTGACCTGCTCCGCGCCGCCGAGGGAGTTCACCGGTCGCACGGTGAAAGTCTGCCTCACGCTCCAGAACAAGGGCGACGGCCCAGAGGCGAAATCCACGGTCACACTTCCCATCCCGGCGGGGGCGACGGTCGTCAGCGCCACGGACGGCGGCGTGGCTGCGCTGGACCGGATCACCTGGGAAATCACCGACCTCGCCAAGAATGGCAGCAGGGAAGTTTGCGCCGTCTTCACCACGGAGCGGCCGGGGCGGATGGAGTTCAAGGCGGCGGCGCAAGGCGCGGTGGCCGGGCCAGCCTATTGCGAATGCCAGACGCAGATTCTCGGCGTGTATGCCGTGCTGGTGGAGGTCGTGGACTTGGAGGATCCCATCGAGGTCGGCAAGGCCATCACCTATGTCATCACCGTCACGAACCAAGGCAACCAGACCGGCACCGGCATCCGTGTTGTCTGCACGGTGCCGGACAGCCAGGAATTTGTTTTCGGGACGGGCACCACCGCCGTGCAGGCGCAAGGCCGCACTGTCACGATGAGCGCACTTTCCTCGCTCGACGGAAAAGCGGTGGCCACGTGGCGCGTGATGACCAGGGCGCTGCGCGCGGACGACGCCCGCTTCAAGGTGGACTTCACCACCGACCAGTTCGAGAAGCCCATCCGCCGCGAGGAATCCACGCGGCTCTACTAGGCTCTCGGCGGCCTCGGAACCGGTATTCTCCAAGATATTCGCATGCGACCACTTCCCTTCATCTGTTCGACCGCCGCCTGTGCCATTGCGCTCCTCGCAGGCTGCAAGAAGCCCGACGCCGCCAAGGCTGGTCCGCCGCCCGCCATGCCGCCCACGCAGGTCATCGCCGTCGAGGCGCGGCGCGAGGCGGTGGCGGAATCGCTCTCGCTCGTCGGCACGCTCGCGGCGAACGAATGGGTCGAGATCAAGGCCGAGCTGGAAGCCGCCGTGGTTGAGATCGGCTTCGACGAGGGCAAGCCGGTGACAAAGGGCCAGTTGCTTTTCCGCTTGGATGAGTCGCGCCTCACCGCCGCTCTGGCCGAGGCCGAGGTGAACTTGAAATTGAGCAAGGTCAACTACGACCGCGCCCAGCAGCTCCTGCGCGACAAGACGATTTCCCAACAGGAGTTCGATCAGCTCGCGTCGCGCTTCGAGTCCATGCAGGCGGCTCTCGCCGTGAAGCAGCGCGAGCTGAAGGACACGAAGATACACGCCGCCTTCGCCGGCGTGATGGGTGCGCGCAGCGTGAGCGTCGGCCAGGTCATCAAGAAGGACACTACGCTGGGCATGCTCGTGGACCTGAACCCGGTGAAGGTGGAGGTGAGCGTGCCCGAACGCTTCCTGAGCCTGCTCAAGCTGGACCAGGCCATCGAGCTGCGCGTCGCGGCGTTTCCGGGGCGGAAGTTTACGGGCCAGGTCTATTTCATCGCGCCACAGGTGGACACGCACACGCGCACCGCGTTGGTGAAAGCGAAGATAGCGAACGCCGATTTCGCGCTGAAGCCCGGCATGTTCGCGAACCTCGACCTCACGCTCCAGCTCCGCGCCGATGCCGTCGTCGTCCCCGAGCCTGCCATCATGGTCAACGCCGACCGCGCGATGCTCTACATCGTGGACAAGGACATGAACGCGCAACTCCGCCCCGTGAAGCTCGGCGTGCGGCAGGCGGGAGTGGTGGAGATTCTGGAAGGCGTCGAGGCCGGGCAACTGGTCATCGTGGAAGGCGTGCAGAAGGTGCGGCCGGGGGCGAAGGTGAAGCCGGCGGGGGCTGGGCAGGCGGCAGCGTATGGGCCGAAGGCAGGTGAGCCGAAGGCAGGTGAGAAAGTGGGAAAGCGGGAAAGTGAGCCGGCGGGAACGGGCGGTTCAGGCGGGGGAAAGCAATGAGCGACAGGATTCAATTCCACTGGCAGTTGGAAGTCTATCAGCTTTCCGTCGAAGCGGGCATGGCGGTCTTTGAGATCTCGAAGCTGTTCCCCGCAGAAGAGAAGTTCTCGCTGACGGACCAGATTCGCCGCTCCTCGCGCTCAGTGTCGGGACAGATTTCAGAAGGCTGGCGGAAGCGGAAATACGAGGCGTCCTTTGTCAACAAGCTCAACGACGCCGAGGGCGAGGCTGCGGAGACCCAGACATGGCTGGAATACGCCGTGAAATGCGGCTACCTCTCCCGCACCGACGGCCAGAAGCTCCACAAGCTCTACGACCACATCATCGGCAAGCTCGTGACCATGGGCAACAACCCCGAGCCGTGGCTCCTTCGCAAGACGAGTTCCTAGCTCACTTTCCCACTCTCCCGCTTTCTCACCTGCTCCCGTGATCCTTCCCCAAATCAGCATCCGCCGACCCGTGCTCACCACGATGATGAGCCTCGCGCTCATTCTCTTCGGCCTCATCGCGCTCCAGCGGCTGCCCGTGCGCGAGCTGCCGGACATTGACCCGCCCATCGTCAGCGTCACGACGGTTTATCCCGGCGCGAACGCCGCCGTCGTCGAGACCGAGGTCACCGAACGGATGGAGGAGGAGATCAACAACATCGAGGGCATCAAGACGCTCACCAGCCAGAGCCGCGAGGAGGTCAGCACCATCACGATCGAGTTCGACCTCTCGCGTGACGTGGATCAGGCGGCGCAGGACGTGCGCGACCGTGTCTCCCGCGTGCGCGGCAAACTCCCCCAGACCATCAAGGAACCCATCGTCGCGAAGCAGGACGCCGACGCGCTCGCCGTCATCTGGATCGGCGTGAACAGCGCGACGTTCACGCCGCTGGAGCTGACGCAGCTCGCCGAGAAGCAGATCAAGAACCGTCTCCAGACCATCCGCGGCGTCTCCTCCGTCATCATCGGCGGCGAGCAGCGCTTCGCCATCCGCCTCTGGCTCGACTCGGAGAAGATGGCCGCGCACCAGATCACTGTGCTCGACGTGGACCGCGCGCTGAGGCAGCAGAACGTCGAGCTGCCCAGCGGCCGCGTCGAGAACCTCGACCGCGAGATGACCATCCAGACGCGCGGCGAGCTGAAGTCGCCCGCGCAGTTCAACGACCTCGTCGTCAAGAACGACGGCGTGAAGATCGTCCGCCTCCGCGACATCGGCGAGGCGAAGGCCGGCGTCGAGAACGAGCGCACCATCGCGCGCAACAACGGCCGGCCGTGCATCTTCCTGGGCATCGTCAAGCAGTCCAAGGCCAACACCGTCGAGGTCGCCCGCGCCGTGAAGGAGGAGGTCGCGCGCATCCGCGAGTCCATCCCGCCCGGCATCGAGATGGTCTTCAACTACGACGAGTCGGTCTTCGTCGAGGCCTCCATCGAGGAGGTCTGGAACACCCTGGCCATGGCCTTCGCGCTGGTCGTCATACTCATCTGGGTCTTCCTCGGCAGCGTGCGCTCGACGCTCATCCCCGCCGTCGCGATCCCTGTCTCCATCATCGGCACCTTCGCCATCCTCCAGGCGTTTGGCTACTCGGTGAACATGCTCACGATGCTCGCGCTCGTGCTCGCCATCGGCGTGGTGGTGGACGACGCGATCGTCGTGCTGGAAAACATCTACCGCCACATCGAGGCGGGGATGACGCCGATGGAGGCCGCGAAGAAGGGCATGGATGAAATCTCCTTCGCCGTCATCACCATCACGCTCTCGCTCATCGTCGTGTTCCTGCCGCTGGCGTTCCTCAAGGGCGCGACGGGCAGGCTCTTCATGGAGTTCGCCGTGGCGGTCTGCGGCTCTGTCGCGGTGTCGGCGTTCGTCGCGTTGTCGCTCTCGCCGATGCTCGCTGCGCGCGTGCTCAAGCCCATCGCCGCCGGCCACCAGAAGATTTTCTTCCTGCGCTGGTTTGATGCGGCACTCGGCTGGTTCACCCGGCTCTACGGCGCGGTGCTGCGCGGGCTGGTGAGGCTCATCTCTGCGGTGCTGCGGCCCTTCGTGGCGCTGGGCTGGTTCGGACGCGCAACCGCGTTCGTCGGCACGCTTGCCGCGCTGACCGCGATGATGTGGGCGCTCAACGTGCCGTTGCTAGGCAAGCTCGAAGGCGAGTTCCTCCCCGAGGAGGACAAGGGCCGGCTGCTGTGCTTCGTCTTCGCGCCGGAAGGCTCCACCAGCGAATACACCGACCGCCAGGTGCGCGAGATGGAAAACATCCTGAAGGAGACGCCCGAGGTGCAGGCCTTCGGCGCAGTCATCGCCTTCTCCATGACGGGCGCGCCGGGCCAGGCCAACAGCGCCATCGTCTTCGTGCGCCTCAAGGACGCGAAGGAGCGCACGCGCAGCGTCCGCGACATCGTCAACGGGCCGGCCGGACTGCGCATGAAGTTCTTCAACGAGGTCGAGGGCGCCATCGCCGTGCCGAACATTCCCAAGGCGATCGGCCGCGGCTTCGGCGCTCCGTTCCAGCTCGTCATCCAGGCTCAGGACCTCGACGCGCTCAACAGCCACGTCACCGGCCTGCTCGGCAAGCTCCGCTCCGAGGGCTACCTCGTGAACGTCCGCTCCAGCTTCGAGGTGACGAAGCCCGAGCTGCGCCTCGACGTGGACCGCGACCGCGCCGCCGCGCTGGGCGTGAGCATCGAGGACGTTTCGCGCACGATGCAGATCCTCTTCGGTGGCCTCGACCTCAGCCGCGTGAAACTCGACGGCAAGCAGTATCAGGTCATCACCCAGCTCCAGCGCGCCTCGCGCCTCACGCCGCAGGACCTCGACCGTCTCTACGTGCGCAACAAGGACGGCCAGTTGATCCAGCTCAGTTCCATCGTGCGCCGCGAGTCCGGCAGCTCGCCGAACGTGGTGGAGCATTTCAACCGCATGCGCAGCGCGACGATTTCCGCCTCACTCAATGGTGTTCCCCTCGGCACGGCGATTGACCGCGTCGAGGCTCTGGTGAAGCAGGACTTGCCGCCCGGTTTTCTCTACGACTGGACCGGTGAGTCGAAGGAGTTCAAGGACGCGTGGAAGGAGTTTCTCGTCGTGCTGGTGCTCGCTCTGATCGTCACCTACATGGTGCTGGCCGCGCAGTTCGAGAGCTTCCTGCATCCACTGACCGTGCTGCTCTCCGTGCCGCTGGCGGGCGTCGGCGCGCTCGGCCTGCTGTGGTTCGTGGACTACCTCGGCAAGACCGGCGTCATCAAGGAAGTGCCGGCCATGAACATCAATTTGTTCAGCCTCATCGGCTTCGTGCTGCTTGTCGGCCTCGTCACCAAGAACGCGATTTTGCTCGTCGAGTTTGCCAATCAGGAAGTCGAGCGCGGCGTGGACCCACGCGAAGCCATCGTGAACGCCGGCACCGTGCGCCTGCGGCCGATCCTGATGACCGCGCTCTCGACCATCGCGGGCATCATCCCCATCGCGATCGGCTTCGGCGCGGGTGCGGAGAGCCGCCGGCCGATGGGCGTGTGCGTCGTTGGCGGAATGTTGAGCAGCACGGTGCTGACGCTCTTCGTGGTGCCGATGGTCTATACGGCGTTCAGCGCGGTGGCGGGAAAGTTCTCCAAGCCCGCTCCGGCAACGACTCCGTCCCCTGCCCCGCCAGCCGAGGCCGTGCCGGTGAAGTAGCCCGCGTTGCAGGCCGGACGGAGGATGCTCGCATCGCGTGCGCAATTTACCGTAGGCTCGCGCATGGATTTGCATTTGCTTCGCCGCGCCGCTTTTGGCAATTCAAGCACACCGATGAGACAACTTGTGTTCGCCCTGCTGCTCGGCTGGGTCGTGA
>JBEBFV010000530.1:0-4079 GCA_040081795.1 Limisphaerales bacterium | reverse complement strand
GTGTTGTTGAGCGTGGGCTTGAGGATGGCGGGATTCTCGGCCAGCACGTCCTGCCAGTAGCCGACCCAGTTGTCCGCCCAGCCGGGCAGCGCGAGGAAACGGTCAATCGCGGCGGCGCGCTTGTTCGGCGACTGGTCCGCAAGGAACGCGCGCAACTGCTCGGGCGTGGGCGGCACACCGACGGTGTCGAGCGCGAGACGGCGGAGGAAGGTGGCGTCGTCCGTGAGCGGCGCGGGTTGGAGCTTTGCGGCGGCGAGCTTCGCGGCGATGAACCGGTCAATCTCCGTGCGCGGCGACGGGCTGGTGCCGGGGGCGATGGCGGGAATGGCCGGTCCCGGTTTGTCGGCGAGATACTTGCGGACGGCTTCGTGGCGCTGCGCCCAATACTTGTTCTCGGCGGCGTTGGCATCTCGGCGGCGCTGGGCGTCGATGGTGGCGAGGCGGCCGAGTTGCTGGGCGGAATAGGTTTCCCACGCGAGGTCGTCGTGGGTGACGCGCGCGGTGGGGGCGAGGAGATGGAAGGTGCCTTTTGCAGCAAGGGCAGCGCTGGGCTTGTTCACGCGTTCTCCCTCACGCTTTCCCTCTCCCGCTGGGAAAGGGGAGGCCGCCGGACGCGCGCTGGCTTGGTCCGACGCGGCTGCTTTCGACCGTGACGGACTGCCTTTCTCCCTCTCCCTCAGGGAGAGGGCCGGGGTGAGGGTGGAGGCAACTTGCACCGGGAGTTCGACACTTACAGAAAGCTCACCCACTTCCGGCCGCAGGCCCTTGCCGCCGATGATGGCTTCGAGCACGAAGAGCTGCTCCTTGCCCGTGGATTTCACCGTGAACCACTCCTCCTTGTGGCCGTTAAGCGGGAAGCGGAGGCTCGGCGGGTAATCCGCTCCGGGTGCTTCACCGACCTTGCCGTGCCCGCCGCCGCCCGTCGCGATGAACTTCGTCTGCGCCGAGAGCCGGCCGTCCACATGGAGCTTCGCGCCCTGAAGCGAACGCAGCAGCACGCGATGCTCGCCGGGCGGAAGCTTCATGAGCGCGGAGGCGCGGAGCAGGAACGGATTCGAGCGGTCCGCACGCACGCCGCGGTCGGTGTATTTCTGCGGCACGCCCACGAAGCCGAACGCCGGCTCGGTGTAAGTCTCGACCGGCGTGCCGGGCGTGAAGTTCCAGTTCGCCGTCGTGCCGATGCCCTCGAACAGTTCCACCTGCACCGCGCCCTTGGGCAGCTTGGCGAGGTCGAACTTCACGACCGGCGGCACGAAGTTGAAGCGCGTCGCGATGGCCTTCGCGTCCAGCGCGCGGCGGTGGATGGCGACCTCGTTGAGGAGGCCGTTGAACGTGCTGCCCGCCTGCGCGCCCATCGAAGAGCCAATCCACACCTCGTCATCGTCCACGACCGGCGCGGCGTCGGACTGGCCACCCATGTCCCACTTGCCCTTCACCTCGACGCCGTCGAGGAAGCCTTTCACGGAAGCGCCCTTGCCGAACGTGTAAGTGACCGCGACGTGATGCCAGCCGGAGCCGGGCGCGAAGCCGTCGTTCGAGGTCCAGCGATGCCAGTTCTGCTCGGAAATCTCCTTCGGCGTCTTCTCCTTCGTCCCGCCCGCCGCCGCCTTCTCAGCGTCGCGGAAGAGGAAGCTCACGCAGGCCGCGCCGCCCTCGCCGTGCAGGCGCAGCGCGTAGTTCTGATTGTTCGCCTCGAAGCCCTTGTTCCCCGTGCGGCCCTTGCCGACGACATAGACATACTGCCCGTCCTTGAGGCTGTTCACATAAACCCACGCCTCCATCGTGATGGCGTCGCCCTTGGCGAAATCCAGCGGGCTGCTCGCGCCCGGGTCCTTCACGCGGATGAACTGGCCCTGGCCGCTAAAACCCGCCGCCGCGCTGTCCGGCTCGAACTCCGGGAACTGCTCGCTCGGCTGCGCGCGCTGGCCGACGGCGACCTTGCCCTCGACCGCGCCATTGAGCAACGCGGCCTTCGCACCAGGCGCGGAGTTCAGCGCGGTCGGGCCGGTGTCGTTGAGCCGCCAGTAAGCGACGGGCTTGTCCGCCAGCACGAGGTCGGCGTAGCGGGGAGGCTTTGGAGCCGACGCGGCGTCCGCCGCGAGGGCGACGGGCAGCAGGGCGAGGAGATGGCGCAGGACGTTCATAATTCTGAGTCAGGCTAACAATGGACGCCAACGGCAGAAAGAGGAATCAAGCTGAGTGGCGAGCACGCGAGCACGGGGCGGCGCGGCAAGGCCGCGATCTCGCGCAGCACGGCCTGATGCTTCCTGTGGCGCAGTTGATGACACACGCTTTCCACCCACTTCTGGCGGGCCGCAGAGTCCTTGGGGTGGAGCGCCTCGCCCAAGGTCCAGAGATGCTGGCTGGCGTGGTAAAAATCCAGCAGTTGGTGGACGTGACGCCAGCGGTCGTGGACGACGTTCCAGATCCACGGCGCCCCATCGCCCAGGGCCAGCACGGCTTTGGCGCGGCCCAAGCCCCCCGCACAGGGCTTCCCGGTGCAGGCGGCGGCGCAGTTCCAAGCCCTCGCCCTGCCAGTCACGACGACATTCTCCACCAGCTTCCTGCGGGCCTTGCGAACGGCCTGCTCGTGCTGGGAGAAGACGCTCAGCTTGGATTCGTGCCATTCCACGCGGTGGGTAGAGCGGGCCTGTCCTCAGCGCGCCGGTTGGGCGTCCGGATGGTCTAGCGGCGCGCTGAGGACAGACACGCCCTACCACGCTACTTCTTCGTTGCCGCCGTCTTCGCCCGCAGGAATTCCTCCATGTCCTCCTTCGGGTCGAAATCCTTCGCGAGGCTGTAGGTGTCCCGGATGTGAGTCAGCGCGTTGGCTCGATAGCTCTTCTCGCTGGTCATCGGCAGTGTCACGGTTTCGCGCGTGGTGTCGGTGCGACCGAAGCGAATGCGCAACTCACCGTCCTCGTGCGCCACCAACCCACCGGCGCGGACGAACTCTGCAATGAACTGCGCGGCCCCCTTGTCTTCTGCGCGGCCCTTCTCGAATTCAGCCCGCGTCATCGGATACCGATGGCGAATCTGCTGCCCCATCAGCGTGAAGAACGGCTCGGGCCGCGCCAGCGAGGCGTTGATGAGTTCGCGCTCGGCGGCTGTGGGCTTGCCCTTCATCTCGACTTCGAGGTGCTTTCGCAGGAGCGCGTTGCCCGTCGCGAGCAGCTTGCTGACGTTGCGAACGGTCACGCGCTGCGTGCCACAGGGCTGACCCTTTTCGTTGAGGTAGAACTTCCCGTTCTCGATGCGCACGTTCGAGATGATCATGGTCAGCAGATTCGTCAGTGCCCGCCGCTGGGCCTCCTCCAGCGAGTTGGTTTTCGGAATCACCTCGCTCGTCAGCGCATCCCGCAAGCTCCCGACGTTTAGCTCAAGAATCCAGTTGGAGAAAAAGAACGTCCGCTGGCCCTTCATCACACTGGCGAGCTGCTCGCGCTCTTCCTTGCTCAACTGCGTCACATCGTCCGCGCCGTAGATGCCGTGATAGGTCTGGTGGATGCGCAGCGTGTCGGCCTTCGCGTCGTGCTCGTAAGTCACCGTCTGCCGCTCGAACTCGATGCAGCCGGTGAGCGCGAAGCCGAGCGCGAGGAAGGGGAGAAGTCTTTTCAGCATGACTGAGTTATAGGTGAGGTGAGTGGTTCAACCAAGTCGGAAAGTGCGTCGGCACCCGTCGCTGGCTTCAGCCTGCGTCTTGTAGCGGCGGTCTGTGACCGCCGGTTGCCCACGCGGCGCTCACAGAGCGCCGCTACAGCTTTCGATTCGCAACCTGAAGGTTGCGATGCGCAGAATTTTCCGCGTGCGCCCCTGACGCCAGCCGCTACCCTCGCCGTCAACTTACGCACATGATGACCACCACCCGCTCCGCACTCCGGCTTTGTCAAACGAATGGGGACAAGCGAATGAAGGAATCCCCATTCGCTTGTCCCCATTCGCTTGTCATCCTCCTCGCCTGCCTCCTCTGCGCTCCGCTCCACGCCGCCGACACCTCCGCCATCCTGCAGGTCTGAGCGCTGATGATCGGCAAGGTCCAGTTCCTGCTCAGGGAGACCGGCAACCTCTTCGCGATCTCG
>JBEBFV010000529.1:0-4081 GCA_040081795.1 Limisphaerales bacterium | reverse complement strand
TCACCCTCAATCCCTCTCCCCCGATGGGGGCGAGGGAAGTCCATCGAGCACGCCGCCGTCCACAACCTTTACGGCTCCGCTATGGCCGCCGCGTCGCGCGAAGGCGCGCTGCTCGCCGCACCGGACAAGCGCCCCTTCATTCTCACGCGCTCCGGCTACGCCGGCATCCAGCGCCACGCCGCCGTCTGGACTGGCGACAACAGCTCGACTTGGGAACACCTCGCCGAGTCCATCTCGATGCTGCTGAACCTCAGCCTCAGCGGCGTCGCCTTCTGCGGCGCTGACGCGGGCGGCTTCCTCGACAACTGCACCGGGGAACTCCTCGCGCGCTGGACGCAACTCGCCGCGTTCACCCCGTTCTTCCGCAACCATGCGAACATTGACTCGCGCCGGCAGGAGCCGTGGGCGTTCGGCCCGCGCGTCGAGGCGCTGTGTCGCGACGCCATCACGCTGCGCTACCAGATGCTGCCTTATCTGGGCTGCCTCTTCGCCGAGGCGAACCGCACTGGCACGCCCATCATGCGTCCGCTGCTGTGGCATCACGCGAACGACCCGGCAGCCGTCGCATGCGAAGACCAGTTCCTGCTCGGCGAAAGCCTGCTCATCGCGCCCATCCTCCGTCCCGGCGCGACGGCGCGCAGCGTGTATCTGCCGCGCGGGCTGTGGTTCGACTTCTGGAGCGGCGCGTTGTTTGAAGGCGGGCAGCACATCGTCGTGGAAGCCGTGGCAGAGCACATCCCGGTGTTCGTGCGCGCGGGCGCGGTGGTGCCCACGGTTGCGCCGCGACAATTCATCACGAGCGATGCCGACTCCGTGGTGAACCTCCACCTTTGGCCGCACGGACGCAGTTCCTTCACCTGGCACGAGGACGACGGCGAATCGCTGGGCTACGAACGCGGCGAGATTTCTACGCGGCAGATTGACTTCGCCGACCGTGGCACGAGCCGTGAACTCGTGCTGGGCGCGGCGGGCGGTTCGTTTGAAAGCCGCGTGCGGACGTGGCGTGTGGTGGTCCGCTCCGCGCATCGGGCCTATCGCGTTTGGGTCAATGGGGTGCGTGTGGAAAGTGCGTTTGACCCGGCACTCGGCGTGTTCCTGTTTGAGGTGCCGAACTCGCCGGAGCCGCTGCGAGTGAAGTGGCTTTGACTTCGTGAAGTGGACACTCCTGTCCACAGTGCGCTCAACTGCGGGACAGGAGTGTCCCGCTTACACCACTTCCACCGGGCACTTGGGAATCGCGTCGAGGAAGGCCTGGCCGTAGCGCTTGTTCAGCACGCGGTTGTCGAGGACGACGACGATGCCGGTGTCGGTCTTGGTGCGGATGAGGCGGCCCACGCCCTGGCGGAATTTCAGGATGGCCTCGGGCAGGCTGAACTCGCTGAAGGCATTGCCGCCGCGCGCCTCGATGGCTTCGATGCGTGCCTCGATCAGCGGATGGTCCGGCACGGCGAAGGGCAGGCGCGTGATGATGACGTTCGAGAGCGCCTCGCCCGGCACGTCCACGCCCTGCCAGAAGCTGTCGGTGCCGAAGAGCACGCTGTCCACGTTGTCCTTGAAATTCTCCAGCATCGTCGAGCGCGGCGTGCCGGTGCCTTGCACGAAGCATTCGAGGCCGAGCTCCTCGAAGAAGGGCTGCATCCGCTCGGCTAGCTCCTGCATGAGCTTGTAGTTGGTGAAGAGGACGAAGGCCTTGCCGTGCGTCTGCCGGATGAAGTGCTTCACCCAATGCTCCAGTGCCTCGCGATAGCCCGCGTCGCGCGGGTCGGGCATCTTGTTGGCGACGTAAACGGTCATCTGCCGCTCGTAGTCGAAGGGCGAGCCGAGTTGAAGGGCGGTGGCTTTCTCCGCGCCGACGCGGCGGACGAAGTAAAGTAGGCCAGGCGTCTCGCCTGGCTTTCTAACTTTCGTCTTCGCTCCCGCGTCAGCGGCTCTGGCGGGTTCTGGCACGAAGCTGCTGCCCCCTCCCAGCCTGAATTCCCCAGCCGCCAATTTCGCCACTACCGGGTTCAGCGCGATGTAACTGGAGAACTTTTCAAGATGCGCTCCGGTGCGGACTAGATGGTCAAACGATTCTTCCTCCCAAACCTTGCCGTTGCGTCCCAGCACTTGGTTGACCTGCTTCGCGGTAAAGGATTTCCACGAGTGGAGAATTTCCGAGAGCGTGTGGCCTTCAATCGGGCGCACCAGCGCGTGGACGTGGTTGGGCATCACCACGTAGCGGCCCAGCCAGTAGCGCTCGCGGTCGAAGTGCAACAGCGCGGACTCTACCACGGCGGAAACTTCGGGTTGTCGCAGCCAGCACTCACCACTGCCGGCGTCGAGCCAGCGATGGAATCGCTCGACGAAGCGCTCGTGATACTCGGAGAATTGCTCGGGGGTGCGTGGTTCGGGATGGCGTTCCAGCCAGTCGCCATGTTCAAGCTGCCATTGGGCGAGCTTCGATTGGGGGAGCGAGTCCGCGAGGCGAAAGGTGACGAAGTAGGTTGCACCGTCCTGCCGCCAGTGCGGGAGATGGCGGCTGGAAATGCTGACCGGAGATTGGGGGTCGAAGGGGACGTAGGGCTGAACCGGCTTGTCGGGTGACAGGGACGCTGCGGAGGAGTTAGATGTCAGGCTGGAAGCCTGACCTACTTGGGTGGCCAACGTCGCGCTCGTCATCACCACGCTTGTATCGCTCTCGAACAAGCGCCGCCTCAGGTAGTCCGCCACGTCCACGGGCGCGGCGTTCAGCGAGAGGTTTCGCTGCGACTTGCCGCCGCGCTCGACCCAATACACGTAGTCCTGCCCCTCTTGGCTGAGAAACGCGGCGATGGCTTGGCGCAGTTCCAGCAGGCGGCGGTTGCACTCCATCAGCTCCTGCCCGGTGTCCGCATCCTCGGAGGTCTTGACCAGTTCGCTCACCGACTCGCGCAGGCGCTGGATGGGGAGCGTGACGTTGTCCTTCACCAAGTCGGCTTGGCGGATGCGGAGTTCCTTCCAGTCGCGACGAACGCCATCGCCGCCGGAGCCGAAGCGGCTGCGGCTGTCCGACTCGCGTGCTTGCTCGTTCATCGTGTCGCACGCTTGCTCGACCATTTGGAAGAACGTCTCCGACTCGGAAAAGAGTTCATCCACAAGCTTCACGGATTTGCCCTGGCGCAACGTCGCGAGCAGGCCCTTGCCGGACTTGGGATTCCACAGCCGCCCGAGCGCGAAGCGGAGCTGGCCGCTCGACACGCTCAAACCGACGTGCCGGGCCGCGACGTTCTCGACCGTGTGCGCCTCGTCGAAGATGAGGAAATCGTTCTTGAAGAGGATGCCGCCCTCCTGCTCCTCGTTCACCGCGCCGAGCAGCGTGAAGAACAGCGTGTGGTTCAGCACGAGCACGTCGGCGGCGAGGATGCTCTTGCGCGCGCGCTGGAAGAAACAGAGGCCATGGTCCTTCGCGAAGTCCGACTGATGGCCGCAAATCTTCGGCGAGCACAGGCCGCGCTCGGAGCAGACCTGCGCCCAGACCTTCGGGTCCGGCTCCAGCTCGAAGTCCGAGCGGCTGCCGTCTTTCGTCTCCTTCGCCCACGCGGCAACGCGCTTCAGCTCCTCAATCTCCGGCGAGGTGAAGAGCTGGTCGGCGTGCTGCATGGCTTTGTGCAGGCGGCGGGAACACAGGTAATTCGCGCGGCCCTTGAGCATCGCGTAGTTGAACCGCACCGGCTCGGGCAGCGCGCCGAGCACGGCGGCGAGCATGGGCAGGTCTTTCTGCGTGAGCTGCTCCTGGAGGTTGATGGTGTGCGTGCAGACGACGGCTTTCTTCTTCTGCGCGAGGGCGAAGAGGATGGACGGGATGAGGTAGGCAAGGGACTTGCCGACGCCCGTGCCGGCCTCGACGACCAGATGCTCGCGGGCCTCCAGCGCGCGCGCGACGGCCACGGCCATCTGCTGCTGCTCGGGGCGGAACTCGAAGTTGCTGGCCTTGGAGAGCAGCCCGGTGGGCGAAAAGATTTCCGCG
Source organism: Limisphaerales bacterium (assembly GCA_040081795.1). Classification (GTDB taxonomy): domain Bacteria; phylum Verrucomicrobiota; class Verrucomicrobiia; order Limisphaerales; family SXTU01; genus SXTU01. The sequence goes on along the minus strand of JBEBFV010000529.1, from coordinate 96 downwards.
ACCTGCTGGACGAGGTCGGTGCCGGAACCGGCGGGCTGGATTTCAATGGCGGCAATCACGGGCGCGCGAACTATGGGAAGCGCCGCGCGCGGGAGG
>JBEBFV010000528.1:0-4092 GCA_040081795.1 Limisphaerales bacterium | reverse complement strand
ATGTCATCGAGACCGCGATGGAGACGGCGGAGGAGCAGAACGCGCCGAGCGTGTTTGACCTGTGGCTGCAACTCCACAATTCGCAAACCGCATGGGCGACGGCGGAGAACAAGCCGCCGCTCCTCGCCCACTTCGGCACGTCGCTCGTCGAGCGCGCGGTGATGGACGCCTTCTGCCGCGCCATCGCGAAGCCCTTTCACCGCGCACTGCTCGACAACGATTTTGGCATCCGCCTCGGGGAGTTGCGCTCGGAGCTGGCAGGCTTCTCCCCCGCCGCATGGCTGCCCGCGCGACCGCACAGCGAGGTCATGGTGCGCCACACTGTCGGCCTGAGCGACCCGCTGACCGAAGCGGACATCGCCAAGGGCGGGCACGTCAACGACGGCCTGCCGCAGTCGCTCGTCTCCAGCATCCGCGTGTATGGGCTGCGCCACTTCAAGCTCAAGGTGAACGGCGACCTCGCGCGCGACACGGAGCGGCTGCGGCAAATCGCGCGCGTCTTGCAGGCGGAGTGCGGCGAGGACTTCGCCTTCACGCTGGACGGCAACGAGCAGTTCAAATCGTTCGCCGAGTTCCGCCAGTTCTGGGAAACCCTGCGCGCGGACGGGTCGCTGAAGTTGTTCCTCACGAAACTCCTGTTCGTTGAGCAGCCGCTGCATCGCACAGTCGCGCTTAACAAGGACGCCGCCGCTGCGCTCGCGGACTGGCCGGAGCGCCCGCCCTTCATCATTGACGAGTCGGACGGCGAGCTGGACAGCCTGCCCACCGCGCTCGCGCTCGGCTACGACGGCACGAGCCACAAGAACTGCAAGGGCGTCATCAAGGGCGTGGCGAACCGCTGCCTGCTCGCGCACCGGCAAAAGCAGTCGCCCGCGCGCCCGTTTCTGATGAGCGGCGAGGACTTGTGCAACGTCGGCCCGGTCGCGCTGCTGCAAGACCTCGCCGTCTGCGCCGCGCTGGGCATCAAAAGCGTCGAGCGCAATGGCCACCACTACAACGCGGGCCTCTCGCAGTTCCCGCGCGCCGTGCAGGAGGAAATTCTCCGCGCACACTTCGACCTCTATCATCCCAGCCCCGCCGGCTGGCCGACGCTGACGATTGAGCGCGGACGCATCGCGCTCGGCTCCGTGAACGAGGCGGCGTTCGGCGTGAAGTTCCTGCTGAACACGGGCCAGTTCACGCCGGCGGACGCGTGGGAGTGGGAGTGAGGTGCAAATGCCGCCAGATATCCAATTCGTTGCAAACGGCGTGTTGCGTGTTGCGTGTTGCGTGAAGGCGACCGAACGCAACGGGTCTTCTCACGCAACACGCATCACGCAGCCCGGCTAGCCATGCGCCCGCACCACCGCACCACGGCCATCATGCTCGCGCTCGTCGCGGTGGTGTTCGGTGTTTTCTTCCGCACGCTGGAGTCCGGCTTCCTGCGCTGGGACGACGACATCAACGTCTTCGAGAACCCGCGAGTGCAGGGCCTCACGGCGGAGAACCTGCGCTGGATGTTCACGGACTTCGAGCAGGCCATCCGCTACAAGCCGCTCTCCTGGCTCGCGTGGGCGCTGGTGCATGAGGTTTTCGGGTTGAACCCTTTCGGCTGCCACCTCGCAAACGTGCTGCTGCATTGCGCGAACACGGTGCTGCTCTTCATCCTGCTACGGCGCCTGCTGGGATGTGGAATGCGGAATGCGGAATGCGGAGTCGAGCCGGCCGCGCACTTGGACCTCTGCGCGGCCCTCGGCGCGCTGCTCTGGGCCGTGCATCCCCTGCGCGTCGAGCCGGTCGCGTGGGTGACGGGGCTGCCTTACGGGCTGGCGCTGATGTTTCTGCTGGCGGCGACGCTCCTTTATCTTCGCGCTCATTCCTCCAAAGCGGAGCCGCGCTCCAGCAGGCGGGACTACTGGTTCTCAGTCGGCGCGTTCGCACTGGCAGCGATGTCCTATCCCATCGTGCTGGGTTTCGTCGTCGTGTTGGTGGCGCTGGATTTCGTTCCACTTCGGAGGATTGGCGCTCCGCAAACGAGCTTGCGCGGTGTGCTGTTGGACAAAGTTCCATTCCTCGCCCTCTCGCTCCTGCTCGTCGCCGGCACCGTCTATGGCCGCTTCCACGTCACCGGCACCTGGGACAAGCCGGTGACGCTCGACAACTTCCCGCCGCTCGCGCGCACGATGCAGGCGTTCTACCTCTGGGCCTACTACGCGTGGAAGCCGCTGCTGCCGCTGGACCTCTGCCCGGTTTACCCCGTGCTGATGGAGAGCAAGTTCACCGAACCAGCGTTTGTTCTCAGTGCGCTCGGCGTGCTGGCCGTGAGCGCCGTGCTCTTCGCGAAACGCCAAGTCTGGCCCGCCGCCTTCGCGCTCTGGCTCGTGCATCTGGGACTGTTGGTGCCGATGCTCGGACTCACCGAGCGCCCTCACTATCCGCACGACCGCTACGCCATCATCAACGGAATCCTTTGGTCCGTGGCGCTGGCGGGGGTGATGTGGAAGTTCTCACGAGCGCGCTCCAAGCCTGCGCCGGTGCTGGCCATCGGCGCCGCAGTGGTGGTGCTGCTCGCGGCGATGAGCTGGCGGCAAACCGCCATCTGGCACAGCGACCTGCCGTTCTTCTCCGACCTGGCCGCGAAGCTCCGCAGCCCGCACTACCGCAGCCAGGCCTTGATGAAGCTCGGAAACGCCCATGCCGACCTCGGCGACGATGCGCGGGCCGTGGGCAGCTACCGCGAGGCGCTGCAACTCAGCCCGTCCTCCGCGACATTTCACCTGCACTTCAATCTCGGCAACGCGCTCGCCCGCCACTCGCAATGGGTGGATGCCATCGCGTCCTATGAAACCGCGCTGCGCCTCAAGCCCGACAGCGCGAGCGCGGTGCTGAACTTCGGCGTGGCCCTGGCCGGCGGGGGAGAACTCGCCCGCGCATTGGAGCAACTCTCCCGTGCCGTGGTGCTCGACCCGCAGAACGCCGAGGCGCACGCGCAATTGGCAGCGGTGCTGGGGAAGCTGGGAAGAAGCGACGAAGCAAGGCAACACGCAACCGAGGCGGAGCGGTTGCGGAAGGTTGAAGCCCTGCGCTGAACGAAATCGCGGCGCGATCGTTTCAGACCCACACGTCGCGATTCTCCAACTGCCCGCGCAACGCCATGCGGTGGCAGTGGCGGTCGGCGGCGACTATGCCCTTGGCCTGCGCAACCTTCACGAAGTCGCGGGCCAGCTGTGGCGACTCGCGCCATTCGGTGAGACGGGTTGCTTCGCCCTCGCTGCGCTGGCAGTAAAGCACATGGTCGAAGCCCGCACGGCTGTGGACCTGGCCGTCGTGGATGTGGACGGTGGGGAAAAAGATCGAGCCAATGTTCGCACGCGGGAAGGAGAAGGCCATCGGATGAACGGTCTTCGCGCCGGGCTTCAGCTTGAAGACGGCGAAACCGTAGTGGCGATAGGCAGGCAACTTCTCCCAAGTGCCGACGGGCAGACGGAAGCGCTTGTCCAGTCGCACGAAGTCCGCGATGGTCGGGACGAAGGAGGCCTCGAAGTTGCCGACTTGGATGACTTCGAGTTTGGCGGCGGTAACTCGTGTAGTCGCGCATCCCGCTGGGCCGAGGGAGAGCGAACGAGGTGCCGGAAAGCCCTTCTCCATATCTTCGAAGAACTTCGGATACTCCTCCAAGCTGATGAATGTGACCGCCTTCTCGCCCGACGTCGCGCGCACGGGCAGGGGCAGAATCATCGCCAAGTCCTCCCTCGCCGACATCGTCATGCTGTAAGCGAGAAACTGTCGGTGCGCGTCCTCCGCGCGGGCGAAGATTTTCGTGGCACTCACAGAGTCAACAGGGCGAGAGAAGCAGCACATGGAACGTTTGGTTGAGTTGGCTGATTCTTCGCCACTCGCGCTTGTTGGCAAGCGATTCTTCAATTCGCGCCGGCATCCGAACGCAATCGGTCACTCACCCAGCAGGTGCAGAACGAGCTGGCGGCGATGGGGCGCGGTGCGGTGTTCCCAGAGGTAGATGCCCTGCCAGGTTCCCAGCGCGAGTTCGCCGCGCATGATCGGGATGCTGAGGTTGACCGTGGTCAGCGCGGTGCGGATGTGCGCGGGCATGTC
>JBEBFV010000527.1:0-4094 GCA_040081795.1 Limisphaerales bacterium | reverse complement strand
GGTGAACACAGTCCCGCCGCGCGGCACACGAAAGGCCATCTGCCCCGTCATGAGGCTGTAGCGTGATGGTGTGCAGACGGTGCAGGGGCTGTGCGCGTCGGTGAAGCGCATGCCCTCGCGCGCGAGCCGGTCGAGGTTGGGCGTGGGCACCTTGGACTGGTCGTTGTAACAGCGCACGTCGCCGTAACCGAGGTCGTCGGCGAGAATGAGAAGGATATTGGGCTGGCCCGCCGCTTGAATGGCGTGGCCACCCAGGCACAGGGTCAGGCACGCGCCGGCGAGGAGTCTGCAAAAGGTGTTCATCCTTTCGGAATCTCGTTCAAGGTGTAGTAGGCGCGGTCGTGCAGGAGCGCTTCGCCGTCGCGGGACTTCAGCGCCGGCATATGGAAGTCGTGGACGTGGCCTTGCACCAGTCCTTGAATCTTCAACCGCACACTCAGCCCGTCCGCTGCCACCTCGGCCGCCGTGACCGTCGGGCGTGTGTGGTCCACCTCGGGGCTGCCGTAGCCACCTTGGTAAACGTGCGTGTAAGTCTGGAGCACGTAGCTCTCCGGCCGCGCCGCGAGCGCCGCATCCGCCGGCCGCGTGAAGCGCACGACGAAGCCATCCGACTGCGCGCGCACGTCGAGCACCTCGAACGGGGTCTTGCCGGTCCAGTCGAGGCGCTGGAGCAAGTTGTCCTTCATCCCGCGCACCGGCCAGCCGCGGTTCGTGCCGCCGGCGATGAGCTGTCCGCGCGGCGTGAAGTGCACCGCGAGGATGCCCGTGCCCAAGCCCTCGCGAAACGGGTAACACGCGCCCTGCCACACGCCGTTCACCAGCTCCGTCGTCACGCGCATGACGATGCTCAACGTGTAGTCGCCGACGAAGAGCTGGTTCTCGAACGGCCCGAACTTCCCGCCCGAGCGGTTCACCTCGAAGCCGGAAATCGAGCGGCCCATTTTCTTGTAGGGGAACACCACGGCGTAAGGCACGAGCTCCTTCACGCGCTGGCGCTCCACTTCCATGCGCGAGGGCGAGTTCGGTTTCACCGGCTCCGGCCCCATGTTCGGCGCGAAGGGATACCAGTTGAAGCTGATGGGGTGCCCCATGAACCCGCCGGGCTTCAGATGCTTGAGCGAACACGAGCCGTTCCACGGCCCCTGGCTCTCGACGTAAAACATTTCGCCGTGCTCGTTCTCACCCACGCCAAGCGGGCTGCGCAGACCGCTGCACAGCGGGATGGTCTTGCCCTCCGGCGTGATTTTCAGCGCCCAGCCACGGAACTTCTCCTTCGAGTTGTAAGACTCCGACAAGCCCAGCGCGACGTAGAGATTGCCCGCCGCGTCGAACTTCGAGCCGAGCGCGAACTCGTGGTAATGCCCGAAGCCCCACTTGTCGCTCACCGTGTCGAAGCGGTCCGCGCGCCCATCGCGGTCGGTGTCCGTGATGCGCGAGACCTCCGTCGCGTGCGTGGCGTAGAACGCGCCATCGCGATACGCCAGCCCGAGCACTTCATCCAGCCCGCTGGCGAAGCGCTGCACCGTCGGACGCGGATGCTCGTCCATCATGCCGCTCAACAGGAGAATTTCCCCACGCCGCGTGCCCACCGCGAGCCGCCCATCCGGCAACGAAACGAAACTACCCGCCTCCAGATACACCCCCTCCAGCAGCGGCACGTTCACGATGCGGTAATAAGCCGCCTCCCGCTCCCCCGTGCCCCAAGTGTCGCCGAGGTCTTGGGCTGACGCGATGAGCGCAGCGAAGAGGCTGACAGAAAAAATCGGGTAGAAAAAAATAGCTTTGGCGTTTCTCATAAACCTTTTTCCTGTCCCTTTCTTTCTGTCAGCTCAGTTCCCAAACAACGAAAGGTGACGCAGTGGCGCGCGATATTGGCCCACAGCAATCCCTCGACCTGGGTGTGAGTGACGAGCTTTTGGCAGTGGGCCAAGAACTGTTGCTGCGGCTCTTCGTGCTCAAAAGCGGTAAGCTTGAACGCCGTCCCCGGCGCGGCAAAACGCAGGGCCTGCGAACCTAGTTCAGCCGCATCCAACACCACAGCGGCGGGCCGAATCACCTGCGACTCGCCACCGAAGAAGTGGGTGAGCGCCTCCTCATACAACGTGAGGTCCAGGCTCGTCCCCCAATCGTGCAGCAATTCGAGCAGCAGCGTTTCAAACCCTTCCGCACCTGAGAGCGCCGAGTTCCACTCGACGCGCTGCGTGCTGAAGTTGCGCCGGTCGGCATGACTGAGGACGTTGTTCACGTAGCGCTTGGAGACTTGCTCCGGCCGGACGTTGACCAGCATGCCGTGCCGCAGTTCCGCCAGCATCAGGTAATGCAGCAGTTGGGTGAGATGACGCGCCACCACCGCTTCCGCCGCCTTGAACTCCAAAACCCCACCGCCCGCGAGCAGCGCGTCCAGGTAATACACCTTCTTGAAGCTGCCATGACTGACCCAGATGGGGACTTCGAGCGTGACGTGCGGGCATCGCCGGGCCAGCGCCTGCTTGTAAATGCGCTCGTCGAAGAAGCGCCCGAGTTCCTGCCGGATGGCCAGCACTTCGGCATAAACGGCGTAAGTCAGTTTGCCGAAGGCCGCCCGGCTCAACGGGGTCAAGGTGTGTTCACACGTGATGGGCATGGGAAGAAGCTGACAGAAAGAATTGGGCAGAAAAAATCGGTTCTGAGTCCCTTCTTTCTGCCCCTTTCTTTCTGTCAGTAATTGGGTGTCTGTCGGGCTTCATGGTTTGGCGGTGAGAAGATATTCGACCGTGAACGGGCCGCGCACGGGGAGGAGCAGTTCCTTCACGCCGTCTCCGTCGCGCACCACAGCGGCGACAGGCAGGCGCACGAGCAGGCCTTTGCCCACGGCGAACTCGCGCTCGCCGCGCGCTTCGATGACCTTGTCCACCGCAACGCGGAAGTGCAGACCGGACGACGGCGGGCGTTGAGGAAACTTCAGCGAGCGGACGAGGTGCGGTTTCCCATCGCCGTTCTTCACGTCGAGGAACGCGTCTTCCACCAGCACGTCGCCGAACTCGTAGCGGAAGGTCGGGCGCTGCTGCGCGTCGAGCGAGTAGCCCTTGAACGCGAAGCCCTCTGCCTGCTTCGCCAAATTCGTCGGCCACGTTGTCGCGGGCGATTCGAGCACGGCGAAGGCGACGCCTGCCGGGAAGTTCACCGTGTCCTTGCCGAGAATGTGCGCCTGCCCCGCGCCCTGCCCGCGCCAGATGCCCGAGGCCTCGATGAACCCGCCACTCCACACCGAGCCGAGTCGCATCTGGCCCGCGTCGAAGGAGAGGCTGATGCCCGTCGGATAACCCACGCCGATGCCGCGCTTGCCGATGCCGGGAAACGCGCGGCGGATGATAACGGACTCATTCGTCACTGCCACGATGAGCGGCTCATTCACCAGCCCACGCGGCTCGCCGGCCTCGGGACCGCGCGCGAGGTATTGCCAGAGCGCGTCGCGCTGCTTGCCGGGGTCGCCGCCGAGGGTTTCGGGCAACGGCGATTTTCCGTCCGGCCAGAAGCCCGGCATGATGGTAAGCGGGGAGAAGCGCTGCGGGCTGGTCATGTAGTGATGAAACCAGTTCTCCTCCAAGCGCTCCGTCATCGTCATCAAGTCCAGCGCGCGGATGGGCGCGGCGCTCTTCTCGCGGAACGTGTGGCACGCGATGCAGTTGAACGCCTTGCTGCCCGTGAGTTCGCGGCCGACCTCGTGCGGCTTGTCGTTTTTGCCGACGCGCGTGAACTCTGCGGACGGCAAGGTGTCGAGTTGCTTGAGCCAGTCGGCGAGCGGCTCGGTGTTCACCGCGCCGAACTTCGGCATCCGCGTGTTGAGGTAAGGCCGCGCGGCCGCGCCGTTCACGAGGACGTCGCGCAGCCAATCGCGTTTGAGCTTTGCCCCGACGCCCGTGAGCGATGGCGGGATGCGGCCTTGGTCGCCGAGGTTCTCGTCCTTGCCGGTGAAGTGGGCGTTGCGATTCGCGGGCACGCCACCAAGTTCGCCGCGCTGATGGCAAGCGACGCAGTTCAAGCGCGTGCGCGTGAGGTCAACCTTCGCCGCCGTGCTCAACGGCTCGGTCTGCGCCCCGAGCGCCGCGCGCACG
>JBEBFV010000526.1:0-4107 GCA_040081795.1 Limisphaerales bacterium | reverse complement strand
CGGCGGGAAAGAATTTGGTGGGGTGCTCATCCTTGGCAGAACAACACCCGCGGCACACGCCACTGCTGGCGGCGGGGCGGGGGCATCTGAATGGTTTCCGACTCGTCGGCCACGAAATGCCGCGAGTCGTTCGTCGCCACCACGAGATAACCAATGACTTCCATCATGCCGTGGCGGGGCGGGAACACGTCGAGCACCTGTTGCAACGTCACGGTGTAATCGCGCGCAAGGCAGGCCTCGACGTTGCGCCGCAATTCCTGCAGGCGGATTTGAGGCAGGTTGCGGAAGCGATGCAAGTCGTCCAGCCCCACGGTGCCCTCCTCGACCTCGACGGACTGGTTGGATGCCACCGATTCCGGCACCTGCCACAGCGGGCGCGTCAGGGAAGCAAACACTTCGGCGCACTCCTCGACGGCGAAGAAATGCTCCTCCCCCGGCGGCTGGTCACGCAGCGCGAGGGCCGTATGCCGAATCTCCTGCAACAACTCGGCGAGTCGCCGCCGCTCTGCCAGGTGTGTAGTGTCGAGCACGCGGCGCAAGTTCGCGGACAGGCGTCGGTGTGACTCTACAATCTTCTCGCCTTCGCGCAGCAAGTGGCTGAGGAAATGTCGCAGCAGCCGGCTTTCGCGGTTCTCTGCGTCAAGCGCCGCCAGGGCTGACACTGCGGCCACCGCGTCTTGAAACCGCGTCTGCCGTGCCGGGGACAACAGCAATTCCCAGAACGCGAAGAAAGTCTGGCCTTGTTCGGATGAGCGGAGCGCGTCGTGCGAATCGAGCATATGCCCGACGATGGCGCCCTTGGTCATGCCGGGCTGGGCGTGGCGCTCCGCAATCTCGCGTGCGACGCGCTTGAAGTTCTCCTCCACCTGGCGGAAGTCGCTCAACAACTCGCGGGCGGTGCCCAGCACCTGAGCATAGCGCTCGTTGATTTGGACGGGGGAGAAAGCCATCACCGTGCCGGTTGCCCGGATGCGGTCAATGTCGACCCGAATCGCGGCGGCTTCGCGTTCGAGGCGCTGTATGCGCTCCTCCGGGTCGTCCGAGGCAAACTTCAGAATCTCATCCAGCCCGGTGAAGATGCTTTCCAGGCGGGATTCGGTGCCAACGAAGCGCGTCCCTTGCATTGACTCCAACCAGAGCAACGCCTTCTCCGACCCGGTCGTCAATTCGTAGAGTGGTTCGCTGGCGTCGCTTCCGTAGTAGCGCCGCAGGAAGCCCTGCCCCTCCCCGCACCAGTCGGCGAGGTATTCGGCGGCCGGCTGCGGATAGGCTAGCGGTTCCACTTCGCGAAGCTCGTCCAGATACGCCGACAGCGCCGCCCGCACCTGTCCTTCGGGCACGGCCACGCGATGCTCCCGCTTGAAGGTGCGATGGAGGAACGCCAGCAGCATCGGCGCGTTCTGCGCGCGCAACAGCCGCAGCGCGGGCAGTTCCAACAGCAGCGTGAGGTCATGGTAGTCCATTTGGCGCTGTGGGATTTCTAACAAAGTCGCTGGGACATTTACAGTCCAACCCTCTGCAAAAACGCGCATGCCCCTTGTGGGGGTTCCACTTGGGGCATGCGTTTCCTGCAATCAGCGCTTCCCTAGAATGAGGCCACGTCTTGGCCACGTCTTGACCCGTGGTTATATGGCCAGCCATTCCCACGCGGGCAGCACTGGCACGCGGTGGCCCGCCACGGTGAGGGTATCACGCTGGTCGAGGGTGAGGATAAGTGGCTCGCGCCGGCCACGCAGGGCCAGTGCTCCGGACAAGCCGGCCGTTTCGCGGGGGAGATTGGCAGCCGTCAGCTCGGCACAGACTTGGATGGCGTGGGTGTCAGTGAGGAAATCACATTCCCAGGCGTTGGTTTCCCCTGCGTAGTGGCACGGGCCACCGCCGCGTCGGAGGGCGAGGAACACGGCGTTTTCGAGGCGGTGGCCGAGGTCGGGCTGGGCGAGCGGGGAGTTCGCGCGCCGCAGGCCGTTGTCGATGGCATAGTATTTGGCGGGGCTGATGACGCGCTGTTTGAAGCTGGGGCTGAAGCGCGGCAGGGGCAGGACCAGATAGGCATCCGCCAGATACTCGACGTAACGGGAAGTCTGGGAGACAGCAGGGATGGCGAGAGCCTTGGTGAGCCGCTGGAGGGAGACGGGTTGGCCGGTGTTGGCGAGCAGGTGCAGGCCGAGGTTCATCAGATGGCGCGTCTCGCGCAGGGCGTGCCGGTGGGCGATGTCGCGCTGAATTATGTCGCGAAACAGCTCACGCAACAGTTCAGGCCGACGCTCGCGGAGGTAGCCGGGGAACCCACCGTCGTCTAGATAACCGCGCAGGGAAGCCGCACCCGCCGCCTGCCCGGTGGCCGCAAGGTATTCGGGGTAGCTAAAGGGGAAGACCTCGAAGGAAAGGTGGCGGCCGGTGAGCTTGGTGCCCAGCTCGCGGCCCAGCAGGGAGGCGTTGGACCCGGTGAGGCAGACGTGCCGACCCCGGTCCAGCAGCAGCCGCACAAGCCGCTGCCACTCGGGCAGCTCCTGCACCTCGTCCAGAAAAACCGGCTGCCGGCCCGGGGCCAGCTCATCAAGCAACTCCAGCAAAGTCGTGAAGTCTGGAACCTCGAGGCCGAAGAGGCGCGGGTCTTCAAAATTGCAGTAAGCGCCGGCGGCTGGTCCGCGTGCGCGCAATTGCGCTTGCAGGGTGCTCTTGCCGCAGCGGCGCACGCCGGTCAGGGCGATGGCGAGCGTGGAATCTAATGGGATTTGCGACGCTAGGGCGCGCGGCACCGAGCGCACGGGGTCGGGAGGAGGACTTTGGTCCCGAAGGATTTCCCGCAGTGTATCTCGTAGGAACACAGTATTGTGTTACCACGAAATACAGATTTGAAAAGCGGATTCCAACGGTGAACCGGCCAGCTCCGGCGAATAGCACCTCTGGAGCTGTTTCCTACTTGTGGCGATTGCCGATGAAAACTGCGTCAGGTATGGTCGAATATGCTACCGACCCGAAACTGCTGCATGGCCCGGTCGCACTCCTCCAGGTCGAAACGGACGAAATGCCCGCACTTGCAGTAAGGAATGACTCCGCGCCGCATCAGGCTCGTGACGTTGCGCACACTACACTTGAGGTGCAGTGCGATCTCGCGCTTGGTTTTCCAGTTTTTGCCGGTTCGTGGGTTGGGTTGTGTTGTTGTGTTCACAACGAAAAGTTTGGCGTGGATTCACTGCTGGGAATGAATCTGCCGGGAGTCTGAAACTCGCTGTGGAGGCCTTAAAAAGTGGCGACAAAATGGCGACGGGGAAAAATGCCCGAAACTTGGTTTTCGCTGTAACTCCTTTTCCAATAGCAGGTTGCCGGTCGGATTTTGGCGCAAAACCTTAAAGCTCATAACCTGAAGGTCCCAGGTTCAAATCCTGGCCCCGCAACCAATTCGGAATGCGTGAAACCCCTGTGAAAACAGGGGTTTCTGCTTTTCTGGACGACTGGAGGGCGGCTTCTGGTTTTCGATGACGATTGTGGGCCACAGCGCGCGTCGCGGCCGCCATCGGGCTCATCTCCTTTCCCGCTCCAGATCGTGGTCATGCTCAGAATCCAAAACCGAGGAGCGAAGCGAGAGGGCGGGTGAAAGCATGGGGCGGTGGCAACGATCGGCGCGCGCACCGAATCGAATCTCATCCTTCTCCCACCCCTGATGCTCCTTTCCCTTGGCCAAGACGACGGGCTTCAGCGGGCACACGATGAATTGAGCCGCCGAAGCCCGTGCAGCCTCGAATGAGGCTGCCAAAGCAAACCCTTCGTCGCCGGCACTCAAGGCGTCTCCACCAGCTTGTAAAGCCGCAGGCTCGCGCCGTTCGCCGCCGGGTCCACGATCTTGAGCGCGCCGTTTTCCAAGACCAGCGCATTGGGCAGCAACGTCCACGCGCCGCCCAGGTTGCTGGTGACAAGAACCTCATACCGTGCCGCCTGCGTCGTTGTCACCGGAGTGCCGTCGGTGTTGACGACCACGAGACGCAGCGAACCATCCGCCGCTCGCTCGATGCCGGCGGCCTTGAGGCCGGGAGGCAGGATGAGGTTGAAGCTGCCGCCCACGAAGCTCGCGCCCAGCAGGTTCGCGTTCACGTCCGCGATCTCGCG
>JBEBFV010000525.1:0-4118 GCA_040081795.1 Limisphaerales bacterium | reverse complement strand
AAGCATGACAAACCGTTTCAACGGTTTGTTCCCCCCCGGCCAGCAAGTCATTGGCTGCAGAAGCCGTTGAAACGGCTGCCCTCGGCGCCCTCCAGGACACCGGGCTGAAGCCTGGTGCTAATGAGAGGACCGAAAACGGAAGGCACGCAAGAGTGGTCCATCCCGGCCCGAACCCGCTGGAATGAAGCGTGACCACTGTTCGTCTGCCCCTGTGCATGCACCGGCCCGAAGCTTTCCTCACCGCGTTCCTTGCCGGACTGTGCATCGCCAGTGCCGCCGACCCACAGCATCAGGAGAAGGTCCGCCCCTTCCTCGAACGCCACTGTCAGGAATGCCATAGCGGTGCGAAGCCCAAGGGCGATTGGCGGCTCGACCAACTCACAACCGACTTCGCCGACAAAGCTGTCCGCGAGCGCTGGCAGAAAGTCATGGAGCAACTCCAGACCGGCGAGATGCCGCCGAAGAAACAGCCGCGACCGCCGGAGCCGGAAGTGCGCGTCGTGACCGGATGGATTGCCGCGCAAGTCTCGCAAGCGGTCGTCGCCCAGCGCGCGGCGCAGGGCCGCGTGGTGCTGCGCCGGCTCAACCGCACCGAATACGAAAACACCGTCCGTGACTTGCTCGGCGTGCGGACCCCGCTGAAGGACTTGTTGCCGCAGGATTCCTCCGCCGACGGCTTCGACAACATCGGCGAGGCACTCCACACGTCATCGTTCCTGCTCGACAAGTATCTTGAGGCGGCGGACACGGCGCTGAATCAGGCCATCGCGAACCGCCCGCAGCCAAAGTCCACCAGGACCCGCTACCTCCTCACCGAGTCGCACCAGGTCCGCTCCACGACCGAGAAGGTGTTTCGCAAGACGGAGGAAGGCGTCCTCACGCTCCTTAGCTCGTCCGCGTGGCAGCAGGTGGGTGTGACGAAGTTTTACCCGCAGGAGCGGGGGCGCTACCGGTTCACGATGTCGGTGTCGGCGGTGCAGAGTTCCAATCAGCCCGTAGTTTTCCGCGTGTGGTCCGGCTCGGGTGGCATGGGCGGCGCACGCGGGCACTTGGTGGATTACTTCGATGCGCCGCCGGGCAAGCCGAGAGTCATCGAGTTCGTGGACCACATGGAGCCGCGCACCTCGATTTCGATTTTGCCCTACGGCTTGGCGTCGTCGCAGACGGTGAACAAAGTCGGCGCGGACGCGTGGGAAGGCCCCGGCCTCGTGGTGGATTGGGTGGACGTGGAAGGGCCGCTGAACGAGTCGTGGCCACCAGAGAGCCATCGCCGCCTCTTCGGTGAGATGAAGCAAGGCCCGGCACCCATCTACAACTACCGCGACCGTGTCGAGGTCGTCTCCAGCGAGCCGCTCGTGGATGCCGACCGCATCCTTCGGCAGTTTGCGCGCCGCGCGTTCCGCCGCTCCGTGACCGATGCGGATGTGAAGCCGTTCGTCGGTCTCGTTGAGGCGAAGCTGGGCGAGCAACGCACCTTCGAGCAGGCCATCCGCGCCGCGCTGTCCGCCGTGATGGTCTCGCCGGAATTCCTCTTCCTGCGCGAACGGCCCGGCAAGCTGGATGACTTCGCGCTGGCCTCGCGCTTGAGCTACTTCCTCTGGAGCACGCTGCCCGACGAAGAGCTGCTGTCGCTCGCCGAACAGAAGACACTTTCACAGGTGGCCACGCTGCGCGCGCAGGTCGAACGGCTGCTAAACCACGCGAAGGCCGCGCAGTTCACCGAGAATTTCACCGGCCAGTGGCTCGGGCTGCGGGACATTGATTTCACCGTGCCTAGCCACATCCACTACCCGGAGTTCGATGACATGCTGAAGGTCTCGATGGTGCGCGAGACCGAGCTGTTCTTCAGCGAAGTGCTGCGGCACGACCTGAGCCTCACGCACTTCATCGCGTCGGACTTCACCATGCTCAACGGACGGCTCGCGAAGCACTACGGCATTCCCGGCGTGAGCGGATTCGAGTTCCGCAAGGTGAAGCTCCCGCCGGACAGCCATCGCGGCGGCGTGCTCACCATGGCCAGCGTGCTCAAGGTCACGGCCAACGGGACCACCACCTCGCCCGTGCTGCGCGGCGCGTGGGTGCTCGATCGCATCCTCGGCACTCCGCCGCCCAAGCCGCCCGACAACGTCGGCACGCTCGAACCCGACACGCGCGGCACCAAGAACATCCGCGAGCAGCTCGCCAAGCACCGGCAACTGGAGTCCTGCGCGAGCTGCCACGTGAAGATGGACCCGCCGGGCTTCGCGCTGGAAAGCTTCGATGTCATCGGCGGCTGGCGGGAGTTCTACCGAGTCAGCGGCAACGGCAAGGCCGTGACGATTGATGGCCGCCGGATGCCCTACCTGCACGGCCCGAAAGTGGACCCGAGCGATGCGCTGCCCGACGGCCGCGCGTTCAAGGACATTGATGAGTTGAAACAACTTCTCCTCACCGACAAGGACCAGCTCGCCCGCGCCCTCACCACGAAGCTCCTCACCTACGCCACCGGCCACGGTCTCGAAGCCACTGATGCGCCGGCGGTCAGTGACATCGTCCGCAACGCGAAAGCAAAGGGCTTCCGGTTCCGCTCGCTCATCCACGAAGTCGTCGCCAGCCAGTTCTTCCAGACCAAGTGAGCCGCCCATGCACTCACCACTCCAACACTCCATGACTCCATCACTCCCGCTCCCTTCGCCGCTCACCCGCCGCACCTTCCTCCGCGCCGCCGGCGTCTCGCTTGCGCTGCCGATGCTGGAGTCGCTCCAGCCGCGTGCCTTCGCTGCCGGCAAGACTGCGCCCATCCGCCGGATGCTCTTCATCTGCACGCCACTCGGGGTGCATCCCGCGAACTTCTTTCCCACTGAGGCTGGCCGCGACTACGCGTCCACGCCGTATCTGGACGTGCTCAAGGATTTCCGCAACGACTTCACCGTGATGTCCGGCCTCGCGCATCCCGAGGTCGGGTCGAGCCACGATTCCATCTTCAGTTTCCTCACCGGTGCGCCGCATCCGGAGATTCGCGCGGGCTTCCGCAACAGCATTTCCGTGGACCAGTTCGCCGCCGAGCGCATTGGTGGGCAGACGCGTTTCCCCGGCCTGTCGCTGTCGGCGGAGGGCTTCGGCCTTTCGTGGACGCGTAGCGGCGCGCTCGTGCCGCCGGACTTGTATCCGGCGAATGTCTTCGCGCGGCTCTTCCTCGAAGGCCGGCCTGACGAGGTGCAGGCGCAGGCGCGGCGACTGCGTGACGGCCAGAGCATCCTCGACACCGTGCGCGAGCAGGCGCGGCGCTTGCAGCCGTCGCTCGGCACGCGCGACCGCGAGAAGATGGACGAGTATTTCACCAGCGTCCGCGAGCTGGAGCAGCGCATGGTCACGAACGAGGAATGGTCCAAGAAGCCCAAGCCCAAGGTCGAGGCGAAGCAGCCGCAGAACAACCTGAACTCCGCCGACCTCATCGGGAAGAACCGGAGCATGTTCGACCTCATCCACCTCGCGTTGCAGACCGACTCCACGCGCCTCATCTCGATGCTCCTCCTCGGCACGAGCCTCGTGCCGCCGATTCAGGGCGTCTCGCAAGGCCACCACGACCTCTCGCACCACGGCCAGGACCCGGCGAAGCTCGCGCAGCTCAAGACGCTGGAGCTGGAGAAGATGAAGACTCTCGCCGAACTGCTCACGAAGCTGAAGCAGACCGAGGAACAGGGCGAAAGCCTCCTCGACCGCACGATGGTTTTCTTCAGCAGCAATCTCGGCAATGCGAGCAACCACTCCACGCGCAACCTCCCCGTGCTACTGGCCGGCGGCGGCTTCAAGCACGGCCAGCACCTCGCCTTCGACCCGAAGTCACCGCCGCCGCTCTGCAACCTCTACGTCTCCATGCTCCAGCGCATGGGCATCGAGACGGAGAAGTTCAGTTCGGGCACCGGGCCGTTGAAGGGGCTGGAGATGACTTGATCCCGAACTCCGGATTCGGGGCTGAAAGCCTCACAGATGACAGCCCTGGGCAACGCCCTGGGTAGCGGCATGGAAGCATCGCCGCCCTGAAAGAGGGTGTTCGGAAATCAGAACGAGTGAACTCTGGAAAGTGGGGCGATTTCGCCGATTGGCTGACGCGCTCATTTTTCCTCATTCAAGTCCAA
>JBEBFV010000109.1:0-14943 GCA_040081795.1 Limisphaerales bacterium | reverse complement strand
ACAGCCACGCCTCGACGA
This sequence comes from Limisphaerales bacterium, assembly GCA_040081795.1. Classification (GTDB taxonomy): domain Bacteria; phylum Verrucomicrobiota; class Verrucomicrobiia; order Limisphaerales; family SXTU01; genus SXTU01. The sequence goes on along the minus strand of JBEBFV010000109.1, from coordinate 14,925 downwards.
CTCGCGGGCGGCCGCTGAGGTCGCGATGAGTGGCCACGCGTTGCCAGCCTGCCTCGGTGAAAAGTCGCCCGATCGCATCCTCCTGGCCGTCGCCGAACTCGGCGAAGAAACCGCCGCCGTCGTTCAGGCGTGCGGTCGCCTCGGTCGCGAGCCGGCGGTAGAAGTCCAGTCCGTCCGCGCCGCCGTCGAGGGCGAGGCGCGGGTCGAAGTCGCGCACCTCGGGTTGCAGCGTGGCGATCTCTGCGGCGGGAATGTAGGGAGGGTTCGACACGATGATGTCGAATCTCAGGTCCGCCGGGAGCGCGGGGAAACCGTCGCCCAAGTGGAAGGCGATTCGCCCGGCCAACGCATTTCGCTCCGTGTTGCCACGGGCCAGCGCGAGGGCCGCATCGGAGATGTCCAGCGCGTGGACGGAGGCGGGCGGACACTTCGCAGCGAGCGCGATGGCGATGCAGCCGGTGCCGGTGCCGAAGTCCAGCACGTTGGGTTGAGGCGAAGTGGACTGGGCCAGCGCGGCGAGAGCGAGTTCGGCAAGCGTTTCGGTTTCAGGCCGGGGGACGAGGGCAGCCGGGCTGACGGAGATTTCCAATCCGAAGAAGGACGTGCTGCCGGTGAGGTGTTGCAACGGTTCCCGCTTCGCGCGGCGTTGCACGAGCGCGCGAAGGGCGGCGAGTTCGGCCTCGGTGAGGGCGCGGTCGTGATTCAGGTAGAGCTGGAGGCGGGGGAGCTTGAGCACGTGGGCCAGCAGCAGCTCGATCTGGAGGCGGGGCGAGTCCACGCCGTGGCGTTTCAGGAACTCCGCGCTGCGCTGGATGACTTCGAGGACGGTCACGCCGGCAGCGTAACGGAGCGGGCGTGCGGGCCGAAGGGATTTCCACTGTCAGTCCGGGCGCGCGGTGAGGAGTGCGAAGTTGGCGCTTGCACCCCGCCGCGTCGCCGCGCAAAAAGGGGGCAAGCCATGCCCAAGATCTTACTCGTGGAAGACAACGAGATGAACCGCGACATGCTCTCCCGCCGGCTCATCCGCCGGGGTTATGAGGTTGTGATTGCGGTGGACGGCGCGGAGGGCGTGGCCTGTTGCGAGCGGGAGCTGCCCGACCTCGTCATCATGGACCTGGGCCTGCCCGTGATGGACGGCTGGGAGGCGACGCAGCGCATCAAGAGCGCGCCGACGACGCGGCACATCCCGGTGATCGCGCTCACGGCGCACGCAATGGTGGGTGAGGAGGAGAAGGCCCGGCTCGCGGGCTGCAATGATTTCGAGACCAAGCCCGTCGAGCTGCCCCGGCTGCTGGCGAAGGTGGAGGCGCTGCTGCGGCCGCCCCCGCCCCCATCAGCATGAGCACCGGTCAGACGAAACCCGTTTTGGAGAAAAGACGCCTGCACCTGCCCAGCAACATCGAGGCGCTGCGCACCCTGCGGCACGACCTGCGCACGCCCATCAACCCGATCCTCGGCTACTGCGAGCTGATCGTGGAGGAGGCCGGGGCTTCCGCGCCCATGCCGTTGCTGGCCGGGCTGCGACAGTTGCATGCGGCGGGCACGCGGATGCTGCTGCTCACCAATGAGATTTTCTCGGACAAGCCCTCGGCGTTGCGCGGGCTGGATTGCTCGGAGCTGCAGCGCGAGTTTCGCGCGCCTGCCGAGGCGGTGGCGGCGCTGTGCCTCGAACTGGAGCAGCAGGCGACTGATGCCGCGCTGCCCGTCGCCGCGCGGGACTTGCGACGGATCGGCATTGCCGCGAGCCGCTGGCTGGTGCGCATCGAGGAGATGCTGGCGCAGAACTGCCGGTAAGCCCCGGCGCGTTCAATTCACTTTCCCCGCGCCGTGCCGCCGTCTAGTTTCGCGCCGTGCCGGAACCGATTTCCATCATAGTCCCCGTCTTCGACGAGGCGGAGAACGTGCCGCCAATGGCCCGCGAGGTCGCGGCCGCATTTGCGTCCGTGCCGAACGATTGGGAGCTGGTCTTTGTGGACGATGGCAGCCGGGACACGACGTGGGCGAGGATCACCGAGGCGGCGCGCTCCGACCCGCGCGTGAGGGGAGTGCGGCACACGCGCAACGCGGGCCAGAGCGCGGCGCTGTGGACGGGCATCCAGCAGACGAGCCGCCCGCTGCTTGCCACGCTGGACGGAGATTTGCAGAACGACCCGGCCGACCTGCCGCGCCTGCTGGCGGAACTGGAGTCGTGCGACTTCGCGTGCGGCTGGCGGCAGAACCGGCAGGATTCGTTCGTGCGCCGGGTGTCCTCACGACTGGCGCGCTCGGCGCGGAGCGCGGCGCTGGGCGCGGAGTTTCGCGACACGGGCTGTGCGTTGCGCGTGTTCCGACGCGCGGCACTGGAGGGCGTCTTCGGCTTCAACGGCCTGCATCGCTTTCTGCCGATCCTCGTCGCGGGCGGCGGCTTCCGCGTGCGCGAGGTGCCGGTGAACCACAGGCCCCGCGTGGCCGGCGTCTCGAAATACGGCGTGTGGAACCGGCTCGGCCGCGGCCTGCACGACTTGATCGGCGTCGCATGGTATCAGCGGCGGCGGTTCAAGCCGGTGCCCGTGGAGCGGACCAGCACGGCGCAGTAAACGGCAACTGGGCGCTTGTCTTCATCCGCGCCGGTTTCTAGATTCGCCGCATGAAATCCCCGTGGTATGGGAAGCTGTTCCAGCACGCGGCACAAAAAGACTTTGTTGCCCTCCGCCAGCGTGCCGAACAGGGCGATGCCGAGGCGCAGTATCAACTGGCGCTTCGCCTGGGTGCCGGCCACGGCACGGCCGAGAACCACGCCGGGGCCGCCGAGTGGTATCGCAAGGCCGCCGAGCTCGGCCACCTTGAGGCGCAGAACGCGCTGGGCCTGTGTCTCGACGAGGGCACCGGCGTCACGCGCGATCCCGCCGAGGCCGTGGCGTGGTATCGCAAGGCCGCCGAGCAGGGCCACCCGGCCGCGCAGAACAATCTTGGCCTGAGCTACCGCAAGGGCGAGGGCGTCACGAAGGACTTGGAGGAGGCCGTCCGCTGGTTCCGGCTCGCGGCGGAGCAGGGTTATCCAGATGCCGAATTCAGCCTGGGAATGGCCTACGCACGCGGCGAGGGATTGATGCAGGACAGCGCGCGCGCCGTGAAGTGGCTGCACAAGGCCGCGGAGAATGGTGAGGTCAACGCCATGCACCGGCTGGCCCGCGAGCTCCACAAGAAGGCGGAGAAGAAGTCCGAGTTCCGCGAGGCCGCCAGGTGGTATCGCGCTGCTGCTGATCAAGGCCATGTGGACGCGATGTTCTACCTCGCGCAGCTTCACAGCGAGGGCAACGGCGTCGCGGAGAATTTTGTCGAGGCCGCCGCGTGGTTGCAAAAGGCCGCCGAGCAGCTGCACGCCCCGTCGCAGTATGAGCTGGGCCGACGCCACCAGGCCGGCCAGGGCTTGCCGCCGAATCCCACCGAGGGGGCCAAGTGGTTCCGACGTGCAGCCGACCAGGGCCACATCCCGGCGCAGTTGCTGCTGGGGCGTTGCTACCTCGAAGGCAAGGGCGTGCCGCTGGACCTCGCTCGTGCCTACCGGTGGTTTGCCATCGCAGCCAAGCTCGGGAGCAAGGACGCCGCCATCGAGCGCGACAAGATCACGGGCGTGCTCACCGGTGAACAGATGGCTGAGGCCAAGAAACGGATCGCGGGGTTCACGCCGCAGCGGCCCGGCTGACGGGCGTCGTCTTAATTCAGCGCCGGCTCCAGCAACCTCCAGATCGCCTTCGCCGCCCGGACGTTTGCCCCGGCAGAGCCAAGGCCCGCGATAATCCGGTCGAGCTTGCCCTGGATTTCCTTGCGCCTCGTTTCGTCCTTCAACAACGCGAGCGCGGCCTCCGAGAGATTCGTCCCCGTCGCCGCGTCCTGCACGAACTCCGGGAACACTGCCTCGTTCGCCAGCAGATTCGGCATCGCGAGGAACTTCACCGTGACGATGCGCTTGCCGATCTCGTAGGTGCTCCACGAGGTCTTGTAGAGCGCAACGGTCGGCACCTTGAAGAGCGCACATTCCATTGTGACCGTGCCCGTGGAGGCGATGGCGATGGTGGCGGAGCGGAGGGCGTCGGACAGGTTGCCAACCGAGTAGTGAACCACTGGCTTCAACTCTTCGAGCCGGTCGGCCTCCGCCAGAAGCTGCCCCACCCAACGGGACTCCCAGATGCATCTGGCCTCCTCGGCCAACGCGTCATTCGGTAACACCATGGCAAACCTCACCTCTGCCGTTTGGCGAATGCGGTGCGCCGCCTCCTTCATCACTGGCAAATGCCGCCGCAACTCGCCCGCCCGGCTGCCGGGCAGTAGCACCACCACGGGCCGCGCGGGCGGACTTTGGACTTCGGACTTTGGCCCTTGGACTTGAAACCGGTCCAGCATCGGATGCCCGACAAACTCGACCTTTAGCTTCGGCGCGCGCTTCGCATACCAATCCTTCTCGAACGGAAAGATGGTGAGCAGCAAGTCGTAGTCGTCCGCCATCTTCGTCGCGCGGCCCGGGCGCGATGCCCAGACTTGCGGGGAGACGTATTGCACGATGCGCGGGTTCCACTGGCCCCTCGACTTGGTCGCCCGCGCCCGCAGCGCGTGGGCGAAGCGGCGGTTGAACCCGGAGAAGTCCACGCAGACAAGCAGGTCGGGCCGGCGCATTTCCGCGAGGTCGAGCAACTCATGGAAGATGCGGCGGAACTTGCCGTAGCTCTTGATGACCTCCCACAGCCCGATGACGGCATGCTGCGTTATGTCCACCGCGAGTTCCACTCCGACAGCCGCCAGCTTCGGCCCGCCCGCACCGAAAAAGCGCGGCTCAGGTTTCGTGGTGTGAGGATGAGATTCCGCCTCCGCGCGCAACGCCTGCACCAGCTCCGCCGCCAGCGCGTCGCCGCTCGGCTCGCCGGCAATCACCATGATGTTCGTCTCGGCCATCGCTCAAGCTTGTTTCGTCGCGACGCATTGCGCCATCGCGTTGCCCGCCAGCCAGCCCGTCGTCCACGCGGCCTGAAAGTTGAACCCGCCCGTGATGCCGTCAATGTCCAGCAGCTCGCCCGCGAAATACAAGCCGGGGCAGACGCGGCTTGCCATCGTCTTGAAATCCACCTCGCCCAGCCGCACGCCGCCGCACGTCACGAACTCCTCCTTGTTCATGCTCTTGCCCGTCACCGCGAACTCCGACTCCACCAGCAGCCGCGCCAGCGTGTGCAACTGCGCCTTGTTAAGCCCCGCCCACTGCGTCTGTGGCGCAATGCCCGCCGTCGCCACCAGCCGCTCCCACAGCCGTGATGGCAGCCCGGCCAACGCCACGTTTTGCACCTGCCGCGCCCCCGTCAGCCCGCGCTGCGCCTGCGCGAGCGCGATGACGCTCTCGAAATTGTGGTCCGGCAGCCAGTTCACCCGCAGCGCAAAAGTGTAAGCGAACGCCGCCAGCTCCCGCGCGCCCCACGCCGACAGCCGCAAAATCCCCGGCCCGCTCAAACCCCAGTGCGTGATGAGCACCGGCCCGGTCTCCTTGAGCTTCGTTCCCGCCACGCTCACCGTCGCGCGCTCCACCGCGAGGCCGGACAAGCCCTCCAGCCGTTTGTCCGCGATGTGAAACGTAAAGAGCGACGGCACCGGCGGTTCAATCGTGTGCCCCAGCGACGGCGCCAAAACATCCGCCGCTTTCGCCCCGCCCGTGGCCAGCAGCAACGCGTCGCAATCGAGCACCTGTGCCGGCGGTTTGTAACCGCCGCTCCGCGACGCCGCGTCGCCCGACGGCGGTTGCAAACCGCCGGCACTCAACCAGAGCCTGAAACCTCTCTCACCTCTGCGCTCCACCCGCTCCACCCCGCAGCCCGTCCGCAACTCCACGCCCGCCGCGCGCGCCGCGTTCGTCAGGCAGTTGATGATGGTCTGCGACTGGTCCGTGGTCGGGAACATCCGCCCGTCCGCCTCCGTCTTCAGCACTACGCCGCGCGCCTCGAACCACTTCACCGTGTCCGCCGCCTGAAACCGATGGAACGCCCCGATGAGCGCCGGGCCACCACGCGGATACCGCTTCGCCAGCTCTTTCGGCTCGAAGCACGAGTGCGTCACGTTGCAACGCCCGCCGCCGGAGACTTTGACCTTCTGCAACACATTTCCCCCGCGCTCCAAAATCGTGACTGAACCGCGACCCTGCAACGCCCCCGCGCACGCGATGGCTCCGAAGAAACCGGCAGCTCCACCGCCCACGACTACCACGTCACAGTGCTCCTGACTCATGTCGTGCGCGGAGCCGCGTTGATCTGCCGCGTAATCTCAAACGCCACATCGAGCGCGTGCTTCGCCGACGCGCCGCTGACCTTGGGCGTGCGGCGCTCGCGGACGCACTCGACGAAGTGCGCCAGCTCCAGCTTGAGCGGCTCGTCTTTCGCGATGGGCACTGGCTCGCGCACGATTTTCTTCCCGGCGAACTCGCTCACGATGGCCGAGTCATTCGCAGACAAGAGCAGCTTGAGCAGCGAACTTTTCTCCGCGTCGTCCCCAGCGAGGCGGTAGATAAAACCCTTCTGCTCGCGGTAATCCAGCGAGATATAACTGGGCTGCGCGCCGCCGCTGAAGACGCGGATTTTGCGCAGCCGCTCCGGGCTGATGCGGCTGGCGGTGAGATTCGCCACGCAGCCGTTCGCGAAGCGCAGCCGCGCGTTCGCGATGTCCTCGCTCTTGCTCAGGACGGGAATGCCGACCGCGTCCACGCTCACCAGTGGCGATTTCACGAAGGCCAACACCACGTCGAGGTCGTGAATCATCAGGTCCAGCACCACGCCGATGTCCGTGCTGCGCGCGGGGAAGGGCGAGAGGCGGTGGCACTCGATGAAGCGCGGCGCCGGCGCGGCGGTTTCGAGATAGCTGAAGACGGGGTTGAAGCGCTCGACGTGGCCGACTTGCAGCACCAGCGCGCGGTCGTGCGCGAGCTTAACCAGCTCCGCCGCCTGATCGGAGCGCTCGGTCATCGGCTTCTCGACGAGCACGTGCCGACCCAACTCCAGCAGCGTCTTGGCGATGTCGAAATGCGTTGTGGTGGGCGTGACGATGCTCAAGGCGTCGCTCGCGGCGGCGGCCTCGGCGATGGAGATGAAGGCCCGCGTGCCATGGGCGGCGGCGTGCTTGCGGGCGGCTTCAGGGTTCGCATCGAAGACGCCGGCGAACTCCACTGCGGCGGTGCGCGCCAGTTCGGCGTAGAGCCGGGCGTGTTCCTTGCCCAACGAGCCAGTGCCGATGACGGCGACGCGGATTTTCTCAGCAGCCATGCGCGGAGTGTGCCACTTCGGAGGCGCGGCTGACAACGCGGGGGTTTGCCAACTGTAGCGGCGGTCTGTGACCGCCGAGGGCCGCGCTAGCAGAGGGGGCGTCCCTCACAGGCCAAAGCTCGGCGCTCGCAGAGCGCCGCTACAGGTTGCACTTTGAACTTTGAACTTCGCCTGCCGGAAACATACTCCGCCCGTGGCTGCCGCCCTTATCACGCTGGTCCTGTTGAGCTACCTCCTCGGCTCGATTCCGACTGGCTTCCTCGTCGCGAAGGCCAAGGGCGTGGACATCCGCAGCGTGGGCAGCGGGAACATCGGCGCGACGAATGTCTTCCGCATTCTGGGCAAGGGAGCGGGAATCTTCGTGCTGACGGCGGACGCGTTGAAGGGGGCGCTGGCGGTGCTGCTGGCAGAGCGCGCCTTTAAACCTCACTTCATTCCAGAAGGGGAGGAGTATAAGCCGATACTTGCGCTCTTGGAGTCTCTGCCGCTTCTCGCCGGCATCTGCGCCATCCTCGGGCACAACTACACCTGCTGGCTGAAGTTCAAGGGCGGCAAGGGCATCGCCACCACGGCGGGCGTCTTCGCAGCGCTGGCTCCGGCGGCGTTCGGCATCGCGCTGGCGGCGTGGCTCGTGGTCTTTGCGGTGAGCCGCTACGTGTCGCTTGCGTCCATCGTGGCGGCGGTGGCGCTGCCGCTGGCGGTCTGGCTCACGGGCAACGGCGGCCTGCTCATCGGCGTTGCGACGGCGTTGGGCGCGCTGGCGATCTACAAGCACAAAGCCAACATCGAGCGCCTGCTGGCCGGCACGGAAAGCCGCATTGGCGCGAAGAAGCCGGAGCCATCTACTCCCGAGGTGAAACCATGAACATCACCGTCCTCGGCGCGGGCGCATGGGGCACGGCGCTCGCCAAGCTGCTCCGCGAGTCGGGCAACGAAGTCGCGCTCTGGGGCCACGACCCCGCGCATCTCGCCGACGTGCGCACGAGCGGCCGCAACGAGCGTTACCTGCCCGGCGTGACGCTGCCGGCCGGCATCCACTGCGAGGATGATCTCGCCGAAGCGCTGCGCGACACCAGCGAAGTCATCGTAGCTGTGCCGTCGCGGGCGCTCCGCGAGGTGGCGTGCGCGCTCGCGGATTTTCGCGGACTCGCGGTGAGCGTGACCAAGGGCATCGAGCACGACAGCGGGTTGACGATGTGCGGCGTGCTGCAAGCCTGCGCGCCCAAGGCCCGGGTGGTGGCGCTCTCCGGGCCGACGCTCGCACTGGAAGTCGCGCGCGGCGTTCCGACCGCCATCGTCGCCGCCAGCGCGGACCTCGGTGCGGCGGCGCTGGTGCAAAGACTGTTTCACCGGCCCGCCTTCCGCGTTTACACGAGCACTGATTTACCGGGCGTGGAGCTGGGCGGCGCGCTCAAGAACATCATCGCCATCGCCGCCGGCGTGGGCGACGGCCTGGGTTTCGGCGACAACGCGAAGGCCGCGCTCGTCACACGCGCGCTGGCTGAGATGCGCCGGCTGGGCGTGGCGTGCGGCGCGCAGGCGGAGACCTTCGCCGGACTCAGCGGCCTCGGGGATTTGACCGTGACGTGCTTCTCGAAGTTGAGCCGCAACCGCTCCTTCGGCGAACGGCTCGGACGCGGCGAGAAGCTCGCCGACCTGCTGGCCGCCACGCACCACGCCGTCGAGGGTTATCCCACCGCGCTCTCGGCCTGGCAGCTCGCGCGCAAGCACGGCGTCAGCACGCCCATCATCGAGCAGGTCCACGCGATGCTCTACGAGGGGAAGGACGCGAGGGCGGCTGTGCGCGATTTGACGAACCGGGAGTCGAAGGCGGAGGACTGAGCGGAAAAAGTGATTAGTAATTAGTGCTTGGTCCCGAGTCGTGCGTTCAGGCCGGGGCCGACTAATTACTAATCACTAAATTACTTTCCCCAAGTTCCGCCTTCAGCCGCGCCATCAATGCCGCGTGCGTCTCCATCGCGGGGAGCTGGGAGAACTCGCGCCTCACGTTTTCGGGCGCGTGGAGGAGAAAGCCCTTGTCGGCTTGCAGCAGCATGGAGGTGTCGTTGTAGGAGTCGCCGGCGGAGAGGACGCGGTAGTTGAGCGCTTGCAGCGCGCGGACGGACTCGCGCTTCTGGTCGGGCAAGCGCAGCGCGTAGCCGGTGATGCGGTCGTGCTCCACGAGCAGCCGGTGGCAGAAGAGCGTGGGCCAGCCGAGCTGGCGCATGAGCGGCTGGGCGAACTGCTCGAAGGTGTCGCTCAGGATGATGACCTGCGTGAGCGAGCGCAGCTCGTCGAGGAACTCCTTGCCGCCGGGCAGCGGGCGCAGCGTGCCGATGACGGCCCGGATGTCGGAGAGCTTGATGCCGTGCTGGTCGAGGATGCCGATGCGCTGGCGCATCAGCTTGTCATAGTCCGGCTCGTCGCGCGTGGTGCGGCGCAGGTCGGGGATGCCGGTCTTCTCGGCGACGGCGATCCAAATCTCCGGCACCAGCACGCCTTCGAGGTCCAGGGTGACAATCGTCTGTTTCACGGCGCGGGAGAGTGGCGAGCGGGCGCGATGAAGTCGAGCGCGGGGTAGGGCGCGGTGTCCTCACCGCGCCGGTTGGGCATTCGGACGACAAACGGCGCGCTGGGGACAGACGCGCCCTACCGCGCTACTTCGCGGTCAGGCGGCGGGTGATGTATTCGCGGAGGAGGGGGATTTTGGCCTTGGCGAGGAGGAGCGCGCCTTTGGCTGGGTCGGCGGCGACGATGGGCTCGGTGGCATACCAATACATCAGCGGGAGGTTGTGGTCGGGGGCGTCCTCGGCGTGGGCGAGGAGGGCTTCCACGATGGGCGCGCGCTCGGCCACGGTCAGTCGCTGGCAGGCGCTGGCGAGGTAGAGGCGCACGACGGGCGAGGGGTCTTCCTTCGCGAGGCGGGCGAATTCCTTCAACGCGGCGTCGCCGGGTTTGTGGTCTTCGCAGAGGAGCTGGATGGTCCAGGCGCGGACGTGCTCTGCCTGATGTGTGAGCGCCTGAACCGCCTCACTAGCGCCGAGTAAGCCAACCGAATGCAAAGCCCACAGGGCTTGCAATTGCTCCCGTTCGTTGAGGCTGCTGGTTTGAAGCTTCTTGTTCTCTCCGCGAAGGGTCGCTGGTTTGCTCGGTAGGTTCACCATTCCCCAAAGAGTTTCTTTCACTTTTGGCTCAAGCTGATTAGCAGCGGCAAACTCTTGCAGCAGGCGCCGCGCGTGTCGTGAATGCCATGCCACTTGGGATCCCATCGCCCTCCAACACAATTGAGTTTGGCTTAGGGACGTAAAGGAAGGTGCTGTGATCTTGGGTGCACCTTCATACACAATTTTGTAAATCCGCCCGTTGCTGCGGTCATGCACGCTCGGGTCGCGCTGGTTGTGGCATTGCTGGCGGTCATACCAGTCAATCACGAAGACGTTGCCGTCCTGGTCAATCATCTGGTTGAGCGTCTGCGAGGCGCGGTCGTTGAAGTTCAGGAAGTCCGGCGCGTGCCTGCCCACGTAGCCGCTGCCCTTGCGCTCGGGGCTGTCCACGTTCAGGCGCTGGCCGTGGATGTTCCCCATGAAGAGCTTGCCGTGATACTCCTTGGGCCAAGTCCCGCCGAGGTAGCACATGAGGCCCGCGTGCGCGTGGCCGCCACCGGCGGCGTCGGAGCGCGCGTTGCCGCCGTGCGGGGTCGCGCCGAGGAAATGGCGATGGTCGGCGATGGTCTTGAGGTCGTCGTAGATGAACGGGTTGATGGGCTGCACCTTCGCGTCCTTGAAGGTGTAGGAGTTCTCCGGCTGGCCGGCCTGCGGGCTGAAGCTCTGCTTGAAGTAATCCGGCACGAGGCGGCGGGCCTCCTCGAAGTTCGGCGAGTAATGCTGGCCGGCCTGCCGGTGGTAGCGCCCGCCCTGAATCATGTGGAAGAGGTGCGGGATGACGCATGCCTCGATGAAGCAGTGGCCGTATTCGTTGAAGTCAATGCCCCACGGGTTGCTCGTGCCCTCGGCGAAGACCTCGAAGCGTTTCTTCACCGGCTGGTAGCGCCACACGCCGGCGTTGATGAACTGCCGCTCGCTGTCCGGCGCGCCAGCGACCTTGACGTGCGAGTGCGTGAAGACGCCGTGGCAGCCGTAGAGCCAGCCGTCCGGCCCCCAGGTGAAGGTGTTGAGCATCTCGTGCGTGTCGTGCCACGCGAAACCTTCGAGCAACTTCTTCGGCTCGCCGGCGGGCTGCGGGCCGGTGGCCGTCTCCTTCACGGGAATGTGCAGCAGCCACGGCGCGGCCCCGACGAACACGCCGCCGAAGCCCCACTCAATGCCCGACGCGAGGTTCAGCCCCTCGATGAAGACCGTGCGCTTGTCGTGCTTGCCGTCGCCGTCCGTGTCCTCGAAGACGACGATGCGGTCGTCGCCCTTCTCGCCCGGCTTGCGGATGGGATAGGTGTAGTTCTCGATGACCCAGAGGCGGCCCCGGTCATCAATGCAGAAGGCAATGGGCTGCTTCACGTCCGGCTCGGCGGCGAAGACCGTGACCTTGAAGCCGGGCGGGAGCGTCATGGCCTTCACCGCCTCGTCGGGCGGGAGACCGGCGTGCTTCACCTCGTCGAGCGGCGCGGGTGGCGGGGCGGGGGCCTTAGGCGCTGTCTTCTGCGCGAGCGCGGCGAGGGCCTTGACGGACATCTTCAGCTCGTTCGCGAACACGGGGCGCTCGTCGTAGAGCTTGAAGTCATCGAAGTTGAGGTGGCCCCAATGCCCGCCCGCCTGCTCGTCCACCACGCGGATGAAGATTTCCTTGTTCTGGTGCCGCTCCAGGTCCGCGACCACGGGCGCGAGCGTCTCGGTCGAGTTGTTCGTCTCCTTGAACTTCTCCGGGTCGCCGCCCGGCGTGGAGAAAATCACGTTGCCGTTGCCCGTGTTCACCAGCTCGACGCGCGTCGAGGTGTAAGGTCCGGCCGCCACGAGGAACGCCGCGTAGCGATGCGTGAGGCGGAAGGGCTTGCTGGTGAGCGTGCCGGTCGCCTCGTCGCCAAGGCCGCGCTCGTAAGTGCCAATCCAATACTTGCCGACATGCGCGCTCTGGTTCGGCGCGCGGCGCGCGACCACGGTGTCGCCGAGGATGGGCTGCTGCTTGAACGCTTCGCCCGTCGCGGTCCAGTCGCGCAGGTCGCCCGTCTCGAAGTCGGTGTTGAGCGGCTTGCCGTCGAGGCCGACGGGGAGCACGCCCTTCGCCGAGAGCGGCGGGTTGGCCTTCACATCGGCGGCGGCGAGCTGCACGGGCGCGGCGGCCTTGGCCTTCTTCGCGGGCGCGGCCTTGTCGCCCTTGCCGCCCGGCGGTTGCACCACGGCGGGCGTGCCGCTGGGGCGCGTGGTGTGGACGATGATGCTCATCTTGTCCATCGGCTGGTCGGTGAACGCGGGGAACTTCACCGGCGGCTGTGCCTTGGCGAAGGCGTCGGCGGAAACCGGCTTCGCCTCGTGCGTGAAGACGAACGTGCCCATCTTGTTGCCGATGATGAGGTCGCGCTTGCCGTCGCCGTTCACGTCGGCGACGCCAATCTGCCGGCCCACGCCGGACGCGGTGTCAATGAGGTGCGGCACCCAGTCCACCGACTTGTCGGCGCGGCGCACGAGCTTGAACCAGTAGAGCACGCCTTCCTCGCCCGCGCCGGGCGCGACCGCCGGCCCGTGCGCCCAGTAGCAGTTGCCGGTGATGATGTCCTTCAGGCCGTCGCCATCCACGTCGAACAGCTCGACCGCGTGCAGCTCGGGGAAGTGGACGCCGTAGCGGTTTTCCTCGGCCGCCTTGTGCATGAAGACGTGCGAACGCCACTTGGGCGAGCCGTTGTCGTCCTTCTCCGCGAGCTGCTCGTGCCACGCGAGGCCGTAGCCGTGCGCGGCGAGCGCGGTGATGATGTCCGCGCGGCCGTCGCCGTTCACGTCGTAGGCATACATTTGCGCGCTGGCCGGGGCGAAGTTGGTCTTGTGATGCTTCCACGCCGGGTCGCCCGCGAGCGACTTCGGCTGCTCGAACCAGCCGTCCTTGCAGAGGAGGTCGAGCTTGCCGTCGCCGTTGACATCACCCACGCCGAGGCCGTGCGTGAAGCGCTGCCATTTGCCGCCCGCCGTGATGGGCGTGAACTTCCACTTCGCAGTCGGGTTGCTCCAGTCCGGCGACGCGTAGCCGTAGTTGCCCTCGTAGTTGCAGACAATCTCCGGCTTCCCGTCGCCCGTGAGGTCCACGAACGTCGGCGACTCGTTGTCCACATGGTCGAGCACCGTCGAGCGTTCCCAGTGCTGCTCCTTGCCCTTGGGATTGAGGTAGAGAAAGGCCGGCGTGTTCGGCAGGCCGTAGGTCAACACGTCATTCCAGCCGTCGCCGTTGAAGTCGTGGACGAACGCGAAAAAGTTGTCCGTCGAGTAGGCGTTGCGACTGCCGAAGTTCCCCTCGAAGCCGGGGAACTCGACCTCCGCGCCCTTGAGGTTCTTGGTCTTCGTCGTGCGCGTGGCCGGGTAAATCTCGTGGCGCTTCGTGAACGCCGGCCCCTCCCACCAATACGGCCCCGAGATGGCGTCGGGTTTCCCGTCCTTGTTCAAGTCGCCGAGCATCGCGCCCTCGGACCAGTAGTGCTTGTCGAGCTGCTGCTTCTTGAACGAGTGCAGCGTGGGTTCGGCGGCGGAGGTGTTGAGGACGGCGGCGCAGAGCGCAACCAGCACGGCGAGCGGGGAGACGGAGAGAAAGGACTTCATAGGGATCGGTTTGATTGGGTGAGCAGACGGGTGGCTGCGGAGGCGACTTCAGGATTCAGGATGAGAACTTGCGCATTTGATTTGAGATATTTCGCGTCACGAGGGGATGTCTGGCCACGGCACGCGCTCGCGCGGAGGAATCGGCTTCATGCTGATGGTTGTCGCAAGCTGCGGCGGATGGGTCAAGCGCAGAGCCGGTCGTTGAAAGGAAGCGGCTGGGAAGCATCCTCCAAATCGCGCCTTCTCACCGCACTCCTGCCTGATACCATTCGCTCACCGACCCCATTATGCGCCGCGAAAAACTCCTCCAATATCTCGCCGTCGTGGTTCTCTCTGTCTGCGTCGTCTTCTGGTTCTCCGCCATGGAAAAGTTGCGAGCTGCCAGGGCATTGTTCGCCGACGGAAACCGCGAGGCGGAACAGGCGAGACAGACTCTGAAGGAACTTCAAGCCTACGCCGCCAAGGAGCGCGCCGCGAACAAGCCCGCCCTCTCCGACGCAGAAGTCCTCGAGCTCGCCCGGCTCCGCAGCGAAGTCACGCGCCTGCGCACCGAGCAGCGCGCAGTTGCGCTCACAAACTCCGTCGCTGCCCGCCGTCCGCCTGCCCCCGCGCCAGCACTGCCTCCGCCCTCGCAGCCGGTCACGAAGCTGACCAGCGCTGTCTCAGCGCAGCTGCCGCTCGGGCACGCGCTGGCGCTCGGCGGCTGGGCCGGTCCGGAGCCGGGCCAACGCATCGTCGGCTTCGTCACGCCGACGACGGTGGCGGATTCGCCCGGAGCGGTCGTCCTGCAAACACAACTCATCTCCATCCCCGACCGCCTGCTCGACCGGCTCGGCCTGCAAGACCTCCGCACGGACCAAGCCGGCAGCCAAAGCGCCGCCGGCCTTGATCCCGCCCGGCTC
>JBEBFV010000108.1:0-14946 GCA_040081795.1 Limisphaerales bacterium | reverse complement strand
TGCCCAACCTCTACGTCTCCATGCTGCAACGCCTCGGCATCGAGGCCGGCAAGTTCGCCAGCAGCACGGGCACGATGCGTGGGCTGGAACTTTCTTGAGATGGAGCGCCGGCTTCCAGCCGGCTTTGCGCACGCGAACTGGCTCGGCGCGCTTCCTCACCCTACGCACCTACACCAACGGAACCGTTTAAGCCGGCTGCAAGCCGGCGCTCCGAATGCATCTCCTCCTCACCGAACCCGGCGATGAATCGCTGCTCACCGATGAGCTGAGGCGCACATTCGTCGGTGCGGAGGCGGAGTTGCTCGCGCCCGGCTTGCTGCGGACGGACTTGGGGCTTCAATCCACCACGCCGCTGATGCTGGCCTTTGCCCGGCAGTTGCTTCCGAACGCCGAGCCGGTGAGCGCCGCGTCCATCCGTGAGTGGAGCGAGCGGCTGTTCGAAGCGGTCGCGTCGCGTCTGCCGGAAGGCCAGCCGTGGCGATTGCACCTCGCCCCGCACTACGGAACTGGCGGCGCGGGTGCGAACCGCGTGCGTTTCATCCGTGAGGCGTTTCGGGAGCTGCTGCGCAAGAAGCGTCGGCATCTGCTGCGGACCTTGGAGGCCAGCGAGGCTCCCTTCCGCGAAACCACGTCGCTCGTTCAACTGCTGCTCACCTCGCCGGACGCGGGTTTTCTCTCCGTGGCCGTCGCGTCGTTGCCTTGGCAGTTGCGCCGCTGCGTCTGGCCGTTTGTAAAGGGTGAGCTACCGGTGGCCAGCGACAAGGCCGCGCCCAGCCGCGCCTTCGCCAAGCTCGTCGAAGCGGAGCAACGGCTCGGCCTGCGCATCGCGGCGGACGAGACGTGTGTGGATCTCGGTGCGTGTCCGGGAAGCTGGAGCTACGTGGCGTCGAGCCGGGGCGCGCGTGTCATCGCCGTGGACCGCTCGCCGCTGCGCGAGGACTTGATGGCGAACCCGCGCCTTACTTTCCACGAAGCTGACGCGTTCAAGTTCACGCCGGAAGCCCCGGTGGACTGGCTGCTGTGCGATGTCATCGCCGCGCCGGAGCGGAGCGTGGAACTGGTGCTGGACTGGGTGCGCCAGCGCCGTTGCCACCGCTTCATCGTCACCATCAAGTTCAAGGGCGACGGCGACTACGGGAAGCTGGAGCCGCTGAAACACGCCTTGCCGTCGCTGTGCGAAGAGTTTTTCCTTACGCGGCTGTGCGCCAACAAGAACGAGGCGTGCGTGGCTGGGACCGTGTCTGGCTTTGGGCATCTGACAACCGCATGAAATACACCTACGAAGAACTGGCCAAGATGATTGACCACTCGCTGCTGCATCCGACGATGACAGACCGCGAGCTGGAGGACGGCTGCAAGCTGGCGGCGAAGTATCAGGTCGCCTCCGTTTGCATCAAACCCTACTACGTGAAACGTGCCGCCGAGTTGCTCAACGGAACGGGCGTGCCGATCGGCGCGGTTATCGGCTTCCCACATGGCAACTCCGCGACCGAGTCGAAGCGCTACGAGACGTGGCTGGCCTGCCAGGACGGCGCGGCGGAGATAGACATGGTCATCAACATCGGCAAGGCGCTCTCTGGCGACTGGGATTACGTGGCCAACGACATCCGCGCCGTTTGCGAGGAAGCTCACCGGCATGGCGCGAAGGTGAAGGTCATCTTCGAGAACGACTATCTCACCAAGGGCGGCGCGGGCATGGACGGCGACGCCTTCAAGAAGATGCTCTGCACCGTCTCCGAGCACGCCGGCGCGGACTGGGTCAAGACCAGTTCCGGCTACGGATTCGTGAAGCAGCCCGACGGCAGCTACAACTACAAGGGCGCGACCGAACACGACCTCGTGCTCATGCGCGCCAGCGTCTCCGCGAAGGTGCAGGTGAAGGCTGCCGGTGGCGTGCGTGACCTCGACGGCCTCATCAAGGTCCGCGACCTCGGCGGCTCCCGTTGCGGCGCGACGGCCACGGCGGCGATGATGGACGAGTATCGTCGCCGCGAGGCTGCGGAGCGAGCGGGGCAGGGGACGGAAGGCGGCGGTGGCGCGATTGGCGCGGGTGGTTATTGAGCCACGAAACCGAAGCGCATGAAGCCCGCTGACCTGTTCCGCCATTGCCCGCAGTGCGGGAAGGCTTCGCCGGTGGTTGGTCGCGCGCCATTCCACTGCGCGGCCTGCGGCTTCCTCTTTTACTTCAACCCAGCCATAGCCGTCGGGGCCATCCTCCAATCCGCTGATGGCCGCGTGCTCCTCGTCCGTCGCGCCAGGCAGCCCCACCAGGGCAAGCTCACCGTCCCCGGCGGCTTCGTGGACATTCGCGAGACCGCCGAGGACGCCCTGCGTCGCGAGATACGGGAGGAAGTCAGCCTCCATGTCGCCCGCCTCGACTACTTCTGCTCCCTCCCCAACGAATACCACTACCGAGGCGTCACCTACCAAGTCCTCGACTTCTTCTTCACCGGCCAAGCCCCCGGCCTCGACGCCCACGCCGACCCCAGCGAAGTCACAGAGATCTGCTGGCTCCACCCGACCCAGATTGAACTGGATCAAATCGCCTTTCCCTCCGTGCGACGGGCACTGGAGCAGTTCTTCGCAGGACATCTCCCCAAGTCCTGACGGCCGCTCGCGCCGGCTCATCCGGCCCTGTTTCCGCTTCGCGGGCAGCACCTACAGGAGGGGAATGGCTTTCAGGGCCAGTTGGTTTCAGAGTTCAGCGGGCAACCCGGCGCAGCAACTCGGCGGCGGCGGCGGCCATCTCGCGCCCTGCGTTGGGGGTGAACGGTGGGTAGTTCAAAATTGTGGGCACCATCACGGCGGCGTATTCGCTGCGCGTGTAGGCCTTCGGGTCGGCAACGTAGCCGACGTAGCCGTCCGCGTAGCCGATGACGAACGTGTGCGGCAGCGGCGAATCGCGCTGGATGGCGAGGCCGTAACAGCTGTAAAGCTCAGCCGGATGGAACAGCAGGCCGACTGGACCGATGCGGATCGCGCCCAGCGTGATGGGCAGATGTGCCTTCGTGAGGTCGTAGCGCGCGGCGAAGTTTTCATACCAATCCTTCTCGTAGGCATCGAGCCTGCCCTCGGCGGCCAGCGGCCGTTTCGCTGCGACCCGGGCCTTGAAGACGGCAAGGTCGAGCGGGAGCGCGAAGGGCTGCGTCTCGATGCGCAGGGTGTCCACAGCCACGGGCTGCGCCGTGTCGAGAGCCTGGCCGATGGCGTCCGCCACTGCACGGGCGGTGGCGTCGGGCTTCAGCGGGGCGACATCGCCGATGTGGCCTTGGAGAAAAGAGGGCGAGAGCTTGCGTTCCTCGCGCAGGATTTTCTGCACAAGCCCCGGCCATTCGGCGCCGGCCAGCGTGCTGCCGCCCATCGCGGTGGGATGCGCGGAGAAGTTATACCAGGCCAGCGTGGGCCGGCCCGTTCGCTCGAACGCCAGCAGCCTGAGCCTCGTGTCCAGCCAGCGGTCGGCGTCGGTCGAGTCATTCGTGAACTCGGCCTGGGTCTTCGCGGCCTCCTCCCCCTTGAGAGTGCGGTTGCGATTGCCGCCCACGACGACGGCGCTGCCGACGCGGAGCGTCGTCGCCGCAAGATCGGCGATGCCCTTTCGCACAGCCTGCTCAAGCGCGGCTTCAACGGCTGCTTCGTAGGCGGGGTTCTGGTCGCCCCAATGCCGGTTGAACGCGATGCTCGGCATCGTGTGGCTGTGCGTGGCAGTGATGTGGACATGCGTCGCCGGGATGCCGAGCGTTTTCTCCACGCCCGCCTGCACGCGGCGCACCATGTCGAAGGAGATGTTCAGCATGTCGAGCGAGAGGATGACCGCCGTTGTCTTGTCCCGCCGGAGCACGAGGGCACGCGCCTCGGGCGGCGTCGCCAGGCCCGTGGAGACGCGCGGCTTGGCCGGGTCGCGGTAGCGATAGCCACCCAGCGCGGTGCCGACCGGCGGGGAAATGTCCACCACGCCCTCGCCCGCCTCGAAGGCCGGCGCGGCTTGGCCGGACAACCGGGCGACGCCAATGAGCAGGGGAACCAGCAACGATCTCAGACGCTTGTTTCTCATGAGGGCAATAGTTGTCGGCGGGAGCTTTCGGGCGCGCTCAAGGCGGGAGGCACCACGTCATGCGCCTGGCGAAGTCGCGCTGAAAGTCGGGCCGCCAGCGGCTCACGGCGCTGCGTGGGTCGAAACCCTCCTTCACCGGCAGGTCGCGATACCAGCCGTCAGGTTGCTTCGCGAACTGTCCGCCCCAGCCGGGCTGGGCCGGGTCATTCGGGTTGTTCCCACCCAGCGGCAGGAAGAAGAACCACGACGGAGTGTCGCCCTCCTTCAGGCAACTGTGCGGGTTCGGCGCGGTCCATGTCTTGACTGGATACATCGCGCCAAGCGGCCCTTTACTCCGGACGTGTTCATCAATCCATGCGCGGCTCGTGAGCGACTGGTCGCCGGTGAGATACATGCCGCGATACGTGCCCTCGCGCTTGTCGCGACTCCGGGGCGCACTGGCGAGGATGTAGAACAGCCCGCGGAACTCGCCTCGCAGCCAGTCAGCAATGCCGTCCTGATCGTTGATGTCATACACGCGAAGCCGCTGCGCGAAGGCGGCGAGGCCGGCACCGCCCCGGTCGTTTTTCACGCGCCAGAGCGCCTGGGCGAAATCCGTCTGGCCACCCCAGATGGCGATGTTCAACGGTCGCGCGGGCGTGCCAGCATCCACGCGCTCGACGATGGCACGCGAGCCTTCGGTGTCCTTGTCCGCGCCGATGTGCTCGCGTCCGCGCTGCGGATTGCCGGACTTCACGCGCTGGCGCAGCGCGTCCGCGTCGGGCCAGCCGGTCATGTGACGCTGGAGGTTGGGCAGCACCTGGCCGTAGGCGTCCACGATCTGCCGGATGAGGTCGGGCCGGGTGACCGCTTCCTTGAGTTCTCCGCGCGTGCCTGCAGCCGTGGCCACGAGCAGTTCAAGCTCGAACTCATTCGCATAGACCATGAGCCGGATGAGCGACTGCTGGTCGTCCGGATCGCCGCCAATGTCGGAGAGCACGGCGAGCCGGGGACGCTCGGCGGCGCTGGCGATCCCGGCCGCGAGGACGAGCAGCAGCGCCAGCGCGACTCTGCGCGACAACGGGTGGCTGACGAAAGGCGAGGTCACGGGGTCATTGGAGCGGCGGCACAGTCGCCACGTCAAGCACCGCCCCGTGGCCGGCGTTTGTTCGTCAACGGCGACACGGACTTCACGCGCCTGATCACCGGGGCACATGACCAACTGGCGGCGTTGTTCCACGAGGCCGGCATCAGCCAGACGTCCACGCGTGAGCCGGCGTCGCTGCACGGTGAGGATCTCGCGGGGTTGCGCGTGAGGAGGCAGTCCATGCCCCTTGACCGGACTGGCCAGGGGGCGTTACACCCACGAAATGAAAATCCCCGCCGTCCTCGCCGTGTTATGGCTCTGTGGCGTGGCAACGAGTGCCCTGGGTGCCGGCGCGGCTTCCGACGCGCAAGCGGTGTTCGAGCGCCGCATCCTGCCCATCTTCAAATCACCCAACCCGTCGAGCTGCACCGAATGTCATCTCGCCGGGGTGGACCTCAAGAGCTACATCCTGCCGTCGCACGAGAAAACATTCCTGTCACTGCGCGACCAGGGGCTGGTTGATCTGGACAGCCCGGCCGACTCGAAAATCCTCCGGTTGATTGCGCGTGGTGGCGGGACGAATCAGGGAGCGTCGCTCATCAGCGCCAAGGTGCGCGAAGCGGAGCTGGCCGCGTTCACCGAGTGGATCACGGCGAGCGCCCGTGATCCGAAGCTGCGCGGGGCCGCCAAACTTTCTGCCGCCGAGGTGGCCAGGCCCGCCCGTCCGCTGGAGGTGATTCGCCACGCACGCACCGACCGGCTGCTGGCCTCCTTTGAGGAGAACATCTGGTCGCAGCGATTCCGTTGCAATGGCTGTCACAGCCCGGCCGGAAAGGAAAACGCGAAGCTTGTCGCGGAGCACGGCGAACAGGTTGCTTGGCTCAAGGACACGCCGGAAGCCACGATGCGCTACCTCATCGCCACGGAGAACATCAACCTCCGGCAGCCGGAGCGCAGCCGTCTGCTGCTCAAGCCGCTGAACGAAATCAAGCACGGCGGCGGCCAGAAGATGCTGGCTGGCGACCTGACCTACAAAGCATTCCGCGCCTGGCTGGATGACTACGCCCGGACGGTCACTGACCGCTATGCCAGCGCCGCCGACCTGCCCAGCCGGAAGCCCGCACCGGCGATGTTCGGCACGGACCTCTGGCTCAAGCTCAACAACACCCCGCCGGAGTGGGGGGACCGGCTGCTCCAAGTCACGCTCTTTGCCTGGGACCGCGCCATTGGCGCGTGGGAGTCCAAGCCCATCGCCATCTCCGACCGGGCCGTATGGGGCAAGGGCAAACTCTGGCAGCACAGCCTCGCCTTGCTGGCGGACAAGGATTCCGAGCGCGCCCGGTTGTGGGCCGGGACTGGGGCCGGCCTGCCGTCGGGCAAATATCTTCTCAAAGTCCACGTTGATGTGGCGGGCCGGCTCAAGTCGGACTGGAATGCCACGCTTGGTGAGGCGGAGCTGGTCGGCGAGGCGGCGGTTGAGTCTGGATGGCCAAAGGGCTACGGCAAGATGACCGTCGTCGAGGCGGGGCTCTTGCGCCGGTGATCGAGCACATGGCGACCTCCGCGAATCACAAAATGTTCCTCAGTGCCCAACGAACAAATTCATCACTCGCAGGCGTGCTGCCGGCGGCGACTGCTGCCCTGCTCGGGGCTATCGCGGTCCCGGCGGGCGGCGCTGACCGCGCGGGGGCTGATCTGAACCGCCGGTTCACCGGGACGGTGCGGCTGTTCGTGGAGACCTATTGCGTCTCGTTTCACGGGAAGGAGCAGCCCAAGGCGCAGCTCGACCTCAGCCATTACTCGACAGTGGCGGCGGTGGTGCGGCATCACGCGCACTGGGCGCTCGTTTTGGAAAAACTCAAGGCGAAGGAGATGCCGCCTGAGGAGGCGAAGAAGCATCCCACGCCGAAGCTGCGCGAGGATGCCGTCGCGTGGATCAAGGCGATGCGCCGGCATGGGGCGGAGAAGCACGCGGGCGATCCCGGCCCGGTGCTCTCGCGCCACCTCCTTGCTGATGTGCTGGGACCTGTCCGGATTGTTCTACCGGTCCTCGATGTCCGCGACGGAACGCGCGATGAAGTGTGCCGTGTGACTTGGCTGACTTGAACATCGCCGCCGTTCCCAGCCCTCTGGCTCTCCACGCAAGATGCCTCGCTCCCTCGCTTTGTGGCTGCTGGCAGCGTTCTTCACGCTCGCCGGGATGAACCACTTTCTGAATCCCGGGGCATACCTCGGCCTGATGCCCGCGTATCTGCCCTGGCACCGAGAATTGATTCTGGTCAGCGGTGCGGCGGAGGTGACCGGTGGCCTGGCTGTCCTGATCCCGAGATGGCGCACCTGCGCCGGTTGGGGGCTGATCGTTCTCCTGGTGGCGGTGTTCCCGGCGAACCTGCACGTGGCCCTGCACGGCTGGGAGGGAGTTCAGATTCCGGCGTGGGTCCTTTGGACACGCCTGCCCGTTCAAGGCTTGTTCATCGCTTGGGTCTGGTGGGCCTGCATCGCCCGGGACGCCAGGCGATGATTCAAGCCGCCCGCCGGCTGCCGCTCACCAGCACCGCTTGCTTCGCCATCAAGTGCTCCGCCAGATCCTTCTGGTTCCCCAGCGAATTCGGACCGCGAACGACACTGTCCTTCAGCAGCTTGTAGTTGACCAGCGTCTTGCCCACCTGGCCGATATGACATGTCACACCTTCCATCCGCCATATTTGACCCTGTTCAAACGGCGGCTGGGAATTACGGGTCTTTACCTTCATAGAAAGGCTCGGACTGAAAGCAGCCGCGAATGTTCAATCAAGGCCGTCCAAAGTGCATCGTCGTTGTCGTCACGGCTTGTGTCCGGTCTGCCCCAGTGTGCTGACGACGGATGGAGTCTGGATGGGCTTCGCCGCACGGCTGCATGAGAACCCCGTTTTCGCTGCCTGCCTGCAGGCGACGCTGGCGGGAGCGTGAGGTGAACCGGAATTCTACGCTTGAACCACTGATGCACACAGATGAACACGGATAGCGCGAAGCAGACGCGCCCTGCCCGTTCCCTCGTTACGCCGAGCGGGAGACTTGGCTACAACGCTTCTTCTCGGGTCCATCCGTGTTCACCTGTGTGCATCCGTGGTCGTTCAGTTCTTCTTTCAGGGTTCGGGTTGTGCGCTGCTGATTTCCTGTAACAACCCGCTGGTTTCGCTTATCCATGCCGGTGAGCTTGCCGGACACGAAACCATCCGAACTCCCCGTCCCGCCGTCGCTCTTCGTGACCACGCGCTGGTCCGTCGTGCTAGCGGCGCAGGAGAAGTCGTCGCCCGAGTCGGCGGCGGCGCTGGAGACGCTGTGCCGCGCCTACTGGTATCCGCTTTACGCCTACGTGCGCGGCTCCGGTCACTCGCCGCACGACGCGCAGGACCTCACGCAGGAGTTTTTCGCGCGGCTGCTGGCGAAGGATTACCTGCAAGCCGCCGACCGGGAGAAGGGCCGTTTCCGCACGTTCCTCCGAGTCTGCCTCAAGCGCTTCCTCGCCAACGAATGGGATCGGCAGCGCGCCGCAAAGCGCGGCGGCGGCGAGCGTCCGACCTCACTCAACGCCGCCCTCGCCGAGCAGCGCTACGCCACTGAACTCACCACCGGCGTGCCGCCCGACCGCCTCTACGAACGTCAGTGGGCGATGGCCTTGCTCGAACAGGCGATGGCCCGCCTGCGCGCGGAATACACGGACACCGCGCGAGTCGCGGAGTTTGAGCAGCTCAAGTCCGCGCTCACGGCCGAACGCGGCGCGATTCCCTACGCCGAGTTGGCCGGTGCCCTGAACATCACCGAAGGCGCGGCCCGCGTGGCCGTGCATCGTCTCCGCAAGCGCTACCGCGAACTGTTCCGCGCCACCGTGGCGGACACGGTGTCCGAGCCGACTGATGTGGATGATGAAGTGCGCTATGTCGTGGGTGTGCTGGGCGGGGAGTGAACGAATGGAATTGCCACTGTGAGGCGCAACCCGGCTGTAGCGGCGGCCTGTGACCGCCGAGTTTGGCCACTCGCGACAATTCGGTCGGCGCTCACAGAGCGCCGCTACAGTTTCTCCGCCTTCTCTTTGTGCTCTCCGTGCCCTTTTGTGGCTGAAAGTATTTGTTTCTGGGGTGTAACAACTTCGCAGCACTCCTTAATCAGCAGGCAATGAGCAATCCGTCTGAAGCCAAATGCCCGCGCTGCGCGGCTCCGCTCCCGCCCAGCGCGCCGGAGGGTCTCTGCCCGCGCTGCCTCGGCGCGTTGAACCTCGCCACGGACACGGTGCTGACCGGCGCGGACGCCATCGCCGCGCAACCGCCGCTCTCGCCCGCCGAGCTTGCGCCGCACTTTCCGCAGCTTGAAATCATCGAGTGCCTTGGGCGCGGCGGCATGGGCGTGGTTTACAAGGCCCGGCAGAAATCGCTGAACCGCGTCGTCGCGCTGAAACTCCTCGCGCCCGAGCGCGTGACCGAGGCGGGCTTTGCCGCGCGCTTCACCCGCGAGGCCCAGGCCCTCGCCGCCCTCAACCACCCGAGCATCGTCACCATCCACGACTTCGGCACGACCACTGCCGGCGACTTGCAGTCGCAGCCCCTCTCAACTCTCAACCCTCAACTCTCAACTCCTCCCAGCGGCTTCTACTTCCTGCTCATGGAGTTCGTGGACGGCGTGAACCTCCGGCAGGCGATGAAGGCCGGACGCTTCACGCCCGAGCAGGCGCTGGCCATCGTCCCGCCCATCTGCGAAGCCCTCCAATACGCCCACGACCACGGCATCGTCCACCGCGACATCAAGCCGGAGAACCTCCTCCTCGACAAATCCGGCCGTGTAAAGATTGCCGACTTCGGCATCGCCAAGATGCTGGGAGATGGTCCCGCAGATTCAAAGCGACCGCAGATGGGGGGAGAAGAAATCGGCGGTCGTCTTGAATCTGCGGGAATTTCCTCCCCCGCCGTCAGCGGCATCTCCGCCGCCTCCGTCGCCGGCACGCCGCAATACATGGCTCCGGAGCAGCGGGCCGACCCGCAGCACGCCGACCATCGCACGGACATCTACAGCCTCGGCGTGGTGCTCTACGAAATGCTCACGGGCGAATTGCCGGGCAAGGAACTCCAGCCGCCCTCCAAGCGCGTGCAAGTGGATGTGCGCATTGACGAAATCGTCCTGCGCGCGCTGGAGACGAAGCCGGAACTGCGCTTCGCCACCGCCGCCGAGTTCCGCACACAAGTGGAAAGCGTCACCGGCACGTCCGCATCCGCCCGCACGGAGACCGTGGCCCGGTGCCGCACCTGCGGCCAGGCCCGGCCGCTGGCCCGCGTGGTGGGCATCCAGTTGAGCGCCAGCCATCGGGATCGGCGGATGTTCATCTGGTGTCCGCAATGCCGTTGTCCGCGCCTGGCGGAAGTGCTCACCCAGGCCGTCACTCCGGCACCGCACCCCGCTGGCGCACCCACGGCGGGCGACACCTGGCAATCCCCCACGTCCGGCTGGGGGCACTTCATCGGCAATTTGTTTGGCATGAGGTTCACCTCTCCGCTGGCGTTCAAGCTGGCCAACCTCTCGGCGTTGGGGTTCCTCTGTTTCCTCGCCTTCGCACCGTTTCCCGGTGCGAAAGGTTTTTTGGGGTTCTCCGGGTTCTTTGGACTGATCGGCGTCGCGTTCATGGTCGAAATGGCGAAACACTGGCAGGCGCAAGGCCCCCGGCGAAGCGGGCTTGCCCTGCTGCTGACGGCGGTCGCGGCCTTTGCGCTGGCTCTGCTCGTCGGCTTCCTCGTGCTGCTGGGCTTCTACTACGCCCGCGAGGCGAAGATGGCGGAACGGGACGCCCTGGCCGCCGAACAGCGGGCCTCATCCACAACAGCGAACCCGCAGTCCCCAGCACCGGCTCCAGAGTTGGCCTTTGGCCCGGTGGTTGAGAGGCTGATCACGTTCCACGAAACGGGCGCGAGCGGCTTGATGTTCGTGAACTTGGAACAGTCCGAAGTGATGCCACCGCCGTTTCCGCTGACGCTGGACCCCGCTGGTTCGGGCATCTTTCAACGAACGGCGCGCATTGACGAGTGGATCGCCGCTTCGGGCGTGGACCTCGCCCTGCATCTCACCGAGCAAAAGTGGGGGTTCACCCCGCTGGGAACCCAGCTCTTCTTTCACAGCAATAAGTCGGCCCCCACCAACTTCCTCGAACGCATCACGTCAGCGGAGGCACAGGCCCTCCTCGCCAATCCCAACGGCCGGCCAGACTTTTATCGTTCGTTGGGTGGTAGGGTTTCGGCCTATCCCCTGACGGCCAGCTTCATTTTCAAAACTCGCGGTGGGACCGTCGGCCTGCTGCAATTGACCGGTCAGGACGGCGAGTTCCAGGGCGTGCGGCTTCGCTTCCGCCTGGGGCAGACGAACGCTTCCGCCGCCACAATTGCATCCGCCACCGCCACGCCCATCACCAGCTCGATTGATGCGAGTGACAACAGCCCGGAGGCCATCGCAGCCGCCCAGCAGCGTGGCATCGCTGCTGCAACACGGGACTTTCAGGCCGGCATCTTCCGCATCCTCCGCTACGGCGTCCTGATGCCCACCTCACCCGAAGACAAGGACGAGGAGACCGGCTTTCGCATCCAGTGGGTTGCGGGCTCCATCCTGAGCAATCAGTTCCGCGCCGAGGCTGATGCCTACAACTTCGCCATGCGCGACCGCTACTGGAAGCACGAGCATTGGCAGCGCAAAGCGCCTACGCCCGCCGCCACAACCAACACGCAGCATGAGTTGATCGTGACACTGCAAGGCGACCTCGCCGCGTTGCAAGTGAGCCGTTCCGATCAGCATCCAGATGTGCGGGCGATGCGTGCCAGAATCGCGGCGGTGGAGGCTGCCTTGCTCAAGGGCGAAACCCCAAAGCTCGCAAGTTATCGCGGTGACTTGGCTGCATTGTTGGAATCGCATGGGCCACGACACCCGATGGTGGTTGCGTTGAAGGCCCGGATTGACGCTGTCGAATCGTCACTGGCAAAGAAGGAGGCTGCGCCGCTGGTTGATTTGCGCGGTGAATTTGCAGCGCTGTCGCAGAGTTATGGACCGCAACATCCCGAGATTCGGGAACTGCGTGCCCGCATTGCGGCCGTCGAAGCATCACTGGCGCGGGGAGAAGCGGCGGCACTCGTCGGTTTGCGGGGTGAGCTTGCGGCGATGTCGCTCCGTTATGGCGAGAAGCATCCCAAGATGACCGAATTGCGCGCCCGCCTCGCCGCAGTGCAGAGCCTCGGAGAGAACACGGTTGCGCCGCCCACCGCCACCCGGACCTTCCCGCTCCGCCACAAGCTCGCCAGCGACATGGCGGATGACCTGCGCCAGATTCTCGTTGGCCGCCCGGGACACGAGGCCAAACCGTCCGCTGACAACCAGCAGGTCGTCATCACCGCACCGCCCGACGTGCTGGCCCGCGCCCAGACCTTCATCACCGTGACCGACTGGCCAGACGCCCTCCGCAACCAGGCCACCGGCGAGTATTTGCACGACACGGTCCTGCGCACCGCTCGCTCGCTCTTCCACGCGTGCGCGCTGGAGGATTCCGCAGAGGCAGTCGCCAAGCTGCTGTCCCTGCACGTCCTCGCAGAGTTGAAAGGCGGTCCTCGAACGACGCAATACGAGGATTACCAGATGGGCGGCGTGCCTGACCCGGAGTGGGAGAAATCGCTGCGCGCCGACTGGCCGGGGAAAGAGGCGGCCATCCAACGCCTCGTCCACGAATGGAACCGGTATCCGTTGAAGCGGCTCACGGAAGACTCCGGCATCGCCATCGGCTTTGGGGTGAAACATTTCTGCTCCGTCGCGTTCGAGGGCGCGCCGAAGGAGTTTTACCAAGTCACCATCGAGCCGGGGCGCACGGCGGCCGGCACGAGCCGCGACGCATTCTTCTTCAGCAGCCTGCCGCCGTGGTGGAAAGACCCACCTGCCGCCAAGTCCCCGTGAGGTGGACATTCCTCTCCGCTACCGGGGAGCTGGCAGGAAGATTCCGAGTTGAAGGCGTGGGAAATCTTCCTGCCCTTAATTTTCCTGCCAAGGTCTTCGCGCATTCTGTTCGGAGTCTTCCTCCCCAGACACCGTCCAACTCCGCACCATGAAAACCCTCCTCGCCCCGCTGCTCTGCGCCGTCCTGTTCGCCACTGCCACCGATGCGTCCGCCTTGATGGGCGAACTCAAGGAACCAGCCGTCGCACACGCGCAAGGCTATCCGGAGACCGCGCAAAACCAGGTGCGGGCGGCGCTCACGCGCGCCGACTGCAAGTTCCTCGGCGGCCGATTCCTTAACTCGCACACGAGCCTCCTCTACGCGGGCGACACGAAGGCGCTGAACCAGTTTCTCGACGCGCTCGCCAAGTGCCCCGGCGTCACCCTCCACGTCAGCTTCGTCGCCACCGACCCCATCCCCGGCGAGTCATGCGACTGGCATGTCGGCCACGACGCGCACCGCAACCAGTTCCACGTCCGCGTGAACCTGAAGTCCGAGCGCATCAAGCTGCCGGACCTTTACCTGCCGGAGGTGAAAGGCCCGCTGCTGCCAGTCGCGTCCGAAGCCAAGGCACCAACAGCCAAGTGAGCCGTGGGATTCGGCATCGGGCGTCGTGTTACAGGTGAATCCCGGCGTTGACCGGGAGCAAACCTGAAAGCCCATGAGAACCACACTGCTCAAATCACTCGCCCTCCTCGCCGTCGCGCTGGTGTGCGCGCCGCCGGCCTTCGCGCAGGTCAAGTCCGAGCCGGTTCCGGCCAAGCCAGCCGTTCCCGTCCCACCTGTGCCGCCCAAGCCGCCGAGCGCGCCCGCCAGAGTGTTCCGGCCCGATGCGACTGCAGTGGCTGCCGCGCTCGCGGCGCGTAAGTTGGAGGTGCTCAAGATTCCTGACAGTGAGTTGGCAGTGGCGGTGGAGATCCTGCAACGCGCGCTGGAGGCAAATGGCATGGACGAGCTGAACATCCTGTTCGGCCCAGACACCAAGCAGTTGGAAGTTTCCGCCATGAACCTGCGCAACGTCACCGGGCCGGACGCGCTACAACTTTTGGCTGCCTCCGCAAGCTGCTCGTTGGAACCAATGCTTGGCACTGATGTGCAGCCCGCCGCAAATGTTGGCGGAGGCCTCATCATGCCAGCCTCGCGCGGGGTCATCGCTTACATGTTTCGCGGCAAGCCCAAGCCAGCTTCCCACGGCATTGTTTACATGGGCGGGCCGCAGCCGATGCCCGCAGGACGAGCTGTGCCAGCTTCCTCCCCGACCGGCCGCCTCACCCGCATCTATCCACTCGGTGCCGTCAGCACCGCGACCAAGTTTCCCGACCTCGAAAAGACCCTGCGCGACATCTTCAAGGCCGACAACGTGGCGGAGAACCAAGTTTCACTTGCGTTGCACGAGAAGACCAACGTGCTCGTGGTCAACTCAGCCGAACCGGTGCATGCGCTGGTTGAGCAGTTGCTTGTCGCGCTGAAGGACAATACGAGCCAGGCCGATCGGCAGAACTCCGCCCGCGACCGGGCGATGGGGCGTGAGGAGCTGGAGTCTGCTGTGCGTGCGCAAAAGCGGCTGGCCGAGGAGCTGGCCGAGCGCGACGCCCTACTGCGCGAGTTGCAAAAGGAGCTGCGCAAGCTGCAAGATGCCTCGCAGAAATCGCCCAGTGCCAAGTAGCCCGACAACCGCATTCCCCGCCCTCCCCGGCTGCCTCGTGCAAGCCGAAGCTCAACCCGCATCGGCGCAGCGCCCGGACTCCGGGCGCGTGCGCTTTGCCGACACGCCAACGCTCACCGCCGCGCTCCGCAGCGGTGACGAGGCGGCGTTCCGGTGGTTGCACGAGCACTGGC
>JBEBFV010000524.1:0-4136 GCA_040081795.1 Limisphaerales bacterium | reverse complement strand
CTCACCGCCAAGATTCTCACCTGGTTCTCGCTGAACCTGCTCCTGCTGATGCTCGTCGCGTGGCTCGGGTTGCGCTTCGCAACCCGCAGCGGCTTTGATTCGTTCCTCGCTGGCCACGTCGGCGGGCGTGTCGAGTCCACCGCGCGCGCCATCTTCGGCGAGCTGGAATCCAAGCCGCGCGGCGAGTGGAACGGCGTGCTGGCGCGCTACGGCGAGGCGCATGGCGTGAAGTTCATCCTGCTCGGGGATGAATTGCAGACGCTCGCCGGCGAGGAACTGGATTTGCCGGAAACCCTGCGTGCCCAGCTTCCGCGCCCGCCGCGCGGCGGCGACGGCCTTGGCACGAATCGGCGCGGCCCGACGCCGGGTGAGTTGGGCGGCGGTGGCAACTTCGGCCCGCCCGGCAAAAAAGGCCCCGGTGCAAGGAAAGGCCCGCCGGTGGAAAGCGATTGGACGGAAACTTCCGCGCCCGGCTCGCCGGGCCCCGGCAAGCAGGAGCCGCCCGGCTCCGCGCCGATTCACCGCCGTTTCCTCGTGCAATCGGAGAACCCGCGCGCCTACTGGGTCGGGCTGATGGGCGCGCTCCGGCCCGGCACGGGCGGCACGGGGCATATGCGGTGCACGTTGCTCGCGCGTTCCAGCACGTTTACGGCGGGCGGTTTTTTCTTCGACTACCGGCCGTGGGTGCTGTTTTGCGCGGGCGTGGTCGCGGTGTGCGGGTTGTTCTGGCTGCCGTTCATCAGCGGCATCACGCGCAGCATCGCGCAACTGACCCGCGCGACGCGGCAGATTGCCGACGGGCAGTTCGACGTGCGCGTGGACGACAAGCGCACCGATGAAATCGGCCAACTCGGCGCGTCTATCAACCGCATGAGCACGCGGCTCGAGGGCTTCGTCAGCGGGCAGAAACGCTCGCTCGGTGATATCGCCCACGAACTGTGCTCACCGCTCGCGCGCCTGCAAATGTCCGTCGGCATCCTGGAGCAGCACTCCACCGAGCAACAGAAGGAGTCCTTGGCCGACTTGAGTGAGGAGGTCCAGCACATGAGCGACCTCGTCAACGAACTGCTCTCGATCTCCAAAGCCTCGCTCAAGCCCGGCAACGTCAAGCGCGAGCGCGTCAACGTGAAGACCGTCGCCGACCACGCCGCGCAGCGCGAGGCCGCCAACAAGGGCGAGGTCATCGTCGAGGTGCCAGCCGACCTGACCTGCTTCGCCCGGCCCGAGCTGCTGCAACGCGCTCTCTCGAACCTCGTCCGCAACGCCCTGCGTTACGCAGGCGACGCCGGCCCCATCACCATCACCGCCCGACGCGACGGCAACAATTGCGTCATCCTCGTCACCGACCTCGGCCCCGGCGTGCCGCCAGAGCACCTCGACCGAATCTTCGACGCCTTTTATCGCACGGACCCGGACCGCGCGCGCAACACCGGCGGCGCGGGCCTGGGCCTGGCCATAGTGAAGACCTGCATCGAAGCCTGCGGCGGCACCGCCACCGCCCGGAACCGCGAGACGCGCGGACTTGAAGTAAAGCTCACGCTGCCGTTGCAGTGAGCCTCTGTAGCCGCAGGCTTCAGCCTGCGCTTGGAATGGGGCCGACTCGCAACCTGAAGGATGCGACTACGGCAACAGTGGTTGCGCCACCGCGCTTCCCCGCTAAACTCGCGCGCGTGAAAATCCTGTTCTCCGCTCTCGCACTCGCACTCTTCTCAGCGACTGCCTCCGCCGCCTCCGCCAAGCCCAACATCCTCTACATCCTCTGCGACGACCTCGGCTACGGCGATGTGAAGTGCCTGAACCCGCAGGGCAAGATCGCCACGCCCAACTTGGACAAGCTAGCGGCGGCTGGGATGTATTTCACCGACGTTCACTCCAGTTCTTCCGTCTGCTCGCCCACGCGCTACGGCGTGATGACCGGCCGTTACAACTGGCGCACCAAACTCCAATCCTTCGTCCTCGGCGGCCTCAGCCCGCGCCTGATCGAACCGGGCCGGCTCACCGTCGCGCAGTTGCTCAAGAACAACGGCTACCACACCGCCGCCATCGGCAAGTGGCACCTCGGTATGGACTGGGTGAAGAAGGAGGGCAAGACCGTCGCCGAGCTGAACATTGAGTCCGCCGACCAGGTTCACAACGTGGACTACGCCCAGCCCATCAAGAACGGCCCGAACAGCGTCGGCTTCGACTACTACTTCGGCATCAGCGCCTCGCTCGACATGGTGCCCTACACTTACATCGAGAATGACCGCGTCACGAAGCTCCCCACCGTGGACAAGGACTTCCCGCTCTTCCTCGGCCGCGCCCAAGGCAAATGCCGCCTCGGCCCCGCCGCGCCGGACTTCGAGGTCGAGGACGTCCTGCCGACGCTCACGAGCAAGGCCATCAACTACGTGAAGTCCCGTGCCGCCGATGCGAAGGCAGGCAAACCCTTCTTCCTCTACCTCCCGCTCACCTCCCCGCACACCCCCGTCGCGCCCACGAAAGAATGGCAGGGCAAGAGCGGTCTGAATCACTACGCCGACTTCGTCATGCAGACCGACCACGCCCTCGGCCAGCTCCTCTCGGAACTGGACAAGCAGGGCCTGGCCGAGAACACCCTCGTCATTGTCACCAGCGACAACGGCTGCTCGCCGCAAGCCGACTTCCCCGCGTTGCTCGCCAAGGGCCACAACCCCAGCGCCGACTTCCGTGGCAACAAAGCCGACATCTTCGACGGCGGCCACCGCGTGCCCTTCCTCGTCCGCTGGCCTGCGCGCGTGAAAGCCGGCACCCAATCCCAACAAACCCTCTGCCTCACCGACTTCATGCGGACCGTCGCCGACATCCTTGGCGCGAAACTCCCCGACGCCGCCGCTGAAGACAGCGTCAGCTTCCTCCCCGCACTGCTCGGCCAAGAGCAACACACGCCGCTGCGCGAAGCCGTCGTCCACCATTCCATCAACGGCTCCTTCTCCATCCGTCAGGGCAACTGGAAACTCGCCCTCTGCCGCGACTCCGGCGGCTGGAGCGACCCCCGCCCCGGCACGCCCAAAGCCGCCGAGCTTCCACTCGTCCAGCTCTTCAACCTCGACACCGACCTCGGCGAGCAAACCAACGTGCAGGACAAGCACCCCGAAGTCGTCGCCCGCCTCACCAAGCTCCTGGAGAAATACGTCGCCGACGGCCGCAGCACTCCCGGAGCGCCGCAGCAGAACGCCGTCCCCATCCAACTCGTAAAGACTGCGAAGGCCGCGCCTGCCAAGGCGAAGCAGAAGTGACGATGCCCGTGCCGGCGACTTCCAGTCGCCGCCGAACCTACAGCGCGACGGTCGCGCTCGGCGAGTCTTGCGACGTGGACTCCACCTTGATGTGCGTCGCGCCCGTGCTGCGCAAACGGCCCGCCACCGCCGTCATCGCCAGCTCCGGGCGGTTGCAATCGCGGCTGAGGTGGCCGAGGTAAATCCGTGCGAGCGAGGCCGACGCGATTTGCTCGGCCACATCCGCTGCCGCGTCATTGGACAAGTGGCCATGACGGCTGAGGATGCGTTGCTTCGTGCTCCACGGACGCTTCGTGTCGTCCTGCAGCAGCTTCAGGTCATGGTTCGCCTCCAGCACGAGCAAGTGTGCGGGGCGGACGCGTTCGAGCACGAGCTTCGTTGCGTGGCCGAGGTCGGTGAGGAAGCCGATGTTGCCCGCGCTGGTGCGGAGGAGGAAGCCCACCGGGTCCTGTGCGTCGTGCGGGACGCTGAACGTGTCCACCGTCACATCGCCGAGATCGAAGCTCGCGCCGGTGACGAAGTGCCTCCCCTCGAAGCGCGTCTCCAACTGCCGCTCCGTCGCCTCCTGAGTGAGCCGGTTGCAATAGACCGGGATGCGCAGCTTCGCCGCCAGTGCGGTGAGGCCCTGCGTGTGGTCCTGATGCTCATGCGTGAGCAGGATGCCCGTCAGCCGCTCAGGCGTGCGGCTGATGGTGGCGAGCCGCCTGCGGATTTGCAGGCCGCTGAACCCCGCATCAATCAGCAGCCGAACCTCCGGCGTCTCCAGGTAGGCGCAGTTGCCGCCGGACCCGCTGCCGAGGATGGTGAACTGAACGGACACGCCGCGACGGTAGGAAGTGGAGGGGAAACGTTCAACGTCCAACGCTCAACGTTCAAAGT
>JBEBFV010000107.1:0-14997 GCA_040081795.1 Limisphaerales bacterium | reverse complement strand
GAAACCTGCGCGCTGAGGCTGCTCATGCGGTCGTGGTGGCGCGACCAGCGCGGCGAGCCGACCCACTGGAGCCGCTCCGGCGGCGCGACGAACGTGTCCTTCGAGGTGGTGTTGCCCTTCGCGTCGTAGAAGTAGTGCGTCCAGTCGTCGAAACCGGGGTCCTTGGGCTTCACCGTCTTCTGCCACTGGCCGCCGGACTTGGTGAGTAGCACGCCGTTGGGCACCAGCACGCGCAGCGCCTCCGCGCGCGGCACGCTGCCGAGATTCTCGGCCACGAGCAGGTTCACGAGATTGTCAATGAACGGCAACTGCGCGCCGGTGAACTGCTCGACGCTGACGGGGCCGTATTTGCCCGCGTCGAAAATCATCTCGCGCGCGGCGGCGACCTTCTTCGCATCCGCATCCAGTGCGACGACCTGGTAGCTGTTGTTCGCCCGCAGCGCGCTGGTCAACGCGGCCTCGCCGAGGCCGAGCTGGACGACGAGGCCGCCCTACACGCCGGAGGCGGCGAGGATGCGCTGCGCGTCATCGGCGGGCGCGGCAGAAAGTCCCGTCGGGCAAAGCTGCATCGCCAGCACGACTGCGAGCGGTGCGAGGAAGGCGTGGCAGGTGGGGCGCGTCTGTCCCCAGCGCGCCGCCGAGTTGTTCGGACACGCCAGCGGCGCGGTGAGGACACCGCGCCCTACCAACGTGGAGAGCCGGGTGACGATGGACAGGAGGAAGCGAAGTGTGTTCATGGCTGAAGGTGCGGTCAGTATGGCGGAGTCTGGGGACGTTGCAATGCGGCAACAGACGCGGGGGAGGCGGGGGGAGTTACTGGACAACGCGCGACGCGCTCAATCGGCCTTGCCAGATTTTTCCTTGGGCCAAATAGCCGAACAGCACAGATAACTCAGCAGGCCAGCACCAACGGTGGCTACCAACGGAATGAACGTGGTTTGATAGGCCTTTGGGTGGCCGTCGGGATAGTAGTTGGGCAACAACAACCAAGCCATGAACGCACCGACCAGCAAAACGAACAGCCCCAGCGTCCGCTTGGCTGCCGGAGCAAGCCAGAAGGTCACGAGGACGACCGACACAGCGCAAGTGGATCCAACAAACGGCTCAGGCCAGAGTGTGAAAGATGAAGCGACAACCGAGGCAACCAAGCCGCTGAACACGAAAGCGATGCCTATCGCGACCGGCAGCGCAGCGAGGGGGAATCTGTCGTGACGCTTGGCCATGCGTAATCGGCCTTCGGAATTTTGGGCCGCGCAGCCCATCCCATCCGGCCAGCGCACCCTGTTCCGAACCCCGCCCGCTGTCCAGCCTCCGGCGCGCGCGTTTGGCCGTGGGTCGGACACTCTTGTCTGCTGTGCCAACAACTGCCGTGGCACCGGACTTGGGGACAGGAGTGTCCCCGTCACGGCGGCTGGCTCCGTAGGAGCCAAACAATGGTAGCCGTGGGTGGAGCGAGCCAGGCGAGCGCAACCCACGGTCCCGTCCGCCCAAGGCCGCAACCGCGTAGCGGTTGAACAGAACGCGCGGGTTTGACCAACGGTTCAACCGCCACGCGGTTGGCCCATCTATCACGTGGCTACCGTGGGTTTCGTGCGCGTGGCTCACTTCACCCACGGCTACGGTTGTTCAGCCCCGCTGGGGCTGAGTGTGGCCGCGCACCCGCTGTCCAACCTCCATCGTGCATCTTGAACTGCGGCGACCAGTCCCCCCGCACTCCACAACGCCCGGCCAGCTTCACTTCTTCACCCGCACCGGACGGTGCTGCTGAATCTCGATGGCGCGCTTCCGCTGCGTCTCGGTCGGGCGGAACGCATCCACGAGCTGCATCGTGACATCCACGCGCTCGGCGTTTGTGTGCTTGGCCAGTTCGGGCTGGTTCCACTTGGAGATGAGCGGCGTCACGCCGGCGGCCTCGCGGATGCGCGGCAGCTCGCCCGCGATGTGCGCCAGCAAGTCGTCCACCGGCGCGGTGCCGAAGCCCTGCCGGTGCAGCGCCGCCTGCCACGCCCGGCCCTCCGCCTCCAAGCGCGCGGTTTCCTTCGCGTCGCCGGCGGCCTTGGCCTGCTGGTGGCGTGCGGTCAGGTCTTTCATCTTCTGTTGCTGAAAGGCGGAGCCGGCATAGGCCACTGCGATGGCGCGGGAATCATACACGCCGATGCGCTCCTTCGGTTTGGCCGGCGCGTTCTGGGTGAGATCAGTGCGCGTGGAGCAGGCCGCGAGGAGTGTCGCGGTGGCGAGGGCAAGGGTGGCGGTGAATTGGTTCAGGCAACGAGTCGTTTTCATGCCCTTCGTGTAGCAAGCGAGGGGTGTGGCCGGGAAATTGATTCTCCGCCGCGCGTCATTGCCTTCCCCGATGCGCCTGCTCCGCCCGTGGAAGCCGTGCGGCGCCGGGCAAGCGGCACAACAAACCCAATTCAACCACCCTGCCACGCTCTCATGGACCAAGATGGCCTGCCGGGCTGGCGCGTGCGGACGACGGCGGACGTTTTGGCGTTGGCGAGCACCTCGGCTGGGAGCGGGCGGGAGTGGAGTTGGAGCCAACCCCGGGCCGGGGAGACTGAATCCAACCGCTCGCTTTCCCTCCACGTTCCCCGCACACTGCTGCGCGTCGCAGCCATGTCACCTGCCAAGCGCCACGCCCAGCTTGCCGAAGAAATCCGCCGGCACGACCACGCCTATTACGTCGAGGCGCGCCCTGCTGTCAGCGACCGCGAATACGATTTGCTTTACGCCGAGCTGCTCGCACTGGAGAAGGAGTTCCCCGACCTCGTCAAGCCCGACTCGCCGAGCCAGCGCGTGGGTGGCGCGCCGACGGAGAGCTTCAAGCGCGTCACCCACGAGCAGCCGATGCTTTCGTTGGAGAAAATCCAGGCGTCCGACTCGCCGACGAAGGACGAGGAGTCGGACCGCGAGCGGCGAAACCGGCTGCAGGACGAGCGCACGCTGGAGGAGTTCCGCGCGTTCGATGCTACCATCCGCAAGCAGCTTGGGAAGGAGCGCGTCAGCTATATCCTGGAGCCAAAGGTGGACGGTGTCTCCGTCAGCGTTCATTACCGCGACGGCAAGCTCATCCTTGGCGCGACGCGCGGTGACGGGCGGCAAGGCGATGACATCACGACGAACCTCCGCACCGTCCGCTCGATCCCGCTTCAGCTCGATACCAAGCACCCGCCCGCGCTGCTCGAAGTGCGCGGCGAGGCTTACATGGCTACGAAGGAGTTCGACGCGCTCAACGCCAGGCTCGCCGCCGCCGGAGAGGCTGCGTTGCCCAACGCGCGCAACGCCACGTCCGGCACGTTGAAGCAGCACGACCCGCGCATTGTCGCGCAGCGCCCGGTGCGTGCGGTGTTCTACGCCGTTGGCGTGTGCGACGGGATTGAGTTCGCCTCACATGCCGAGATGCTGGTGAAGCTCCGCGAGTTCGGCCTGCCGGTGCAGTCCGCGTGGTGGGAGTGCGACGGCATCGAGGAAGTGCTGCGGTGCTACCGCGAGCACGTGGTCTGCGGCTACGACGAGGACCGTGACCTGCGCACGCGGATGCCCTACGAGATTGATGGCGTGGTGCTCAAGGTCAACGACCTTGCCGACTGCGGGCGCATCCCCTTCAAGAGCCGCGCGCCCGGCTACGCGATTGTCCACAAGCCCGTCCCGTGGATCACACCTGCCGAGACGGTGCTGCGGGCCATCACGGTGCAGGTGGGCCGCACCGGCGTGCTCACGCCGGTGGCGGAGCTGGAGCCGGTCTTCCTGCAAGGCTCGACCGTCGCGCGCGCCACGCTGCACAACGAGGACGAGATCCGGCGCAAGGACATCCGCATCGGCGACACTGTCGTCATCCGCAAGGCGGGAATGGTGATCCCCGAGGTCTTCGAGGTGATGAAGACGAAGCGGCCGGCAGGGGCGGAGGAATTTGATTTGTTCAAGCACGTCGGTGGCAAGTGCCCGGCGTGCGGCGGGGAGATTGCGAAGGACAAAATCAAATCTGCCAGGGCCGAGCTGCCGCTCGGCCTCGATGGGGAGGACGCGCAGCAGCGCGTCCCCACCGACGAAGAGGTCGCATGGCGATGCCAGAACGTGGCTGGCTGCCCGGCGCAGAAGACGCGTCGGCTGGAGCACTTCGCGCAGCGCAAGGCGCTCGACCTCGAAGGCCTCGGCGGCATCGTGGCAGAGAAGCTGATCGAGCGGGGGTTGGTCAGCGAGCCGCTGGATGTTTTCAACCTAAAGCTGCCGGAACTCGGCGCGCTGAACCTCGGCACGGACGACGAGCCGCGCGTCTTCGGCGAGAAGAACGCGGCGAAGCTGATAGAGGCGGTCGCGCGTTCCCGCACGATGCCGCTCTCGCGCTGGCTGCACGCGCTGGCCATTCCTGAGATCGGCGAGGAGACCGCGCGTGACCTGGCGCGGTTCCATTCTGATTTCGCCGCCGTGCCCGAGTCCGCGCTGCTGCGCGACGTGCTGGAGCTGCACCGCCTTCGCGAAGCCGCCGAGGCTGCCAGCCCGCGCGCGCGCGCGAACAAGGACAAGCCCGACTTGGAAAAGCAGCAGCTCGCCGCGAGGCAGACCGGTTTTCTCGCACAGGCCAACGAGCTCGGTGCGAAGCTCATAGCCACGGGATTCGCCGCTCCCGCGAAGAAGAAGGGCGCGACGGACATGGACGCGGTGGTGGTGGTCGGACCGGTCGCGGCGCAGGCGTTGCTGGGTTGGTTCGCGAGTGAGGCGGGTCAGCGCGTGTTGCACCAGCTCCGCGAGCTGGGCATCCATCCTAACGGCGAGCAGGCCGCGAAAGCAGACGCGCCGCTGGCGGGAAGGACGTTTGTCATCACCGGCACTCTCTCCAGCATGGGCCGCGACGATGCGGCGGCAAAAATCCGTGCGCTGGGTGGCAACGTGACTTCTTCCGTCAGCAACAAGGTGGAGCTTGTCTGCGGCGAGAACGCTGGAAGCAAGTTGCCCAAGGCGCAGGAACTGGGCATTCCGATACATCGAGAGCTGGCGTTTCTCGGGTTGGTGGGTGAATCACCTGTTACTCCGCCGCAGGACCAAGGCTAGCCGATTTGGGCCTTGGCTCCGTGGCTCCACCTCGGAGCATGGATTTCACAGAATCATGACGCACAGAATCATAATTGTGCGCGGCATGATCCCGTGAGCTTCCCGCTCAATCCTCCGCCCGCTCGCCGTGGGGGGCCATCTTCACGAGCTTGGGGTCGAACTGGCCGAGGGTTTCCACGAGGTCGCTTTGCGCGGCCATGACTTGGCGGATGTTCTTATAGACCATCGGGACTTCGTCGAGGCCGGCGCTGATGAGGTGGACGCCGGCTTCCTTGAGCACGCGGTTGACCTTGCCCCACTCGAAGGTGGCGGCCGCCTTCTTGCGGCTCATCACGCGGCCCGCGCCGTGCGATGCGGATTTGAGGGAGGCGTCGTTGCCCCGCCCGCGCACGACGAAGCCGGGCGAGGCCATCGAGCCGGGGATGATGCCGAGGACGCCGACGCCCGCCGGGGTCGCGCCCTTGCGATGCACGACGACGTCGCGCTCGACGCCGCCGATGAGGTGGCGCTCCTGCCACGCGAAGTTGTGGTGGTTCTCCACGTCGAGGAGGACTTGCAGGCGAAGATGCTCGGCGATGTGCTGGTGGATGAGGGCGTGGTTGGCGGCGGCGTATTGGCCCATGAGTTCCATCGCGGCCCAGTATTCCTGGCCTTCGGCGGAGTCGAGCATGAGCCAGGCGAGGTGCTTGTGTTCCTTCGGCAATTCCGGGTGCAGGTCCATCGCGAGCTTGCTGTAGTGCTCGCAGACGGCCGCGCCGGTGCCTCGGCTGCCGCTGTGCGAGAGGAGGGCGACGTATTCGCCGGGTGGCAGGCCGTTGATGGTCTGGCTCGCGGTGAAGATGCCGAACTCGACGAAGTGGTTGCCGCTGCCGCTGGTGCCGAGCTGCGACCACGCGCGGCCTTTGCGCAGCTTGGTGACGGGGCTGATGTTCCAGTCGGCATCGAGAACGGCGTGTTGGCGCGGCTGCTCGAAATGCGCGCCGATGCCGAAGCGGGTCTCGTCCTCGATGGCCTTGATGAGGCGCTCGCGGCGGCGGTCCAGCTCGCGCACGGGCAGGTCGAGCACGGTCATCTTCATGCGGCACGCGATGTCCACGCCGACGGCGTAGGGGATGACGGCGTTGTCAGTCGCGAGCACGCCGCCGATGGGCAGGCCATAGCCGACGTGCGCGTCTGGCATGAGCGCGCCCGCGACGGAGATGGGGAGCTGGCAGGCGCGTG
Organism: Limisphaerales bacterium; assembly: GCA_040081795.1. GTDB lineage: Bacteria > Verrucomicrobiota > Verrucomicrobiia > Limisphaerales > SXTU01 > SXTU01. The sequence continues at coordinate 8,727 of JBEBFV010000107.1, read as the reverse complement.
CCATTTGGTTGATGGCCTCCAGCTCCAAGCCCTCGCCCCATTGCTGCCACGGGGCGTTGGCTTCCTTGATGGGGCGCGTGGACTTGAGCAACGCCCGTGCGAACTCGCCGCGCAGCTTGTCCGCCGCAAAGTCCGCCGGTTGGAGCACGACGGCTTCGACCTCGGCGGTTAGTTGCGCCTTGTCGCCACCCTTGAGGATGAAGTCCGCGATGAAGGCGATGCCGCGTCGCATGGCTTCACCGGGCGGCACGCCGAGGGCGATGAGGTCTTTGGTGTTCATTGTGGCGCACGCTGCTGGGGTGAAGATAGCTGAACGGCGGACGTGGGAAATACTTTTGCCTCACGCAAAGGTCGCGAAGGACGCAAAGGGGCAAAGGGGGCAAATCAAGCGGAGAACAGGACTGCCTTGCGCATGAGTCGCCGCCGGCTTGCTGCGAATCAACTTCCCCTTTGCGCCCTTCGCGCTCCTTGCGTGAGGCAATGCCAGCTTGCGCAAGAGTTGCGCAAACCGGGCTGCGATGCGCAGTGATTGCCCCAAGGAAAGCTTGAGGCCGCCCGTTTCCGGCCTGAATCCCCTAAACGCACCTTGGCACAGGTGTTGCGTTAGTCGGCCAAACCGCGCCCGCTGTGCGAGCGCACTTGTCCAAACACATCAACCCAAGCCAGAAGGAAAAAGTATGAAGAAGTTAGCCCTCCTCGCCGCCGCGCTCGTCGCCGTCGGCGGACTCACCAACAACGCCACCGCCCAGGAGCAAAAGGGTCGCGGCAATTTCAACCCCGATGAAATGCGCGCCCGCATGGCGGAGCGGATGCGTGAACTCCTCGACGTGAAGAACGACGACGAGTGGAAGCTGATCAACGCCCGCCTCGAAAAAGTCCAGGAGACCCAGCGCGAGGTCCGCGCCCTGAGCGGAAACCTCGGCCTTCTCTTCACCCGCAGCGGTGACCAAGGCGGCGGCGGAGACAAGGGCGGCACCCGCACGCGCGGCACCCCCGGCGGCGGCGGCGGCCCTGGTGGTTTCGGTGGCACGCCCAACCCCGATGCCGAGGCGCTCTCCAAGGCCGTCACGGCCAAGGCTCCCAGCGAGGAGATGAAGCAAAGGCTCGCCCGCGTGCGCGAGGCCCGGAAGGTCGCCGAAGGCAAATATGACAAGAGCGCCGATGATCTGCGCCAGGTGCTCACCGTGCGCCAGGAAGCCGTGCTCGTCGCCGTCGGGTTGCTGAAGTAACTGCATTCAACGGACACAAGGATGAGCCAGCTCGACATTGCTGACGGGACGATGCGGGAGTTGCTGGAGCGGATGATCTCCGCCCGGCAACTCTCGCCGCTCGACGCGCAAACCTTCGCCAAGCAAGGCAGCGCCGCCACCGAGGACGCCGCCCTGCGCTGGCTCGCGAAGGAATACGACGTGCCCTTCACCGCGCTCGACGCCGTCGAGCCGGACCGTCAAGTGCTCTCCCTGTTTCCAGCGCGCGTGCTGCTGAAGGAGCATCTCCTTCCGCTCAAGCGCACCAACGGCTCGGTGGAAATCGCCACCAGCCGCCTCTTTGCCACGCAGGGCCTCGACGCCCTCAAGGCCATGACGGGCCTCTCCCTCAAGCCCGTCCTTGCGCCCACCGAGTCCATCGCCCGGGAGATGAAGAAGCATCTCGGCGTCGGCGCGGACACCATCGGCACGCTCAACGAGGAGGCCGGCCTCGAAGTCGTTCAGGAAGGCATCGCGGACGACGACCTCGACAGCGCCGCCGAGGACGCGAGCATCATCCGCTTCGTGAACCAGGTTCTCCGCGACGCCATCGAGCTGCGCGCGTCGGACGTTCACCTCGAACCTTTCGAGGACGAGTTCCGCATCCGCTACCGCATTGACGGCGACTTGCAGGAAGTCCCCGTGCCGCCGTCGCTGAAGCGCTTTCAGCCGGCCATTGTCTCGCGCGTCAAAATTCTTTCGCACCTGAACATCGCCGAGAAGCGCGTGCCGCAGGATGGCCGCATCAAGATTCGCGTCGAGACGCACGAGGTGGACATCCGCGTCTCCATCATTCCGATGCTCCACGGCGAGGCCGTCGTGATGCGTTTGCTGCGCCAGAACTCGAAGCTGCGCGGCATGGGCGACCTCGGGATGAACCACCACGAACTCGCGTGCTTCAAGCGCGTGGTTCAGCTCCCGCACGGCATCGTCCTCGTTACCGGCCCGACCGGCTCCGGCAAGACCTCGACGCTCTATACCGCGCTCAACGAGATCAACGACCACGTTCGCAAGATCATCACGATCGAAGACCCGGTCGAGTATCAGCTCAAGGGCGTCAACCAGATTCAGGTCAACGAGAAGTCCGGTCTCACCTTCGCGCGCGGCCTGCGTTCGATTCTCCGCCACGACCCCGACGTGGTGCTCATCGGCGAAATCCGCGATCACGAGACGGCGCAGATTGCCGTGCAGGCGTCGCTGACCGGCCACCTGGTTTTCTCCACGCTCCACACGAACGACGCGCCCGGTGCGATTACCCGTCTCGTGGACATGGGTGTTGAACCGTATCTCGTCGCCAGTTCGCTCGAAGCTGTGCTGGCCCAGCGCCTCGTGCGCGTCCTCTGCACGCATTGCAAGCAGGTGGATGACTCGCCCATCGCCGCCGCCTACAAGACCAAGCTCGGCATTCCGCTGAACCACAAGATTTTCAAGTCCGTCGGCTGCCGCGAGTGTCGCAACACCGGCTTCCACGGGCGCAACGCCATCTTCGAGTGGATGGACACCAACGTGGAGATCCGGCAGTTGATTCTGCAAAACACATCGGCCGACAAGCTCCGCGACGTTGCTCTCCGGAACGGGATGCGCACGCTGGCGGAGGACGGCTGGCGGCTCGTGCGTCAGGGCGCGACCACGGTCGAGGAAGTCCTGAGCGTCACGACCGCGAAGGAAGTTTCCCGCACCAGCGTGGACGAGAAGGACGATGGCGGGGAAACTGCGGCGGAACTTGCCGTGGCGAGGTAATCCATGACCACCTTCCAATATCGCGCGCTGCATGCGAACGGCTCCGTAGCCGAGGGTGTCCTCGAAGCGAGCGGCCGGCAGGACGCGTTCAAGCAGATGGAGTCGCGCGGCCTGCGGCCCATCAACCTGACCGAGCGCGGGGCCGGCAGCACCAAGACCATCACCGCGCCGTCCAAGCCCGCTGCGAAAGAATCCAAGGCCCCCGCGAAGCCTCAGTCGAAAGACATCTCTCCGAAAGACGCCAAAGGCGCCGCCAACATCCCTGCGCCCACCAGCCTGAGCTTCGGCACGCCGAAGATTTCCGCGCGGATGCTGGAGAACTTCACGCGCCTGCTTTCCAGTTTGCTGGCGGCGGGCGTGCCCTTGAGCCGCGCGCTGGTCATCCTCCAGCGCGAAGCCGCCAGCCCGGTCGCGCAGGCGAAGTGGAAGGAAGTTCACGATCTCGTCGTGGACGGCATGACGCTCGCCGATGCGATGGCGAAGTCGCCGGACGTTTTCCCGCGCGTGTATGTCGCGATGGTTGAGGCCGGCGAGACTGGCGGCTTCCTCGATGTGGTGCTCGCGCAGATCGCGGACTTCCAGGCGAGCGAGAAGGAGATGAAGGGCAAGGTCATGACCGCGATGCTGTATCCGGCCATCCTGCTCGTGCTCGCGCTGGGCGTGCTGGTCTTCCTGCTCGTGTTCTTCATCCCACGCTTCCAGCTCGTGTTCCAGGGCTTTGGTGCGAAGCTGCCGCTGCTCACCCAGATCATCATCGGCGCGAGCGACGCGCTGCGCAGCTACGGCGTGCTGCTGCTGCTGGGTGTGGGCATCGGTGGCTATCTCGCGCGGAACTGGGTGACTTCGCCGACGGGCCGCCGCGCTTGGGAAGGCTTCGTCTTGAAAGTGCCGACCATCGGCGGGCTGGTCGCACAGTTCGCCATGTCGCGCTTCTGCCGGATGCTGGGCACGCTGCTGGGCGCGGGCGTGCCGCTCATCGCCTGCCTGAACGTCGCGCGCCGCTCCATCGGCAACCAGATTCTCGTGGACGCCGTGGCGCACTCGATTGACCGCGTGAAGGAGGGAAAGGCGCTCGGCCCGAGCCTCGGTGACTGCCGCGTGCTCTTCAGCGGCTCGACGCTGGAAATGATTTCCGTTGCGGAGGAGAGCGGCAAGCTCGACGGCGAGCTCATCCGCATCGCCAACGTGACGGAGGGCGATCTGGACCGGCAGTTGAAGACAGCGGTGGCGATGGCCGAGCCGTTGATGCTCTTCGTCATCGCCGCGTTCATCGGCACCATCTTCATCGGCATGGTCATCCCGATCTTCACGCTGCAAGAACACATCAAGTAACCCTTCAGCATATGAAACTGCACACCTCACTAAGTCCTCGGTCGCACGGCTTCACCCTAGTTGAACTGCTGCTTGTCCTGGTCATCCTTGGCATCCTCGCGGCCATCGTGGTGCCGCACTATGGGGGCAAGGTCGAAATGGCGAAGGTAATGGCTGCCAAGGCGCAAATCGCCACATTCAAGGGAGCACTCTCGGCCTATGAAATTGACATGGGCAGTTATCCCAAAAGCGGCGATGGGTTGCGGGCGTTGATCGAGCAGCCCAACGATGCCCAGGGCTGGAAGGGGCCTTACATGGACGTTGATGAAGTTCCAGTTGACCCATGGAAGCACGCCTACGCCTATGTCTGCCCGGGAGTCAAACACCCGGTGACCTACGACCTTGCCTCCGCCGGCCCTGACGGCCGCGAAGGAACTGACGACGACATCGCCAAGTAACCGCCAACTCTCAACTCTCAAACACCATGAACATCCGCATCACTGAAACCCGAAACCCGAAACTCCAAACCCGGAACTATGCCGCGCGCGGCTTCACGCTCATCGAGCTGCTGCTCGTGCTGGTCATCCTCGGCATCCTCGCCGCCATCGTTGTCCCGAAGTTCTCGGGGCGCACCGAACAGGCGCGGGAGACCGCCGCCAAGACCCAGATCGCCGGCTTCAGCACCGCGCTGGACGCCTTCGAGGTGGACACCGGCGGTTATCCCAAAGGGAGCGAGGGCTTGATGGACCTCGTGCAGGCCCCGCGCGAGGCGACGGGCTGGAAAGGCCCCTACATGAAAGACGTGCCGATGGACCCGTGGGGCCGTCCCTACGTTTATGTCAGCCCGGGCCGCAACAACCCGAGCAGCTACGATCTCTACTCCCTCGGCGCGGATGGCCGCGAAGGCACCGAGGACGACGTGACCAACTGGTCAAAGGCCAAGTAAGGAACCGGGGATGAAGTTCCAAGCGTCCAACGCTCAACGTCCAACGCTCAACGTTCAAAGCGCGTGCTTTGGACGTTCGACGTTGGGCGTTGGACGTTGGGTGTTCTCCGCTTCCCGCCGCGCCTTCACCCTCATCGAGCTTATCCTCGTGATGGCGCTCATCACCATCGTGGTGGGCGTCTCGATGCCGTCCTTGAAAGGCTTCTTCAAAGGCCGCGACCTGGACTCCGAGGCGCGCCGGTTCCTCTCGCTCACGCGCTACGGCGCGAGCCGCTCGGTGGCCGAGGGCATTCCCACCGAGCTTTACGTGGACACTGCGCAGAAGCTCTACGGTCTCCGCGCGCAGGCGGGCTTTCTGGAGAGCGACACCAAGCGCGTGGAATACAAGCTGCCCGAGGACCTCAGCTTCGAAGTCACCGCCGCCCCGGCGAAAAAGGCTTCCGGCGAAGAGAATCCAGACGACGGCACCGACCTCGCCAATCCCACGGACGTTTCCGCCAACGGCAATCCGATCAAGATCATCCGCTTCTACTCCGATGGGTTCATCGGCAGCAAAAGCCCCGCCGCCATCATCCTGCGCCAGCGCGGCGCGGACGAATCCGCCGAGGGCGACGCCATCGCCATTGCCCAAAGCCCCACGCGTTTGAACTATGAGATTCGCACCATCCAGCCACAGCGTTAAGCGCGCCCGCGCCGCGTTCACGCTGGCCGAGGTGCTGGCGGCGCTGCTGTTCATGGCCATCGTCATCCCGGTGGCGCTGGAGGGCTTGCGCATCGCGAGCCTCGCCGGGCAGGTGGGCGAGCGGAAATCCGTGGCCGCGCGCGTGGCCGACCGCGTCCTGAGCGAGATGGCGATCACGGGTTCGGGCCCGGGCGGCAATGACAGCGGCTCGATCGTCGAGGGCCAGCATGAATTCCAGTGGACCGTCCAGTCCGTCGCGTGGGCCGAGGACGCCGCGTTGCAGGAGACGACGGTGCGGGTGGTGTATTTTGTGCAGGGCAGGGAATACGAGGTGTCGGTGAGCACGCTGATGGAGGCGGCGACGCTATGAAGGTGACGTGCGCCAAAACTGAACTTGTGGCTGGCCTCGACCAGAGCGGCTGCGTGCTGCGTGCTGCGTGTTGCGTGCAGCGGTTCGAGAGCATTCGGGCGAACTCACGCATCACGCATCACGCATCACGCTCCGCCTTCACCCTGCTTGAACTCCTCATCGCAGTCGTCGCCTTCGCCATCGTGCTGGCTGCCATCAACGGTGTGTTCTACAGCGGCCTGAAGCTGCGCAACCGCTCCGCCGCCTCGCTGGAAAAATCCCTTCCGCTCACGCAGGCGCTCACCATTCTCAAGCGCGACCTTGCAAGCATCGCGCCGCCCTCCACCAACTCGACGAAGCTCATCGGCGAGCTGCAATCCTCGCCCACCGGGACCAGTGGCAGCCAGCCGCAGTTCGGTTCGCTCGCCGGCGCGACGGGTGGCATGAGCGGCCAGTCCGCGCAGGTCAGCCCGGATTTCTACACGCTCTCCGGCCTGCTCGACTCCGAGTCGCCGTGGCCCAACGTGCAGAAGGTCGCCTACCTGCTCGTGGACTCCACGAACCGCAATGCGCTGGGCAAAGACCTCGTCCGCGCCGTCACGCGCAACCTGCTTCCTTCCGGCAGCATCGAGGAGGAGCCGGTCGAGCAACTGCTTCTCACGGATGTTGCCGACGTGCTGTTCTTCTTCTACGACGGCACGGACTGGCAGGAGACGTGGGACTCCACGGCGGACGAGACGAAGAAGCTGCCGCGCGCGATCAAGGTGCAGTTGCAGATGGCGTCCGAAGACCGCGCCAGCCAGCAGCCGCCGATTGAGCTGGTCGTGCCGCTCACCGTTGAGGCCAGCACGAACACGACGGCACAGAGCAGCGGAGGTGGGCAATGAGGCTTCCGCAAAACCTGGTAGGGACGCGCTGCTGCGCGTCCGCCCCCGTGCCGGCGGGTTGCAACCGCCGCGTTGCGGGTGGACCGCCCGGAGCCGTTTCGAGCGTGCCGGCATCGCAGACGGCGACTCCAAGTCGCCGGCACGGCACCGCCGAGCGGGCCTCCGTCCTCATCATCGTTCTCTGGGTTGCCTTCGGCCTCGTCAGTCTCGCGATCTACTTCGCGAACTCCTCCTCGCTGGAACTGCGCGCCGCCGACAACCGCGTCGCCGCGCTTGAGTCCGAGCAGGCCATCGCGGGCGCGGCGCGTTACATCAGCAACGCGCTGGCGAACGTCACCGAACCCGGCCTTCCGCCTGACCCGGCCACGCTGAAGGTCGAGGCCGTATTGGTCGGCACAGCGCGCTTCTGGCTCATCGGCCAGCCGCTCGACGAGGAGGACGACCTTGATGTGACGTTCGGTCTCGTGGACGAGGGCGCGAAACTCAACCTCAACACCGCCACCGCCGCGATGCTCGCCAAGCTGCCGCGCATGACCGCCGAGCTTGCCGCCGCAGTCGTGGACTGGCGCGATGCGGACAGCGACCCGTCCGAGAACGGCGCGGAGGACGAGATTTACGGCAGGCTCAACCCGCCTTACCGCTGCAAGAACGCACCCTTCGAGAGCATTGAGGAGCTGCGGCTCGTCTCGGGCTTCACCTACGACATCCTCTACGACGAGGACGCGAACATGAACGCGATCCTCGACAACAACGAGAACGACGAGGACGTCACCTTGCCGAACGACAACCACGACGGGGTGCTCAACCGTGGCGTGCTGGCCTACGTGACCATCCACAGCAAGCAGTCGAACATGAGGACCAACGGCCAGTTGAAGGTGAACGTCGCCGAGGTGGACCAGAACGGCCTGCGCACGTTGATGACCGAGGCGGGCATCAGCAGCCAGACCGTTGACCAGGTGCTGGCGCGTTTCCCCAGCGGCCAGGGCGGCGGCGGGCAACCCGGCCAGCCGGGCGGCCAACCCGGTCAACCCGGTGGCCAGCCCGCGCAGCCCGCCGTCACGAACAACAGCGTGCTTCAGTTCTACACCCGCAGCGGACTCAGGGCGGAGGACTTCGCGCTCATCGAGGCCGACCTTACCGTGTCCACCAACTCGGTCATCGAGGGCCTCGTCAACGTGAACACGGCCACCGCCACGGTGCTGGCATGCCTCCCCGGCATGGACGCGGAGAAGGCCGACGCACTCATCGCCGCACGCACTGGACAGACCGAGCAGCATTCCATCGCTTGGGTGAAGGACGCGCTCGACGCGCAGGTGGCCGACCAGCTCGGCCCCTTCATCACGGGTCGCAGCTACGTTTATTCTGCGGACATCGCGGCGCTCGGCCATCACGGGCGTGGCTACCAGCGCGTGAAGTTCATCTTCGACACGACCGAGGGCGGCGCAAAGATTCGCCAGCGGCAGGATCTCACGCACCTGGGCTGGGCGCTGGGCTTGAGCGTCCGCCAGCAGATTGCCGAATTGCAGAACGCACAATGAACGCACCCAAGAAAACCACCGCGACCT
>JBEBFV010000106.1:0-15012 GCA_040081795.1 Limisphaerales bacterium | reverse complement strand
GTGCGCGGGCCGAAGCCCATCCTCGTCCTTTCGCCCACCGCCGACTCCGCCTACGCGCAGCTTCTCCGCAAAGGCCGCGTGGACCTCGACGCGCGCACGCCCGCCGAGACGCGGTGGACGTTGGAGGAACTCTCGCGCTACTCCGCCGTCGTGCTGGAGAACGTCATGGCCAGCCAGGTCGGCAGCTCGGGAATGGAGATGCTTTCTGCGTGGGTGGAGACGACCGGCAGCGGGTTGATGATTACCGGCGGGCGGAAGTCCTACGGGCCGGGCGGTTACTTCGGTTCGCCGCTCGACCGCGTGCTGCCCATCTCGATGGAGATGCGGAAGGAGCATCGCAAGTTGCAACTGGCAATCGTCGTCGCACTCGACCGCTCCGGCTCGATGTCCGCGCCCGCCGGTGGCGGCAAAAAGAAAATTGACCTCGCCAACATCGGCACCGTGCAAGTGCTCGACCTCCTCGGCCCGACCGATGAGTTGGGCGTCATTGCCGTGGACTCGACCGCGCACACGATGGTGGACCTCGCGCCGGTGGACGCCGTGCGCAGTCAGCGGCAGCGCATCCTGAGCATCGAGAGCATGGGCGGCGGCATCTTCATCTACGAAGCGCTGGCCGCCGCGTCGCAGATGGTGATGAAGGCCAAGGCAGAGACGAAGCACATCATCCTCTTCGCCGACGCCGCCGACTCGGAGGTGCCCGGGGCTTACGTCGCGTTGCTCGCCAAAGTCCGCGAGGCCGGCATCACCGTGAGCGTCATCGGCATGGGCACGGAGGCGGATGTGGATGCGAACTTGCTCAAGGACATCGCGGCGAAGGGCGGCGGGCAAATCTACTTCAGCAACTCGCCCGAGGAATTCCCGCGCATCTTCGCGCAGGACACCTTCACCGTCGCGCGCAGCACCTTCATCGAGGACAGCACGCCGCTGAAGGTCACTGGCGGCTTCAGCACGCTCGGTGGGCAGGGCGATTGGCAGCCGCCCGCGCTCGGCGGCTACAACCTCACCTATCTCAAGCCCGAGGCAAACCTCGCGCTCGTCACGACCGACGAATACGCCGCGCCCATCGTGGCCGCGTGGCAGGTTGGCAGCGGACGCGCGCTCGCATTCACGGGCGAGGCGGATGGCAAGTATGCCGGCGACCTTGCGAAGTGGCCGAGCGTCGGCGACTTCCACGCAACGCTCGCGCGTTGGACCGCCGGCGAGCAGCCCACGCTGCCGGAAAACATGTTGCTCACGCAGGAAGTCCGCGACGGCGCGTGTTTCGTGCAGCTCCACCTCGACCCCGAGCGCACCAACGAGCCCTTCGCCACGCCGCCGCGCGTCAAAGTTCTTCACGGTCTGCCCGGCGCGCCACCCGCCAAGCTCAATCTCCCGATGCAGTGGAAATCCGCTGACCTGCTCGAAGCCGTCGTCTCCATTCGCGGCCGTGAGACCGCGCTGAACACAGTGGAAATCCCTGGCCTCAATCCCGTGAGCCTCCCGCCCGTCTGCCTGCTTTACTCCCCCGAGTTCGCGCCCGAGCAAGCCGGCCGCGGCCGCGTCACCTTGGAGAAACTCAGCGCCACCACTAGCGGCGAGGCGCGCGTCGACCTGCCCGGCATCTGGAAATCCCTCCCCAGCAAACCGCAGTTCGTGGACCTCGCCGTCTGGCTGGTCATCTTCGCGCTGCTCGTCTATCTCGCCGAAATCTTCGAGCGCCGCACAGGCTGGCTCGGTAGCAGCCGACGTAAGGAGGCTCCAATTGAACTCGAACAAAGCCAAAGCGAGAGCCTCGTTACCGCGGCTGCTACCAGGAAAAAGCCCTCCGCCCTCGACTTCATCGTATGGCGACGCCAGCAGAAGCCAAAAGCTGACGCGCAGCAGCGCATCCCTACCACGCCCGGTCGGGCCGACCTGCCCGTTGGGCAATCCGCGCCGCCAGCCGAGTCTCCCGCTGGCCCCACCAGCCAGCTCGAAGCCCTCCGCCTCGCCCGCAAGCGTGCGCAGGATCGCAGGGGCAAGGAGTAAGCGCATCGCGGCGCTCGCGTTGGACACGCGTTCCCTTCTTCGCTACAAACGGCCGCCCATGAATCACACCGCCGAACCGTTGCAGCAGGTTGACAGGGTCTTCGTCCGGTCGCGCGGGCGGCGGCTGATCTACTTCGCGGGCTGCGATTACTTCCGCCTCGCCAGCGATCCGCGTGTGCTCGCGGCGGTGCGGCGCGGGTTGAAGGAGTTCGGGCTGAACGTGGCGTCGTCGCGCAAGACGACCGGGAACCACGCGCTCTACGAACGGCTGGAGCGCGAGCTGGCGCAGTTTTTCCAAGCGGAGCGCGCAGTCCTTTTGGACAACGGCTACATGACAAACCTCGCCGTTGCCCAGGCGCTCCGGGGCGAGTTCACGCACGTGCTGCTCGACGCGCGGTCGCACACGAGCGTGGCGGATGCGGCGGTGTTGCTCGGGGCAACGGTCGTTGCGTTCGCGCATCGCGATGTGGCGGATTTCACGCGGCAGTTGCGCGGGCTGGGCAAGGGCGCGCGGCCCATTGTCTTCACGGACGGGATGTTCGCCCACGATGGGTCGGTCGCACCGCTCGCGGAGTATCTCGCGGTGTTGCCGGCGAATGCCGCGCTGCTTGTGGACGACGCGCACGGCGCGGGCGTGCTGGGTCGTGCAGGGCAGGGGACGCCGTCGCACTGTGGCGTGCGGGATGCGCGGGTGATCCAGACGGTGACGTTGAGCAAGGCGTTCGGTGCGTTTGGCGGGGCCATCGTCGGCTCGCGTGCGGTGGCGGATGCCGTGCTGACGAAGAGTCGGTGCTTCACCGGCGCGACTCCCGTGCCACTGCCGCTGGCGGCCGGGGCGTTGGAGTCGCTGCGGATCTTCCGCGCGAATCCGAGTTTGCAGGCGGGCTTGCACGCGAACGCGGCGTGGCTGAAGGAGCAACTGCGCGCGGGCGGGATGGAGTTGTCGGACATGCCCGGTCCCATTGTGCCAGTGATTCCTGAGTCGCCGAAGGAAGCGGATCGGCTCAAGCGGCGGCTGTTGGCGTCTGGGATTCATCCGCCGTTCATCCGGTATCCCGGCGGGCCGGAGGGCGGATACTTCCGTTTCGTGGTGAGCAGCGAGCACACGCAGGCGCAACTCGCCGCACTGGCGAAGGCGCTGACGGCATGAGGTAGGGCGCGTCTGTCCCCAGCGCGCCGCCAGACTGTTCGGATGCCAAATCGACGCGTTGGGACAGACGCGCCCAACCTTGCAGTTCCAATTGCGCGATTGACGCGCCGCGTTGCGCCGGGGATTTTCGCCGCCTCTTTATGGCAAAGATTCAACGCGCGCTGCTCTCCGTTTCCGACAAGGCCGGTCTCGTCCCGTTCGCCAAAACTCTCGCCGACGCTGGCGTGGAACTCATTTCCACAGGCGGCACGGCCAAAGCGCTGCGCGACGCTGGCCTCGTGGTGAAGGACATCTCCGAGCACACCGGCTTCCCCGAGATGCTCGACGGCCGGGTGAAAACGCTGCACCCGAAAGTCCATGGCGGACTGCTCTACATCCGCGGCAACGCCGAGCATGAGTGGGCGGTGAAGCAGCACGGCATCTCGCCGATTGACCTCGTGGTCGTGAACCTCTACCCGTTCGAGGCCACCGTCGCGAAGCCGAACGTCTCGCTCCACGACGCCATTGAGAACATAGACATCGGCGGCCCCTCGATGCTCCGCAGCGCGGCGAAGAACCACGACCACGTCACGGTGATTGTGGACCCGAAGGACTACGAGGAAGTCGCCGCGCTCGTGCAGGCAACGGGCGACACGACGCTGGAACTGCGTCGCAAGCTGGCCGCGAAGGTCTATGCCCGCACCGCCGCCTACGACGCCGCGATTGCCGCGCACTTGGAGAAGGCGTTCAGCGAACAGCCGTCAGCGGTCAGCTTGCCGAAGACGCTCATCGTCTCCGCGCCGCTCGTGCAGCCGTTGCGCTACGGCGAGAACCCGCACCAGCAGGCCGCGCTCTACGGCAAGTTCGCCGACTACTTCAAGCAGCTCCATGGCAAGGAACTTTCCTACAACAACATCCTCGACCTCACCGCCGCCACCGCGCTCATCGCGGAGTTCACCGGCGATGCCGCGACGCTCGCCATCCTCAAACACACGAACCCGTGCGGGGTAGGGCAGGGGACAACGCTACGCGAGGCGTGGGACAAGGCGTTCGCCACGGACAAGCAGGCTCCGTTCGGCGGCATCATCGCCGTGAATCATCCGCTTGACGGCCCGTGCGCCGAAGCCATCGCGGAGATTTTCAGCGAGGTGATCGTCGCGCCTGCCTTCACGGACGAGGCGCTCGCAGTGCTGACCAAGAAGAAGAACCTTCGCCTCCTGCAAATCCTCAAGAACCCCGCCACCGCCGCGCCGTGGGACGTGCGCAGCGTTGGGGCCGAGTCGTTCCTGCTCCAGCAACGTGACCTGAAGCTCACGACCGCCGCCGATCTCAAGGTCGTGACGAAGCGCGCGCCGAGTGAAGCCGAGTTGAAGGCCATGCTCTTCGGCTGGCGCGTCGTGAAGCATCTCAAGAGCAACGCGATTCTCTACAGCGGCCCCGACCGCACGCTCGGCGTCGGCGCGGGCCAGATGAGCCGCGTGGACAGCAGCCGCATCGCCGTGTGGAAGGCGGGCGAGGCCAAGCTTCCGCTCGCTGGCAGCGTGGTGTGCAGCGACGCGTTCTTCCCGTTCCCTGACGGCCTCATCGCTGCCGCCGAAGCCGGGGCGACCGCCGCGATTCAACCAGGCGGCTCCGTGAAAGACCCCGAGGTCATCGCCGCCGCCGATGCGCGCGGCGTGGCGATGGTCTTCACCGGCACGCGCCACTTTCGGCACTGAGCGGCAAGCGAGAGCGACTTCCGGCCAACTCATGGTGAGAGCCGACTGCCGCGCTCGGTGAGTCTGGCAGGGTCGTGCCTGCACCAGCCTTCACCAGTCCGCCCGCGACGCCATTGCGTTGTCCTCGACGCCTGCGCCAACGTGACCCCGCCATGCCGCCACGCGAGCGTCTCAACTTCGCCGACTTGCATCGCGAGCCGTTCCGCTTGTTCTTCCCGGCCGCGACTCTCGCGGGACTGGTCGGCGTCCTGCTCTGGGTGCCGATGCTGCTGGGCTGGACGGACAACTATCCCGGTCCCGCGCACGCGCGCCTGATGGTGCAGGGTTTCTTCGGCGGATTCATGTTCGGCTTCCTCGGCACGTCCATGCCACGGCTGCTGGAAGTCGCGCCGCTGCGGGCTGCTGAGGCGTTCGGGCTTCTGGCGCTCTACGTGGCCAATGTCGCGGCGCAGACTGCTGGACAACTCGTTTTGGGCGACGCGCTCTTTGCGCTCGAACTGGCGCTGTGGTTCGCGCTGCTCAAGGGCCGTTGTCACGCGAAGCGCGACCTGCCGCCGCCGACTTTCGTGCTGGTGGGACTGGCCTTCGGCTGCGGACTCGTCGGGACGGCGCTGCATCTCGCGGCGCGACGCTGGGAGTTTCCGCCGGAGCTGGAGTTGCTGACGCGGCTGCTGAGCTACCACGCGTTCGTGCTACTCTGCGTGCTCGGGGCGGGAGGATTTCTGCTGCCAAGATTTCTTGGGCTGGGCCTGAGACGGGAGTTTCCAACTTCCTCCACCGAGACGCCGGAATGGCGGGAGGCCGCGCAGTTTGCCGGTGCTACTGCTGCGCTCCTGCTCGCCACTTACTTGCTTGAAGCCACCGGCTGGCCCCGCGTCGCGGTCACGCTGCGTGCCGCGATCATCGTGGGCTACCTCTGGCACGAGCTGCCGTTGGAGCGGCTGCGCTGGACGTGGGATGGCGTTCAATGGCTGCTCGTCCTGGGCCTCGCGTGCGTGCCGATGGGCGTGCTCGCGTCGGGATGGCTGCCGGGCTGGCGTGTGGCGATGTCGCACATCGAGCTCATCAGTGGCTTCAGCCTCATCACATTGGGTGTGGCGACGCGCGTGGTCTTCGGCCACAGCGGCGAGCGCGCGCAACTGGAGCGCTTCAACGCGCCGCTCACCGTCGCGGCGGCATTCATGCTGCTCGGCGTGCTGAACCGGCTGAGCGGTGACGTCGTTCCCAGCACGATGGCGTCGCACTACATCTACGCTGCGGTGTGCTGGTGCGGCGGCGTGCTGCTCTGGGCCGCGCGCGTGCTGCCGAAAGTGCTGAAGCCTGATCCGGAGGAGTGAGCGCGTGCCGGCGGTTTGCAACCGCCGTTGAAGGCATGGCCAGGCCGGCACTCGGCACACGGCACTCGTGGCTTTGCGTCCTTGCGGCTTTGCGTTAAAACTCAACCATGCAAATTCAAGTCGGCATCATCACCATCTCAGATCGCGCCTCGAAGGGGCTTTACGACGACCTCGGAGGACCGGCGCTCAAGAAGGCGGCGGAGGGCTACGGCTGGAAGGTCTTGGCCGACGCGCTCGTGCCGGACGAGAAGCGGGACATCCAGCGCGCCATCCGCGAACACATCACGCGCGGTTGCTCGCTGGTGCTTACGACGGGCGGCACGGGCGTGGCGCTGCGCGACGTGACGCCGGAGGCGGTGCGGGAGATTTCAGTTCGCGAGCTGCCGGGCTTTGGCGAAGCGATGCGGATGGAGTCCTTGAAGATCACCAAGAACGCCATCCTCTCCCGCAACCTCGCGGCAGTCGTGGACAACGCGCTCGTCATCTGCCTGCCAGGCAAGCCCAACGGCGCGGTGGAGTGCCTGAGCTTCGTGGTCGGCGCGATTCCCCACTGCGTCGAGGTCTTGCAGGAAGTGCCGACGAGTTGCTGAGGGCCAACTAAGACTGCTTTTCCACCCTCGTCAGGTGGAACTTCGCCGCGACTTCATCCAGCAGCACAGTGAGGATGCGACGGAAATCACGCTGTTGCGTTTGCAGCATCCAGCCGAGCCAGATTGGCAGCACCCAGATGAGCTGTAGCCACCAGGGAAGGATTTGTCCTGCGGTGGTCGAAATCATCAGCGTCAGGCCGAACGCCACCCAGAAGGTCATCCGGCCAAGCAGGCTCCAGCCGGTGTTCATGCGGCAGCGGAAGAGCTGCTTGCCACCTCGGTGATGCTCGGTGGCGGTGATGAGTTGCAGGCGGCTCCAGCGGCTGCCGTAGATTTCCACGTCGAACTCGCTCCAGCCGTTGTCGGTCTTGTTCTGCCAGCCCTGCTTGTCCAGTTCGCGGAGAATCGCGCCGAGGAATTCCATCCGGTCCACCGGATAATCCGCCCAGTAGCCGGCCATCTCGAACCGATCCTCGCGGCGGCGCTTGAGGTCGAGCGTGTCGAGCGTCTCGTGCGCGGACAGCGGCGTCTGCTCAAGCATCAGCCGCTCGGAATAGCGCGCCCAGCCACGCACGATGGGCTGCACGAGGAAGAGCCACGCCACGAGCGGCCGCGACCAGAAAGTGCGCTTGGCCTTGGGGATCTCCGCCTGCTTACCTGCGACAATGCACAGGGCCAGCGACGCGAGCAGGCTCGCGATGCTCAACGGCAGCAGCAGCGGAAACTTCACGCCCGCGCCAGCGACGCCGAGCGTCATCAACGGCAGCGTGACGAGCACGTGCCATTCGAGGCTCGTCATGAGCATCAGGAACATCGAGGGCGACGGCGCATAGATGGACTGGAAGAACGCGCTGCCAAAGACGCCGTGGTAGATGATGGGCGAGCGCGTTACGACGCCGATCTTTGCCGCCGTGTAGATGCGTCCGCGCCAGATGCTGCTGCCGATGTCGTTGAAATACTCCGGGTGCTTGCGGACGAGCAACGCCTCGGCCTCGCCGTAGCCGCGCTGTTGTTTCAGGTAAGCGTTTACCGTCGCGCGGCGGTAATGCCAGACGAAGCCGGCGGGGCTGAAGCCGATCTTGTAGCCGCGTTGTTGCAGCCGCCAGCACACGTCCACATCGTCGCCGGCCTTGCGATAGATCGGGTCGAAGCCGCTGATCTCGTCGAGCGCCCACTTGTAGAACGCCATGTTGCAGCCGGGTATGTGCTCGGCGAGGCGGTCGGTGAGCATGACGTGCGCGGGACCGCCGGGCGAAGCCATCACAGCAGCGGGAATCCAGCCGTCCTCGGGCGGGAGGAAGTTATGCCCGCCGATGCCTTGGAAATCGCTGCGCAACAAATCGCCGACGAGGTAATGCAGCCAGTCCTCATCCGCGCGGCAGTCGGAGTCCGTGAACGCGACGATCTCGCCCTCGGACGCGTGGATGCCCGTGTTGCGCGCGACGGAGAGGCCGAGGTTGACTTGCCGGATGCAGCGGAAGCGCGGGCGGGCGGAGGTTGAGAGTTGAGAGTTGAGAGTTGAGAGTCGGCCGGAAGCTGCGGTGGTCTGGGTGCGGTCATCCAGCTCCATCCGATACCGCTCCGCGATCTCCGGAGTGTCATCCGTCGAGCCGTCGTCCACGAGGATGACTTCGTAGTTCGGATAGTTGAGCCGCTCCAGGGACGTGAGGCACGCGGGGAGCGTCTTGCCGCCGTTGTAGCTCGCGACCACGACGCTGACTTTCGGCCAGCGGGGCAGGGGGAAGTGCGGCGCTGTCTTGAACGCGTCGCGCACTACGGCAAAGGAGTCCTTCGGCAGCCGCTCGCGCGTGACGACGCCGAAGTGCCAGTCGGTTACTTGGCGCCCGTCCTTCCACCAGTCGTCGGTGAAGGCGAAGACCACCGCGCCCGCGACACCGCAGTTGAAGGCCGTCTCCATCTGCCACCGCAGCATCTCGCACTTCGCCGGCTCGCCCTCGCGCACCGAGTCCACGCCGAATTCGCCCAGCAGCAGCGGCTTCGTGTCCGCAATCATCTGGAGCCGCGCGAGGTAATTGTCGAACGGCTTCTGGTGGTGGAGATAGACGTTGAACGTGAAGAAATCGAGGTTGCGCGGCTGGAGGAACTCGGTGGGCGGAAAGTTCGCGAACGTGCAGAGGCACTCGGGGTCCACCTCCTTCGCGACGGCAACCAGTTCGTCGATGAACTCTGCAACCTTCTCCGCGCCGCTCCAGCGCACGAGGTCGGGCGGGATTTCGTTCACCACGCTGAAGGCGAAGACCGCCGGATGATGCGCGCACGCGGCGACGGCGTCGGAGACGGCTTTGCGCGCGATGGCGCGCGTCTCGGCGCTGTCGAGGAAGCAGCCGTTCTTCCACCACGGCACGTCCACGAGCACTTTGAGGCCGTGCGTGTGCGCGAGATCGAGCAGCCAGCGCGGGGGAATCGTGTAAACACGCAGTGTGTTCGCGCCCAGCTCGCGAATCTGGAGGAAGTCGCGTTCCAAATGCGCGCGTGGTGGGAAGTGCGACTTGTCCTCGCCCGGCGCGAACGGCCCATAGGTCACGCCCTTCGCGTAAAACTTCTTCTCACCGAGTCGGAAGAACTTTCCGTCAACGCGGACCCGGTCGCTTTTATCAGCACTGGCAGACATGGCAGGCAAAGAATTGTCAGGCAAAACCGGAGCCGCCGCTGGCACGGGAACCGGTCATCAGATGTAAAACATCCGTTCCTTCTCCGCGCCTTCCTCGACCAGTTGCTGGAAGTTAACCGCGTCGGCGGCGCTCTCGGCGGCAGTTTTAAGTCGGGTCCATGCGCGATGCAACTCCGGCGGACACTTGCCGTTCGACAGCGCGGGTGTGTCGAACACCTCGCCCTGCACGGCCCGCAGCACGTCGCCGAAGGTGATCTCCGCCGGCGGCTTGGCCAACTGGTAGCCGCCCTTCTTGCCGCGCACGCTCTTCACGAGCCCGCGCGACTTCAGTTCGAGGAGGATTTGGACGAGGTAGTTCGACGGGATGCCGTGCCGGGCCGCGATGTCCTCGACGCGCTGCGCTGCTCCTGACGGGTGCGACCGCGCCAGGTCCAGCACGGCGCGCATTGCATAATCGCTTTTGACCGACAACTTCACGCGCGCAGCGTAGCAGGGGGGGCAAGCAGTTGAGAGTTGAAAGTTGAAAGTTGAGAGAAACCAACGAAGGCCGAGCGCGACTCTCAACTCTCAACTCCCCAACTCTCAACCTCCCCGCAACTTCCCCACTATTGCCAAACCCCGCCGCCTTTCCTAACGTCCGCCCATGTTCCGCCGGAACACCACAACTACGATCTAGCGTCCACGAACAACCCGTGGACGCCGACGCCTCGCACTGTTTGGTCGAGGCGTTTTTCTTTATGCGAAGCGAAACAGTAATCAGTGTTCAGTATCCAGTGTTCAGTCGCGCCCGACTCAACGCTGCCCTCACTGATTACTGAACACTGAAAACTGAACACTCTCCCAAATGGACAACCAAGATCCGAACCAGCCCGTAGCCACACCCGCCGCCACACCCGCTCCGAACCCCGAGCGCAAGACGCTCGACGACCGCGCCAAGATGACCGAGCTGGAGCGCATCCGGCACTCGTGCGCCCACGTCCTGGCCACCGCCATCCTGCGCCTGTGGCCGGACGCCCAGTTCGCCTACGGGCCGCCGGTCGAGAACGGCTTTTACTACGACCTCGAATGCTCGCACCGCATCTCTCCCGAGGACTTCGCCAAGCTCGAGGAGGAGATGAAGAAGGAGATCAAGGCCAACAACGTCTTCGAGAAGCTCACCGTCACGCGCGAGCAGGCCATCGCCGACGCGCAAAGCGGACGCCTCGGCGGCCTCGCCGAGCGGCCCGGCAACGCCAGCAAGTTCAAGCTGGACCTGCTCAAGAACATCCCCGAGGGCGAGGCGATTTCCTACTTCAAGAACGGCGACTTCATTGACCTCTGCGCCGGGCCGCACGTGATGCGCACCGGCAACATCGGCGCGTTCAAGCTCACCACCGTGGCCGCCGCCTACTACAAGGGCGACGAGAAAGGCCCGCAGCTCCAGCGCATCTACGGCACGGCCTTCAAGAACAAGACCGCGCTCGAGGAGTGGCTCAAGCTCCAGGAGGAGGCCAAGCGCCGCGACCACCGCAAGATTGGCGCGGAGATGAACCTCTTCGCGTTCGACGCGGACTTCACCGGGCCGGGCCTGCCGCTGTGGCTGCCCAAGGGCGGGGCCATCCTCGAAGAGCTGGAGAAGCTGGCGAAGGAAACGGAGTTTCAAGCCGGCTACGTGCGCGTGAAGACGCCGCATCTGGCCCGCGAACGGATGTATAAAACCTCGGGGCACCTGCCTTACTACGCGGAGTCGATGTTTCCGCCGATGGAAATGGACAAAGACAACGATTCCGCCGGCCAAATCTCGGTCATCGAGCAATTGTTGAATGACCGCGAGCAGATTAACGACGGTCTAGTCTGGGGGCGCTTCAAGATTGCTGCACCAGAAGTTGAGTGGCGAGATAGCCGCACGCCGATTGAACAATTCAAAGTCCAACTCCGCGAAGATTTGGACAAAATTCGCGGTTTGTCCCGCTACTACCTCAAGGCGATGAACTGCCCGCACCACCACCGCATCTTTGCGGCGGAACCGCGCAGTTACCGCGACCTCCCGCTCCGGCTCGCCGAATACGGCACCTGCTACCGCTACGAGCAGTCCGGCGAACTCTTCGGCCTCATGCGCGTGCGCGCGATGAACATGAACGACGCGCACATCTACTGCACCCCCGAGCAGTTCGCCGACGAGTTCCGCGCCGTGAACGAGATGTATCTCAAATACTTCAAGATTTTCGGCCTGGGCAAATACCAGATGCGCTTCAGCACCTCGTCGCCGGAAGGGCTGGGCAAGAAATACGTCAACGAACCCGAGCTGTGGAAGCAGACCGAGGACATGGTGCGCCGCGTGTTGGTCGAGAGCGGCATCAACTTCGTGGAAGTGGCGAACGAGGCCGCCTTCTACGGCCCGAAGATTGACGTGCAGGTGTGGAGCGCCATCGGCCGCGAGTTCACCATCGCGACGAACCAGGTGGACTTCGCCGTGCCCGCCAAGTTCGGCCTCACCTACCGCGACCGCGACAACACGGACAAGACGCCGCTGTGCATCCATCGCGCGCCGCTGGGCACGCACGAGCGCTTCATCGGCTTCCTCATCGAGCACTACGCCGGCAACTTCCCGCTCTGGCTCGCCCCCGATCAGGTCCGCGTCATCACCCTCGGCGACGACGCCCCGCTCCTCGACGCCGGAAAAGCGCTGGTCCACGAGCTGCGCCAGAACTTCGTCCGCGTGACCGGCGACTTCACCAACGAACCCATCAAGGCGAAGATCGCCAACGCCGAGCACGCGCGCGTCCACACCATGCTCGTCCTCGGCCCGCGCGACCTCGAAGCCGGCAACGTGAGCGTGCGCCTGCACACCGGCGGCCCCCAAGGCGCAAAGCCCACGGCGCAGGTGGTGGCGGACATCGTGCAGAGCATCAAAGAGCGCCGGGCGTAAGTCGCATCAAGGTAGGGCGCGTCTGTCCCCAGCGCGCCGTTGAACCATCCGGACACCCAACCGGTGCGCTGGGACAGACGCGCCCTACCTGCCTTGCTGTGAAGCCGATTCATCCGCTAGCTTCTCCTCATGGACCTGCCCATCCGCCAATGCCTACCCCATCAGATTCCACAATGGGTTCCAGACGGGAGTTTCTTCTTCATCACCATCAACTGTGAGCCGCGCGGCCAGAACTACCTCGCCCGCGCCGGGGTGGGGGACGCCGTCCTCGCCGCTGCACGCTACAACCATGACCGCCTTCTCTGGCACTGCCGCCTGATGCTGCTCATGCCCGATCACCTGCATGCCATCATCGCCTTCCCACCCACACCGGGCATGAGGACCATCCTGACCAACTGGAAGGAGTTCCTCGCCCGCAAACAAGGCATCGCCTGGCAGCGGGACTTCTTCGACCATCGGTTGCGCAATCAACATGAGGAGATGGAGAAACAGAGCTACATCCTGATGAATCCGGTTCGCAAAGGCTGCTGCGAACGCGCCGAAGACTGGCCGTGGGTCTATCACCCCAGCGACCGACCGCCACCCCATCTTGGAGACTAACGGCCAGAAGGGTAGGGCGCGTCTGTCCCCAGCGCGCCGCTGAACCATCCGGACGCCCAACCGGCGCGCTGGGACAGACGCGCCCTACCTGCGCGGGGACTCCTTTCCGTTGCCTCCAGCTCCCCCTTCCCCTAAAACCGCCCCATGCAATTCCGCCACCACCTCCGCGCTTTCATATTGCTGCCCCTTTCTTTCTGTCAGCTCGCCTCCGCCCAGCTCCCGCCCGGCGTCACGAACTCGCAGAAGGCCGGGGACTTTCCCACAAGTCCGGCGGAGTCGCTGAAGAAGATCACCCTGCCGCCGGGCTTCCGCGCGCAGCTCTTCGCCGCGGAGCCGCAGGTCATGCAGCCCATCGCGATGGAGTTCGATGACCGCGGGCGGCTCTGGGTGGTCGAGAACTTCTCCTATCCCACGCTCAAGAAGAACAACGGCGTCACCAACCCCGCGCCCGACCGCATCGTCATCTTCACGGATAGCAGCGGCTACGGGAACAACGTGGAGCGCAAGGTCTTCCTCAACGCGGGCCGCAACGTGACGAGCGCGCTGCCGGGCTTCGGCGGCGTGTGGGTGTTGTCGCTGCCGGACCTGCTCTTCATCCCGGATGCGAATGGTGACGATGTGCCGGACGGCCCGCCGGTGGTGGCTTTGACGGGCTGGAACATCCAGGCGGGGCACAACTTCGTGAACGGCCTCGCGTGGGGCCCGGACGGCTGGCTCTGGGGCCGCCACGGCATCACGACGAAGTCCACGGTGGGCCGCCCGGGCACGCCGACGAACGAGTGGGTGACGCTGGACTGCTCCATCTGGCGCTACCATCCGGTGACAAAGAAGTTCGAGACGGTGTGTCGCGGCACGACGAATCCGTGGGGCCTCGACTGGGACGAGAACGGGCAAGCGTTCTTCTCGAACAACGTCATCGGCCACTTCTGGCACGTCATCCCCGGCGCGTTCTACAAGCGCATGTTTGGCACGCACGATAATCCGCATCTCTACGAGCTGATGGACAGCGCTTCCGACCACATGCACTGGGCGGGCGCGAAGTGGAGCGAGGCGCGCGGCGGCCCGGCGCACGACGCGCTGGGCGGCGGGCACTCGCACTGCGGGCTGATGATTTACCAGGGCGACAACTTCCCCGCCGAGTGGCGCGGGCGGGCCTTCATGGGCAACATCCACGGCAACCGCGTGCTCTACGACGTGCCCGCGCGCGCCGGCTCTGGCTACACCGCGAAGCACGGCGGCGCGTTCCTGATGGCGAACGACCCGTGGTTCCGCTCGACGGTGCAAATCACCGGCCCCGACGGCGGCGTGTTCATCGCCGACTGGAGCGACCTCGGCGAATGCCACGACAGCGACGGCTCGTATCGCAGCAGCGGGCGCATCTACAAGGTCACGCACGGAACGCCGAAGCCAGCGCCCCCAGTGAAAGCAGCTCCGGCGGAGTTAAACCTCGCGAAGCTCTCAGACGCTCAACTCATGCAGTTGCTGACCCACGCGAACGAATGGCATCGCCGACACGCGCAGCGGCTCCTGCAGGAGCGAGCGGTCGTCGGCGAGCTCGCCCTAGACACCGTAGCTTGGCTGCACAAGCTGCACGCGGCTGAGAGAAGCATGTCACGCCAACTCCGATTGCTATGGGCCTTGCATGTCACGAGCATCAAAGAAGCACCGTTGCTCAAGGCGCAGCTGGGGCTGCTCACGGCGCAGCTTGGCCACGCAAGCGAGCACACGCGCTGGTGGGCCATCCGCCTGCTCACCGAGGACAAGAAGGTTTCCCCCGCGCTGCTCGCGAAGTTCGTGACGCTGGCGCGCGAGGACAAGTCCGCCTTCGTCCGCCTCGGCCTCGCCTCTGCCCTGCAACGCCTGCCGGTGAACGACCGCTGGGACCTCGCCACGGCACTGCTCGCCCACGCCGAGGACGCCGCCGACAAAGACCTCCCGCTGCTGACATGGTATGGCATCGAGCCAGCCGTCGCCGCCGACCAGACCAAGGCCGCGCTGCTGCTCGCCAAGTGCCAGCAGCCGCAAGTGCGCCAGTTCATCACCCGCCGCCTGACCGCCAAGTAGTTGCAGGCTTCCGCCTGCGCTTCGGCC
>JBEBFV010000523.1:0-4155 GCA_040081795.1 Limisphaerales bacterium | reverse complement strand
TGGTCGGGTTCGGTCGGCCAATGCCCGGTTACATGGGGTTGGACTTGCGCATTTCCAAACGAATTCGACCAACTCTCGCACTACTCGCCACTACCCCGGCGGACTCGGTTACTGAAGAATTCACTGAAGGTGTGATGCACCCACCCCACCGTGTCGTAAGTGTCACACTCAAGCACCACTATGCTATGACGCCTACGATCTCACCGCATAGTGAGGTTCTTGCAAAACTTCGCGGATTGAATGCCCCGCAGCGCAGATTTTGGGGAAACGCCCTGAAAGTTGTGCCTTCAGACGGCCTGCCGGACGTTTTTGGCCGCGTATCAACACGCTGCGCCCACTGCGCCGGGCTGCAACACAGGGTTCAGGGCCGCCAACCGCCGGCGGTGGGCCATGCGGTCCTCAGCATAGTCGCGCAAACAGCGCCCTGGCCGTCAACGCCACCAGCCCGAACATCAGATGGCACATCACCTTGGCCGCCCCGCGCACCCGCACCCAGCGCCCGCCATCGCGTTCCTTCAACAGGCTGTTGACCCGCTCCGCCGCGCTGCGCTCCTTGAACCGCTCCTTCTGCGCCGGGGCCAGAGGCAGTTTATCTGCGCCGCGCGGATGCGGGTCAATGATGGGCACATGGCCCAGGCTCCGGCTGAACGCGTGAATCTGCGGCGCGTCATACGCGCTGTCCATCAGGTCGTAGAGCGAGGTCACGCGCTGCGCGGTCAACTGCGCCAAAGGAATGGCCACCTGGGAATCATGCACGCTGGCACTGGTCAACACCGCGCTGACCGGGAAGTCCCCGTCCACCGTGTCCAGGTGTAGCTTGTAGCCGATCCAGCTTTCCTGATGGCCTTTGCTGTTGCGCTTGCACCCCACGTCGCAGCGGCTGGGCAGGTCGGCCAGGTTCTCGGCCAGGGTGCGCGAGGGCTGGAGTTCCAGCCGCTTGGGCGGCGCGGGCGCACGCACTTCGCCGCGCTTGGGCCGGCCGCGTTTGCGGGCCGGGGCCGGGGCGGCGGCGGGTTTGGGCGCGGGCCGCTCAGGTGCCACGATGGCCGTGGCGTCGCGACTGACGTGGCCCACGAGCCTGGGGCCGACGTGGGTCTTGACGATGTGTTCGTGGAGTTGCTGGGGTAACTGGTCGTGGGCAAACGCAGTGAAGGCGCGGCTGAAGGTGGCTTCGCTGGGCACCTCGCCGGGGCTGTCCCAGCCGCAGAGTTGGCGCAAGAGCGGGCGGGAATGGAGTGCGTCCAAGAGCGCGCCGGTGGTGGGAAACTGATAGACGCTCTTGGCGATGAAGGCGTGGGCCAGCCAGATGCGGGGACAGGGTGGGGCGCCGTTGCCGCACCATTCGTAACTGCGGGTGAAGTGGCCCAGGTCGGTAAGGGAGATGACTTCGCAGAACTGCTGGTCGAGGGCGGAAAGCGGGCCCAGTTCTTCGGTGAGGGCGGGGAAAAGTCGGCGTTGGAGGTGGTGGAAAATCGTCGTCAGGTCCGGCATGAATCCCAGACGATCCGCACGCCACATGGTTCAATCAAAGGCCCAAATACCTCAACAATCCGGGGTTCTGCAAGCACCTCTAGTGGTGCTCCGCTTGACGCTTACCACACGCCTGCCCCAGATGACCAACCGGCAAATCCCCGAAGTCACCCCGGCCGCCTGGGCCAAGGCTCACTCCGCCCGTCCGCTACAGCGGCTCGCTGTATAAACGTCGTAGCAGCTCTGCTACGACGTCTCTGTGCCCGCCACAATACTCGTCAAGTGGTGCTTCGCGTGACGCTTACCATGGAACCGCCGGACGGATACTTTCAACCGGCGTTTACACATTCTGACCGTGCTGGGCCGAACCAGCAGGGCGACGTCAAGCACCTGACGCCACGGCCTGACACCGCGCCCGCCAAGCCGCACCCGCACCCGTCAGCTATTCCCGCCGGCAAACTTCACCCGTGGAGGACTTCCTCGGCGTCGAACGCGGCGGGCACCACCTGTGGGATGGCAATGCTTTCGTTTCAAAAGAGTGTGAAACCGCGCAGTTGAAGCAATTCTTCAGATTCAGGCCCAACCGGTATCGAAGACTCAATTCTGATGAACAGGAAACCATCGTCCCTTGTCGCGAATCCTATTCGCGAGACGGGCCGAACGGATAATGGCTTGGGTGCGAACCTGACTGCAGCGATTGACGGCGATTCAGTCGAACGCGCCTGCAACGTCTCGGGCACGACTGCGAGGGCCCACAGGTTGATTCTTCCTTGAACCAGCGCCAGAGGATCTCGGGAGATCTCCAAAACGGCTAGAATCGTGATTCGGACGGTCGCCCGGACATCGGTCGTTCTAATCTGATTCTGAATCGCCGCGATAATAACGCGTTGAGCGCTAATTACCTGCTTTACATTCAAGGGCTTGGACGGGTCGACCGACCCTGCCGTATCCAAAACCAACCGTCCCGTCGCATCGACGTCGAGGTAGTAATCGCCGCCGTCAATGACGGTTCCTGAACGACTAATCAAGCGCACTGCCGGATCTCCAGAATTGGTGGTTCGCAGCCCGCCGATTGTGATGTTGCCATCCGCCTGCAAAAGGATTGCCCCGGACCCGGCATCGATCAGCGCACGATCGTGCATGACGATTGCCCCGCCAGTGCGCCCGGCGCTCGTGTTGGCGAATAATTCCACCGCGCCGTGCGTGGCCTTCACCGTGACGTCTTCATTGAGGAAAATACTACCCGCAGCCTGGAAGGTAATGGCCGCGCCCGCACCAACGACAAGGTCCACGTCCCCTCCCGAGTTGTTGAGGATCAGATCGGCCTGGGTCTCGATTCGGATGTCGCCCGTTGAGAAAACCGATCCGTTGATGGTGATGCCACCCAGAGCCGTATAGGCAACCGACGACGCCCGCACGTTGCCGTTCTGCACCAGCGAGCCGCGAATGCCGATCGCTAGAACGCCGGAGAGGCTTACGTCGCCCCCGAGCAACACGCTTGAACCTGCTTCGAGGACGGTGAACGTATCTACAATAATGCTAGCATAGGATTGCGCGTTACCGCCGCGCACGAGCAGGTTGCCACCGCCCGTGATCGATTGATTTGCTTGGATATCGCCCACCAAACCCGCATCCAGCGTGAGATTGTGGCCGCCGGTCTCGACTGCTCCGTTCAATTCGATGCTTCCGCCAAAGGAACCCGTGGTGTCCAACACAACATCGGAGGTCAGCACCAAATCCGCATTCACAACGATGTCAGCATCGACCGTGAAGAGATTGGCACCGAGGAACACGATTCCGTTCGAGCGAATCTGGATTCCGTCGGTCGCCGCGATAGTTGATTGCACCTCGATCCCTTGACCGGCGGCATATGTCACATCCCGGGCGACAACCCTGCCCTGTTGAATCAATCGGCCGGTGAGGTTGATATCAATGGTGTCCGCATTCACACCAGCGACGGTCATCACTCGGCCGTCCCGGACCAATATTGTCCCCCCTCCGTCAACATCCTTGCCAAAACTGATGTCGCCCATCGGGCCGGCGTTCATCGTTAGCCGGTAACCGGACAGAACCACCGATTCTTCAAATCGAATCTCACCGTTGTCCGTGAAGATGTTCGCATCGCCGACCAACGTGACACCCCGCTGGAATGCAACTGCCCCGCTGCCGGCGAGGATCGTCCCCGCCAAATTGACACCGCCCGCCCGGATTTCGCCGATGACGATGCCGCGACCGGCTTGAATTGCACCGCCCATTGATATGGTGGTCGTGCCACTGGCGTCCAGCGACAGGTCATCACCAGCGGCAACTAACGTGGTCACCGTGAGATCGCCACCGGCGGAAATCGAAACATCGCCACCGTTCGATGACTCCACACGGCCGGCGATCACAATGTTGCCCTCGGCGCTCAACTGCACTGGACCCGAATTGATGGCAAGGGTGCCAATGATGTTCATCCCCTTCCCTGCGCCAACGGCCTTAAGGCCAAGCCCGCCCGTGCCGCTAATGTCAATCGAACCTGTGACACCAAGCGCCCCGTCATCCACGGTCACCGAGACGCTGCCAGCCCCGTTCAGATGCGTCTGCTCAATAGACTCTATGCGTAATAGGTGAAAAGGCGTATGAATGAATTGGCGTTATTTTCAGGTGGTCGCCCGTGCCGTCGTGCGGAGGTTGTGCAAGCCG
>JBEBFV010000105.1:0-15063 GCA_040081795.1 Limisphaerales bacterium | reverse complement strand
GGCTTGCACAACCTCCGCACGACGGCACGGGCGACCACCTGAAAATAACGCCAATTCATTCATACGCCTTTTCACCTATTACGCATAGAGTCTATTGACCTCATAGTCCACTCCACAACGAAACGATAGATAGGGCACACTGCGAAACACTCCCTCATCAATCACGGTGGCCGGAATCTGCTTCAAGCTACTGCCCCACGTCTGCGCACCAACACGTTCAAGCACGCTTCCCCAAGACGGCAAACCGATTTCCCCGTCAGGCTCGGTGCGCGCTGGTTTTCGGGACACCAGCGAAACCTTATCGGAAGGGTAGGTGAAGTTCGTTGCCCCGAGCTGATATTTGAAGCCCGCTGGACTTTCAGGGTGAACCGTTCCGAAGAGGACTTGCCCTTCCTTCAAGACCAAGACATCGGCTTGGAGGGAAATTGTATGGAGCAGCAGGCCGAGCAAAAAAATTGCGACTCGATACATGGGGTCTTGTGATTGATTGTTGTCGGCGACGCTCAAGCCGCAGGTGTGGTCCCTTCGCTGCCGGGAGTCAACGACTTGATAGCAACCGCAACCAGAAGGCGTCAACTCAGAGTTTTGGATTAGACAATTTTGCAACCACTGACTGAAACGCAACTGCTCCGCCGCCTCCGCGCGTGGACGGCGTTCTTCATCTTCGGCCTCGTGGTCAGCGGGCTGACGGCGATTCCGCTGGAGACGGAGCTGGCGGTGCTGGAGCGGCTGGCAGGGCAGGGGACCGATGGCTTCGCGGGCTGGATTCATCGCGTCGCCGAGGCGCTGCGCGAGACGAACGCGAAGTTTCCCTTCCTCGCCTACGGCACGGACTGGCTGGCGTTCGGGCATGTGGTCATCGCCATCGCGTTCATCGGCGCGTGGCGCGACCCGGTGCGGAACAAGTGGCTGTTCCAGTTCGGGATGATTGCGTGCGTGGCGGTGGTGCCGTGGGCGCTGGCGTTCGGTGCGGTGCGCGGGATTCCGCTGGGCTGGCGGCTGATTGACTGTGCGTTCGGCGTCGTGGGCTTTTTCCCGATGTGGCTGTGCTGGCGCATGGCGAATGAGGTGGAGGGGAGGGACCACACGAATTGAGGGCGGAACACAGATTGAGTGGAAGGCGGCAAGGATGAGTCCCCTCTCCCCCATCGGGGGAGAGGGTTAGGGTGAGGGGGCGGGCGACGGAGTAACTCGGCTGCGCGGAAGTTCGCGGGTGGTCGGTGACCGTGAATGTGTGTCCGATTTTTTGCTGCTGGATGTCTTGCCCCCTCACCCCGTCCCTCTCCCCCGATGGGGGAGAGGGGGTAAAACTTCAGCGCCGAATTTCCTCCTGTTACACCAGTCGAAAGAGGGTATTTTCGCGCCACTGCATCGCATGAAGTTTATCGCTGCCATCGGGACGCTTGCCTTGTCCGCCGCCGCTCACGCTGCCGCGCCGGTGGATTACGCGAAGGAAATCCAGCCGCTGCTCGCGCAGAATTGCTACCAGTGCCACGGGGCAACACAGCCCAAGCATGGCCTGCGGCTCGACACCGCCGCGTTCGCGCTCAAGGGCGGGCAGAGCGGTCCGGCCATCAAGCCCGGCAAGTCTTCCGACAGCCTGCTGGTGCAGGTCATTTCCGGCACGCACAAGGACATCACGCGGATGCCTTACAAGAAGCCGCCGCTCTCCGCCGCGCAAATCGCGCTGGTGCGCCGATGGATTGATGAGGGCGCGAAGGCCCCGGCGAACGAGGTGCCGAGGAGCAAGGCGCATTGGGCGTTCGTTGCGCCGAAGCGGCCCGAAGTGCCGAAAGTAATTCGTAGGGAAGTGATTAGTCCGAAGGCTGGCAAGTCCGCCCCACTGAACACTCAATCACAAATTACTAATCACTTGCACCCCATCGACGCCTTCATCCGCGCACGCCTCGCGAAGGAGAAGCTCACGCCCTCGCCTGAGGCCGACCGCGTCACGCTGATTCGCCGGCTCTCGCTGGACTTGCTCGGCCTGCCGCCATCGCCCGCCGAGGTGGACGCGTTCGTGAATGACAAGTCGCCGGGTGCTTACGATAAGGTCGTCGAGCGGCTGCTCGCGTCGCCGCACTACGGCGAGCGCTGGGGCCGCTGGTGGCTGGACGTGGCCCGCTACGCGGACTCGAACGGCTACAGCATTGACGCGCCGCGCACCATCTGGCGCTACCGCGACTGGGTCATCGCCGCATTGAACCGGGATTTGCCGTTCGACCAGTTCACCATCGAGCAACTCGCCGGCGACATGCTGCCCAACGCGACCATGGAGCAGAAGGTTGCGACGGGCTTCCATCGCAACACGCAGATCAACCAGGAGGGCGGCATTGACAAGGAGCAGTTCCGCCTCGAGTCCGTCGTGGACCGCGTGAACACAACCGGCGCGGCGTGGCTGGGGCTGACGGTGGGCTGCATGCAGTGCCACGACCACAAATTCGACCCGCTCCTGCAGAAGGAGTATTACGGCCTCTTCGCGATGCTGAACAACCAGGACGAACCGGATCTCCCGCTCGTGTCGGCCGACCAGGCGAAGCATGTGGCCGAAATCGAGGCGAGGGTGGCGGGCTACATCGCGGACCTGTTCAAGAAGGACGCCGGCATCGTGGATCGCGAGTTGAAGTGGGAGACCAGCATGACGCCCGAGCAACGGCAGGCGATGCCGCAGCTCTGGCGGGAAGTCTTCGACGTGCCGCCGGCGCAGCGCACCGACGCGCAGAAGCTCGTGATGGTCACGTCCTTCATCGAGCACGCGGCGGAGAACAAGACGCACCAGGCCGCCATCAAGAAATTCCGCGCCGAGAAGCCGAAGGTGGACACGACGATGGTGATGCGCGAGGCGGCCAAGTCGCGTCGCACCTATCTGCACATCAAGGGCGACTTCACCCGCGATGGCGGCGATGTGAAGGCGCATTTCCCCAGCGCGCTGCATCCGTTCAAAGGCACGGCTGACCGCGAGCCGAACCGCCTCGACCTCGCCAACTGGCTGGTGGACACAGCGAACCCGCTGACGACGCGCGTCATCGTGAACCGCGTCTGGCAGCAGTATTTCGGCAAGGGTTTGGTGGACACGGAGAACGACTTCGGCACGCAAGGCTCGCTGCCGAGTCACCCGGAGCTGATCGACTGGCTGGCGGTGGAGTTCCGGCAGCCGACGCCTTCCCCCCATTCCCCATCCCCCATTCCCTACTCCCTAAAAGGCCTGCACCGCCTCATCGTCACGAGCGCCACCTATCGCCAGTCCTCCGCCGTGCGCGCCGACCTGCTCCGCGTGGACGCGAACAACAAGCTGCTCGCCCGCCAGAACCGCCTGCGCCTCGACGCGGAAATCGTCCGCGACGTCGGGTTGACAGCGAGCGGTCTGCTCACGCCGACGCTCGGCGGTCCAAGCGTGTATCCGCCCATTCCCGAGAACGCGATGGCCCTCGGTCAACGGAAGCAGCCGTGGCCGACGAGCACCGGTCCCGACCGTTATCGTCGCGGCCTCTACACCTTCTACTACCGCGCCACGCCCCCGCCTTCGATGAACGTCTTCGACACGCCGGACGGCTACAGCACTTGCACGCGACGCATACGCAGCAACACACCGCTGCAAGCCCTCGCGCTGCTAAACGACACGGCGTTCGTTGAGTTCGCTGAAGGCCTCGCCGCGCGCGTGCTGAAGGAAGCTCCCGACAACGATGCGGCCCGCCTCGAACACGCCTTCCGCCTCTGCCTCGCGCGCAAACCGAACACGACAGAGGCGACGCGCCTTGGATATTTGCTGAAAGCTGAAACAGCCAGTGTGACCGACGCAGAAGCCAAGGCCGTGAAAGCGCCGGGGGGAGTGCAGCCGAAGCAATTCGCCGTGTGGATGACGGTGGCGCGGGTGCTGTTGAACTTGGATGAGACGATTACGAGGGAATGACATGAACCAGTTGCCTTTGAACGACCTGTTACTCACAACCACCCGCCGCCATTTCTTCAACCGCTGCGGCATGGGCCTAGGCTCCGTTGCGCTGGCGTCGCTGATGGCTGACAAGGCGAACGCCGTGGTGCCGAAGCTGGTGAATCCCTTCGCGCCGAAGGGCGGGCACGCGACGGCGAAGGCCAAGCGCGTCATCTTCCTGTTCATGGCGGGCGGGCCGAGCCAGTTGGAGCTGTTCGATTACAAGCCAAAGCTGGTGGCGCTGAACGGCCAGCCGATTCCGCAGAGCTACATCGAGGGCAAGCGCTTCGCGTTCATGGGCAGCAGCCACGGCGTGAAGTGCCTCGGCACTCGGAAGAAGTTCGAACGACGCGGGCAGGCGGGCACTTGGATTAGCGACATGCTGCCTTACACGAGCGGCATCGCGGACGACATTGCGGTGGTCACGACGTGTGCGACGAACCTCTTCAACCACGCACCGGCCAAGCTCTTCATGAACACTGGCGCGGGACAGTTCGGTCGGCCGAGCCTCGGCGCGTGGGCGACCTACGGCATCGGCAGTGAAGCGAATGATTTGCCGGGCTTCGTGGTGTTGCAGAGCGGGCCACGCGGCCCACGCGGCGGCGCGGTGAACTGGGGCAGCGGCTTCCTGCCAACGACTTTTCAGGGCGTGCCGTTGCGCGGGCAGGGCGAGCCGATTCTCAATCTCACCAGCCCCGCCGGCATCACTGCTGACCGCCAGCGTCGCACGCTCGATGCGGTGCGCGACTTGAACCTCCAGCGCCTCGTCGCGACCGGCGACGACGAGATCAACACGCGCATCTCGGCCTACGAGATGGCGTATCGGATGCAGTCCAGCGCGCCCGAGCTGATTGATATTTCCGGCGAGAGCAAGGCCACGCTCGACCTTTACGGCGTGGACCCGGCCAAGCCGTCTTTCGCGCGGAACTGCCTGCTCGCGCGGCGGCTTATCGAGCGCGGCACGCGCTTCGTGCAGCTCTATCACACGAACTGGGACAGCCACGGCGGTCCCGGCGAGACGCTGGAAGATGACTTCCCGAAGGTCGTGAAGGACGTGGATCAGGGCTGTGCCGCGTTGGTGAAGGACTTGAAGGCGCGCGGCCTGCTCGAAGACACGCTCGTCATGTGGGGCGGTGAATTTGGTCGCACGCCGATGGGCGAAAACCGCGACAAGACCGGGCGCAACCATCACATTGACGTGTTCTCGATGTGGTTCGCCGGCGGCGGCATCAAGGGCGGCCAAACCATCGGTGAAACGGACGAGCTCGGTTTCGGCCCTGCGCACGACCGGTGCCATGTCCACGACTTGCACGCGACGATTCTTCACCTGCTCGGCCTCGACCACTTGAAGCTCACCTTCCGCTTCCAAGGCCGGGACTACCGGTTGACCGACGTGCATGGCGAGCTGATTCCCAAGCTGCTGGCGTAGTGGAGCGCGGCCTTCAGGCCGCAGCAATGTCACACACCGGACAAGCTGGGTAAATTCGCAGCGCTCGCGTCCTTCGATTTGTTCTGCGGCGTGAACGCCGCGCTCCCACGCAATTTCCCTTGAGCCGCCGCCCCGCGCAGGCTTGCATCGCTGCGAATGCAAGCTGACCCACCAAGGAACTTCCTCTGGCTGGCCCTGAAAGTAGGAGGCGGTGTGCTGCTTTTGCTGATGCTGCTGGTCGGCGTGCTTCTCACCTACGTCACGATGGAGAAGCGCAAGTATGACAAACTCACAGACACACGCGACCTGAAGCATCGGGCGGCGAAAATGGGTGAGGGTTACGTGGCGGATCGCAAGAACGCCGCGCTCGTCATCGGCATCACGCAGCGGGGGAGGCGGGCGGTGCTGGGCTTCGGTCGCACGGGTGCGACGAAGGCAGCTTCCCCGGATGCGCAGACCTTATATGAAATCGGGTCCGTCACAAAAGTCTTCACCGCCATCGCGCTCGCGCGGCTGGAACTCGACGGGAAGGTGAAGCTGACCGACACGGTGCGCGCGTCGCTGCCGGAGAAGGTGGCGATCGCCAGCGCGCTGGAGCCCGTGACGCTGCTTCATCTTGCCACCCACGCGTCCGGCTTGCCGCGACTTCCCAGCAACCTTGATACCTCCGAGGCGAACCTCGCCAACCCTTATGCGAAGTATCGTGCCGAGGAGCTTTACCAATACCTCGCCGACGCAAAGCCGAACAACCCGCCGGGCCGTGTGATGGATTACTCGAATGTCGGCTTCGCGCTGCTCGGCCATGTGCTTGCTCTCAAAGCGCCGCAGCCTTACGAGGAATTGGTGCGGGCCGCGCTCTTGGAGCCGCTGAGAATGACCAACACGGCGATTCAATTGAGTGAGGAGCTGCGTTCCCGCCTCACCCGTGGACACTCGCCCAAGGGCGAGGAGGTGTCCGGCTGGGACTTCGATGTCTTCGCGCCGACGGGCGCGTTTCGTTCCAACGCGGGCGACATGCTCACATTCATCGAGGCAAATCTTGTGGAGGCTGAAACGATGGTTGGCCGCTCGCTCGCCCGTGTCCGGCAGCTTCACCATACGGGAGGTGCGGGCGATCTGCCGCTGGGCTGGCAGCGGGAGGTGAGCTTGCAGGGCGGGCTGGAAATCTACTGGCACAACGGCGGGACCGGCGGCTATGCGAGCTTCATCGCCTTCAACCGAGCGCAGCAAATCGGCGTCGTCGTGCTCACAAACTACGGCGACGCCATGGCGGGCAGGCACGACGTGGACAGGATCGGCATGGACCTGCTGAAGCTGGGAAGCAAGGTGTCGCTCGACTGAAAGCGGGGGCGTTGGACGGTGGTCCTGAGGGTTTAGCGTAGAGGAAATTCAAGCTGTCGCGCCGCTCAGAGCTTGACTGACGGCCTGATTTTAAGTGTCGTTTTCATGTGCTAGGGCTGTTCAGCATCCAATGTCCGGTTCGCTACAAAATCGTTAACAAGATTTTTGAGGGCGGCATGGGCGTGGTCTATGAGGCGGAGCAGCATGGCGCGAGCGGCTTCATCAAGCGCGTGGCCATCAAGGTGATTCGCCAGAGCTACGCGAACCAGATGCTCTTCAAGGAGAACTTCATCGGCGAGGCCAAGCTCGTCGCCGACCTCATCCACACAAACATCGTCCAGACCTACCATCTGGGAGAGACGGACGGGATGTTCTTCATCGCGATGGAGCTGATCCGCGGCGCCAACGTCGAGCAGTTCCTCCAGAAGTGCACCGAGCAGAGCCGGCAGTTGCCCAAGGAGCTCGCCGTCTTCATCGCCAGCCGCATCGCGCGCGGCCTCGCCTACGCCCATGCGAAGAGCGCCATGGACGGCAAGCCGCTGGGCATCGTGCATCGCGACGTGAACCTGAAGAATGTCATGATCGCGTTCGAGGGCGACGTGAAGATCACCGACTTCGGCATCGCGAAGGCGCGCGGCCTCCTGCAGGACCAGGAGGGCGAGGTGGTTGCTGGCAAGGTGGACTACATGAGCCCCGAGCAGTCGAACTTCCAGATCACCGACAAGCGCTCGGACATCTTCTCTGTCGGCATCGTGCTGGCGCAGTTGCTTCTCGGGAACAACATCTTCAAGGGCGCGAGCATGAGCGAGTCGCGCGAGCGCGTGCAGAGCATGGCGATCCCCGACTTCCGGACGCTGGACCCGCGCATTGACGAGTCGCTGAACAAGGTGCTGCACAAGTGCCTAGAGCGTGACCTCGCCCGCCGCTATCCGAACGCCGACGAGCTGCTGCACGACCTCGAGCACTACATCTACCACGCGGGCTACGGTCCCACGAACGAGACGATGGGCCGCTTCATCCGACAGCTCTTCGGGCAGGTGGACCACAAGCAGATTCAAAACGCCAAGGGCCACACCGTCCGCATAGACCGCGCCGTGCGGACCGCCAAGATTTAGTCCCCCATGAAGCGCCGGCGTTCCGTCTCGACAGTCACCCTCGGTCTCGTCCAGACAAGCTGCTCTGCGAATCCCGCGGAGAATCTCCGCAAGACCCTCGCCCAAGTGGAGCGCTGCGCGAAGGCCGGCGCGCAGATCATCAGCACTCAGGAACTCTTCCGCTCCCAATACTTCTGCCAGAGCGAGGACCACGCGAATTTCAAGCTCGCCGAGTCCATCCCCGGCCCCAGCACCGACGCCTTTTGTAAACTCGCGCGCAAGCACAAGGTCGTCATCGTCGCGTCGCTCTTCGAGAAGCGCGCCTCCGGCCTCTACCACAACACCGCTGCGATCATTGACGCGGACGGCTCGATGCTCGGCATCTACCGGAAGATGCACATCCCGGACGACCCGCTCTTCTACGAGAAATTTTACTTCACGCCCGGCGACCTTGGCTTCAAGGCGTGGCAGACGCGCTACGCGAAGATTGGCGTCCTGATCTGCTGGGACCAGTGGTATCCCGAGGCCGCCCGCCTCACCGCAATGCAGGGCGCGGAAATCCTTTTCTACCCGACCGCCATCGGCTGGCATCCCAGCGAGAAGGCGGAATACGGCGTGAACCAGCACGGCGCATGGGAAACCATCCAGCGAAGCCATGCTGTCGCCAACGGCTGCTACGTCGCGGTCGCGAACCGCATCGGCCTGGAGACGCCCATCGGTGGCGACGGCATTCAATTCTGGGGCCAGAGCTTCGTCGCTGGCACGAGCGGCCAGATCCTCGCCAAGGCTAGCTTGGACAAGGAGGAGAACCTCCTCGTCCCCGTGGATCTCGCGAAGGTGGACGTGACCCGGACGCACTGGCCTTTCCTGCGCGACCGGCGCATTGACGCTTACGGCGACCTGACTAAACGGCTCTCCGACTGACTGCGGCGAGCTGTGCCGCGCGGTCCTTGGCTCAAGACCATGAACGCCCCCCGTGTCTGGATCACCGGAGCCGGCGGATTGCTCGGCAGCTATCTGGTCAAGGCCGCTCCCAGATTCGCCCCTGACATTCAGATCGTCGCGCTTCGTCGCGAGTCACTCGACCTGACTGACTTCACGGCGTTGCGCGCGCGATTCCAAGCGGACCGCCCCGACGCTGTCCTCCACTGCGCCGCCATCGCCCATCCGCCCATCTGCCAGCGCGACCCTGCGGCCGCGCGCAGGATGAACGTCGAGGTCACGCGCTGTCTCGCGGAACTCGCGGCTGAAATTCCGTTCTTCTTCTACTCCTCCGACCTCGTCTTTGACGGCAACCGTGGCAACTACGTCGAGAGCGACGCGCCGAATCCCGTGAGCGTCTATGCCGAGACGAAAGTCGCCGCCGAGCAAGTCGTGCTCGCGAACCCGCGCCACACCGTGCTGCGGCTCTCGCTCAACTTCGGCAAGTCCCCGACCGCCGACCGTGCCTTCAACGAGATGCTCCGCAACGACCTCGCATCCGGGAAGAACTTCTCCCTGTTCACCGATGAGTTCCGCTGCCCGACCGCCGCGCACGTCACAGCGCGCGCGACGTGGGAGCTGCTCGGCCAACGTGCGACGGGCCTGTTCCACCTGTGTGGCGCGGACAAGTTGTCGCGCTGGCAGATCGCCAACCTCCTGCTCCCGCACTGGCCGTCGCTGCCCGGAAAGGTCCAGCCCGACACCGTGAAGAACTACCAAGGCCCGCCGCGCCCGCAGAACAGTTCGATGAACTGCGCGAAGGTTCAGGGACTCCTTTCGTTCCGGCTTCCCGGCATGGCAGAGGCGCTTGCTGCGCGTCCTGAAGAGGCCGCATGAGTGAGCCGCAGCCTTATCGTGGCCGCCTCGCACCGTCGCCGACCGGCTACCTGCACCTCGGCCACGCGCGCACGTTCTGGACGGCTCAACTGCGCGCACGCGAAGCCGGCGGCACTCTCGTCCTCCGCAACGAGGACCTCGACCGCCAGCGCTGCAAACCCGAATTCGTCGGCGCGATGCTTGAAGACCTCCGTTGGTTCGGCTTCGACTGGCAGGAAGGGCCGGACATCGGCGGGCCGCACGCGTCTTACACGCAGAGCGAACGGATGCCGCACTACCGCACCGCGTTCGAGCAACTCCGTGCCGGCGGCTTCCTCTACCCGTGCAACTGCTCGCGTCAGGATGTGCTGCGTGCCCTTCAAGCCCCGCATCAGGGTGAGGACGAGCCGATCTATCCAGGGACGTGCCGGAAGGTGACAAGTGACAAGTGGCAGGTGACAGGGGGCGCGTGTTCGGACACCGGGGGCGACTTGCCACCTGCCACGCGTCACCTGTCACCCTCATGGCGCTTCCGCGTGCCGGACGGACGCGCGATCACTTTCCACGACGGACAGCTCGGCCCGCAGTCTTTTACGGCGGGGAAAGACTTCGGAGACTTCGTT
The DNA here is from genome assembly GCA_040081795.1 of Limisphaerales bacterium. Lineage (GTDB taxonomy): Bacteria > Verrucomicrobiota > Verrucomicrobiia > Limisphaerales > SXTU01 > SXTU01. Next base: position 4,848 of record JBEBFV010000105.1, on the reverse strand, counting down.
GTCTGGCGTAACGACGACCTGCCGGCGTATCAACTCGCCTGCGTGGTGGACGACGTGGCGATGGGGATCACCGAGGTCGTGCGTGGTGCGGACTTGCTGGCCAGCACCGCCCGGCAGCTTCTCCTCTACGAAGCGCTCGGCGTCGTCGCCCCGGCTTTCTTCCACTGCCCGCTGATGACTGACAACCAAGGCGCGCGCCTCGCCAAGCGCCACGATGCGTTGAGCCTGCGCACCCTCCGAGGACAGGGGGCCACGCCTGCGGAGCTTCGGGCGGCGTGGTGAATCAGTTTCCGCCGACCGTCCCGATGGCGCGGCGCAAACCAAATTGCGACTTGTTGAACTCTGCGATCGCCGCCACGTAATCGCTCCGGGCGCGGGTCAGCTCCTGCTCGGCGAAAATGTTTTCCAGCACCACGCCGATGCCGCGCTCCTTGCGCTCGCGCGTGAGCCGGAAGCCTTCCTCGGCGGTCGCCAGTGCGCGCTGCAAGGTCGTGAGCTGGTCGCGCAGCGAATGCACCCGCGTGTGCGCCTCGACCACCTGACGGATGATGTCGTCCTTCAACTTGTCGTTGGCGAGCGCCGTGGCGCGCAGCCGGGAGTCGGCGGTGCGCTCGCGTGCGGAGTCGAAGATGCCGCCGGGGCCAAAGCGCCAGCCGAGCGTGAGCGCCATGCTCGTGCTGCCGCCGAAGTTGTCCAAGTCGTTGTTCCGCCCGCCGCCCAGCCCGCCGACGAAGCCCTGCGCGCCGAGACTGGGAATCAACGGCCCGACCGTCACGGCGTCGTGTTGCTTCGCGGCGGCGTTGGCGAGGGCTGCGCCTTGTTTCAACTCCGGTCGCGCGCCGAGCGCCTGCGCCACGAGCGAATCCAGCGCGGCGTTGGTCGCGGTGAGGGTGAGCGGAAGCAATTCGCTGTCGGCGGGCGTGAGGTTCACCGATGGGTCGAGCCGTAGCACCTGCGCGAGCCGTGCGGCGGCGACGCGCTGTTGCTCCCGTGCCTGCTGCAAGGCGAGCTGGTTGCGCTCGGCCTGGCCGCGCGCGCGGAGGGCGTCGCCCTTGAAGATGAGGCCCAGCGCCACACCCTGTTGAAGTTGCTCGGCGTAGGCGCTTGCGACCCGCGTCGCCTCCGCCGCCACGTCGCCGGTTGCGCGGGCTTTCACGAGGTCGAAGTAGCCGAGTGCGGCGGCGGTGCTGGTCTCCTGTTGCTGTGCCTCCACGGCGTGGTCGGCGGCTTTGGCGAGCTGCTTGGCGGCGAGCGCCTTGAACCACGCATCACCCAAGTCCAGCCGCGCCTCCACGTTCACGCCGGGCGTGAGCTGCTGCTTGCTGGTGTCGAAGAGGGTGCCGGTCACGTCCTGAATCCGCCCGTCATGCCGGCGGTAGCCGACGCCGGGCGTGACCCACGGGAAGAAGTTGTAAATCGCCGTGTCGCGCTGCGCCTCCGCCTCGCGCAGCCGCTCGCGGGCGATTTGCACGTCGAGGTTTTGCGCCCCGGCCAGCTTGAGCGCCGTGGGGAGGTCGATGGGCTGGGAGGTCGCGGCGGCGGCGAGGAAAGCGGAGGAGAGGAGAATGACCAATGGCCAATGTCCAATTCCCAATGAATGACCAATGTCCAATGAAGCGGCAGCACTCCTCGACCGACGGCCGACGGGCTGGGCCATTGGGCCATCGGGCATTGGGCATTCATTGGGAATTTGGAATTTGGAATTGGTCATTTCGCCTCCTGCACGTTCACGGCCTGCCCGTCGGCCAAGGTCATCTTCCCGACGAGAATCACCTTCGCCGACTCCGCGAGGCCTGAGACGATTTCCACCTTCGCCCCGTCGTTGAAGCCAATTTTCACCGGCGTCTTCTTCGCCTTGCCGCCGTCGGCGAGGAAAAGGAACGCGTTGGCCTTCTCCATCACCAGCGCTTCGCTCGGCACCAGCATCACGTTCGTGTGCTTCTCCACGCCCACCCGCACCGTGGCATACATGCCGGGGCGCAGCGCGCGACCGGGGTTCGGCAACTCGACCTCGACCAGCATCGTGCGCGTTGTCTCGTCCAGCACGCCGGAGAACCGTGTGACCGTGCCCTCGAAGGTTTTCCCCGGCAGGCCGTCGAGCGCGACCTTCACCGGCTGGCCCTTCGCGACGAGCGCGGCCTCCAACTCCGTCATCGGCACCTGCACGCGGACGGTGTCGAAGTCCATGAGGGTGACGAGCGCGGCGTTCTGCGCGGCGTTGCCGCTGGTGGCGGCGGGAATGAACGCGCCGACATCCACGAAGCGCGCGGTGACGATGCCGCTGAATGGGGCGGTGAGCCGCGTGAAGTCCGCCAGCGTGCCGGTGCGCTGCATCGCCGCCTGCGCCACTTCCACGGCGGCCTCGAACGCGCCGACCACGGCGCGGGCCGCCTCGTGACTGGCCTTCGCAGCCTCGGCCTGAGCCTGCGCGGCCTGGATGCTGGCCTCAGTGCCAGCGCGACGCGCACTGGCGGCCTCGGCCTCGGCGGCTGCGGCTGCGGCTGCAGCTTTGAGCACGCCGATTTGTGCGCTCGCGGTTTCGAGCCGGGCCTTCGCCGCGTCCACCTGCGCGGGCACGACGAGGTCCGGCGCCTTGCGACGGCCCTCGGTCATGCGGTCGAAGTCCAGCTTGGCGACGTTCAACTCGGCCTGCGCCTTGGGCAGTTCAGCCTGCGCGCGCGTGGCCACGGCCTTCGCCGCGTGCAACTCCGCCTCGGCCTTGTGCGCGCCGGCCTTGGCAAGCGCGATTTCCGCCTGCGTGCGGGCGATGTCGGCTTGCGACTTGGCCAGCTCGGCCCCGGCGCGGGCGACGTCGGCCTTGGACTTGGCGAGTTCTCCACGCGCACGGGCGAGGTCAAGAATCAGCTCTGGGGCGTCCAACTCCGCCAGCACCGCGCCGGCCTTGACCGCATCGCCCTTGTCCACGGCGATGCTCTTCACGTAGCCGGGCAAGCGCGCGTAAAGCGTCGCCTGCTGGAGCGGGCGAACGGTGCCGGGCTGGGTGACGAAACGGTGGACATCGCCGCGCGTGGGTGTGGCAACGCGGACTGCGGGCGCAGCGGGTGCGCCGCTACCACCGCCCACTGCCGAAACCGAGTAAACCGTTTGAGCACTACTCGGTGAAGCGCTCCATAGCGCAACTGCGACACTCAAGCCAAGCAACGCTTTCTCCCTCACCCCGGCCCTCTCCCGCTGGGAGAGGGAGAATGGCAGCCAGCGGTGGAGCGGAGCTGTGCGCGTGGAGAAGTCGAGCGAGCGCGGGGCGGTTCCCTCTCCCAGCGGGAGAGGGCTAGGGTGAGGGAGAACGGGTTGAGCTTTCATGGGTGCGTTCATTTGGCGGCGCTGAACTGCGGACTTTGCTCGTCATCGGGGTCAAGGCTCGCGGAGCGGGTGTGCTTGCCGGTCATCACCACGGCGAAGACGGACGGGAGGATGAAGAGCGTGGTGAGCGTGGCGGCAGCGAGGCCGCCGATGACGGCGCGGCCGAGTGGCGCGGTCTGGTCGCCGCCTTCGCCGGTGCCGAGGGCGAGTGGCAACATGCCGGCCATCATGGCGAAGCTGGTCATCAGGATGGGGCGAAGGCGGGAAGTGGCACCTTCCAACGAGGCGGCGGTGGCATCAGCGCTGCCAGTCACACGCGCGCGTTCCGCGAACGTCACCAGCAGAATCGCGTTCGCCACGGCCACGCCGACGGCCATGATGGCACCCATGAAGCTCTGGATGTTCAGCGTCGTGCCCGTGAGCAGCAGCGTGAGCGCGACGCCCGTGATGACGGCGGGCACGGTCGAGATGACCACGAGCGACAGGCGCACGGACTGAAAGTTTGCTGCCAACAGCAGGAAGATGACGACGACGGCGAGCAGCAGACCGTTGCGCAGGCCGGCGAACATTTCCTCCATCGGTGGAATCTGTCCGCGCACGGCCACGCTAGTCCGCGCGGGTGGCGCACCGGCTTCCTTGATGGCTGCGTGGATTTGTTTCGCCACGCTGCCGAGGTCGGAGCCGTGGATGTTCGCGGTGAGCGAGACGACGCGGACGAGGTTGTAGCGCTCGTAGGTCTGCGGCGCGGTGCCCTCGCTCACGGTGGCGATGTTGCGGAGCAGCGTGGCCTTGCCGCCGGTGGTGGTGACGGGCGTGTTCTTGAACTCCTCGATGGTCGTGACGCGGCCCTGCGGCACCTGCACCTGCACGGCGAAGGCGATGCCGGAATTCGGGTCTGCCCAGTAGTTTGGCACGGTGAAGCGGCTGCTCGCCGTGCTGGCGACGAGCGACTTGGTGGCGTCGCTCATCCTCACGCCGAGCAGACCGGCGCGCTCGCGGTTGATGTTCACGTCCAGCGTCGGGTAGTCGAGGACTTGGGCGAACTGCAAGTCGCGCAGGGAAGGAATCTTCGCCAGACGCTCGCGGATTTTGTCCGCGAACTCCTTGCTCGCGGGCAGGCTCTGGCCCTGCACGGCAATCTCGATGGGCGTGGGTGCGCCGAAACTCATCACGCGCTCGACGATGTCGCTCGGCTCGAACGACACGAGCACGTCGGGCAGCTCGGCCTTGAACACGGCGCGGAGCTTTTCCTTGAGCGGCTCGGTGCGCACGGAGCCGGACTTGAACCGCACCTGCATCACGCCCTCCTGCGTGCCCGCGTTCCACTGGTAAATGAGATTGATGGGATAGGTCTGCGCGTGGACGCCGACCAAGCCGATGCTGATGAGGACATTGTCCGCGCCGACCTCGCGCTTGATGAGGTCGAGTAGCCGGAGTGCGATGGTCTCGGTCTGGGCGAGCTGCGTGCCGTTCATCGTCACCATCACGAGGCGCGTGTCGGTGAGCGTCGCGTCGACGCTGACGCCC
>JBEBFV010000522.1:0-4172 GCA_040081795.1 Limisphaerales bacterium | reverse complement strand
GCGGGCGGGCGGGCTCTTGGCCACAGGTGCCGGTGGACTGACCTGCGGCGGGGCGCTCACGGCAGGGGCACCCGGCTTCCGCGCAGGCGCTTCATCCGCCTTGGGTGCGGCGGGCTTCGCAGGAGAATTCGCAACGGTGGGATTGACAGCTGTTGAAACTGCTGGCGCTGGCTCGACTGACGGCTTCGGAGACTTGGGTGCCGTGGCGAGTGGCGCGGACTTGGGAGGGACCGGCGCGGGCTTGGGCTTGGGCACCGCGCCCGGGCTGGCCTTGGGACGGCTCGAAGTTCCTCCCGCGTGCGCGGCCGCATCCGTAACCGGGGGCAAGGCAGCGACCGGCTTCTTCGGTTTGGAACGACACGCGGGCAGCGCGAAACATCCGGCGAGGAGGATCAATGTCAGATGCGCGCGCATGGTGTGCGGCTCACTGGAAAAGCGTGCGCACGGCCGCCATCAGCGGCGGCCCGGCCTGCGGATTGTAACGGGCGCTCACGACGAAGCGCGCGTCACGCTCCGAGGTGAACGACTTCTCCACAAGCACCTCGTGCGCGCTGGCGCTGTTCGTGCCACCGAGCGCGGAACGCAGGCGCTCCATCAGGGAATCGTAGTCGAGCGTGTCGAGGCAGCGATCCATGAGCCGCCCGCCGATGCCCGCCGTCTCCGCCGGGCCAAGGCCTGCGATCACCTGCAACGGCGTAGGCTGCTGGCGGTCCTTGAAGCGGTCGCCCAGATACGCGTAGTCGGCAATGAGGTTGAGCTGATCCCCTCCCGCAGGCTGGACCGTCAGCAGCAGATCGAAGCCGAGGTGCTTTTCCAACTGCTGGTAGCGCGTCTGCGCCACCGCGTTCTTGGGCAGGTGATTGCAGAAGCGGCCCGAGTCGAACCAGAGCGAGAACGCGCCGTCGCGGCTGCGCGCACGGGGCGGCAGCGATTCGCGCGGTTGCGTGGTGGCGTTCGCATCCGCGTTCGCCGGGGCGAGACAGAGACGGATTTCATCCTCGACGCACGGCGCCTGCGGGTTGCCCTCGAACTCAACCATCACGATGACCGCCTGCCCCGTGATGCCAAACGTGAAGAACCCACCCTCGGGATCCATGTAGCGGCCCGACTCGCAGCGGATCATCGCGCGACTGCGCGCGAGCGAAGGCGCTGCGCTCGACGCCGTGCGCAGGCTGCTACTGACCTGGTCGGCGAGACGCGAAAGGGCCGACTCGACCGCGACGGCATCGGTCACGCGGGCCACGAAACCGAACAGCATCACGGGCCGGTCGGTCTTCGCGGCCGCCTCCTTCGCCGGAAACTTGGCGAACGCATAGAGGTCCGCCTTGGGATCGAAGCCGTTGGTCATCAGCCCGGCCACAGCGTCGGACACCAACTTGCCGCCGGAAGTTCCCAGCCAGTCGGCGAGAGTGTTTCCTTGCGATGACCGGCTCAGGTCCTCGGGACGGAACGTCATCACCGCGAAGCTCTCGCCGGGGATCAGGCTGCCATGCCCTGCCCGCGTCCGCTGACGAAACGTGCTGGTCCCCCAGAGGCCCGTGATGGCCACGGTTCCCAACAGGGCTGCCACCATGAACAGGCCAAGCCCCCACGCGACCCACCGTGATCGCGGCGCAGGTGCTGACGCACTCACACCGGCCGCTCCATCCACCTCAGCACCCGTGGCTGGGGGCGAACGACGACGCGGGCCATCCCGCAACAGTGCGATGTTAAATCCGACGACCAACGAAACCGCCAGCGGGTCGAAGACGAGCACGAGCGCGAGCATCAGCCATTTCACCACGCCATCGGCAGTCGCATCGAACGCGCGCGCGATGAACCGATACGAGCCGATGTCCACGCCGGCGATCTGCCCGCGCAAACGGTGGATGTCCTCGTTGCGGCTGCGGATGCGCTGGTAAAGCGACTGCGACTGCGAGTCGCCCGCCGTCACGGTCACTTGTCCCTGTGACTTGAGCGCCGCCAGTTGCTTCTCAACCTCGCCATTGGCCGCGACGCTGGATTTGCGGGTGTCCTGCTCCTCCGTGTCCAGCCGGGCCATCTCCAGCTTGAACTGCTCGCGCACTGAGGCGACCTCGCGGTCCGCCGCCTCCACCTGCTTAGCGTAGCCGCCGCGCAGGCTGTCTATGTTTGCGCGCCGCTCCACGAGTTCAGCAGTGCTGGTTTCCCGCGCCTTGACTTGTAGTTTGGCGTGCTCCGTCCGCAACTGCTCGATGCGCGCACGCAGCCCGGTGAGTTCCGCCGCGATGTCCGCGCGGGCCTTGACCTGCTGCTTCGCATGGTCGGTCCGCAGCCCTTCGATGCGCGCACGCTGCCCGGCGATGTCCGCCGTGATGACTTCGCGCGCCTTGGCCTGCTCCTTGATATGCTCGAGGCGCAACTGCTCGATGCGCCCGCGCTGTTCGGCAAGCTCCGCTGAAATCGCCTCTCGCGCGGGGCGTTGCTGCTCCTGGAGCACCTGTCCCTTCTTGATGTTGTCGAATTTGAAAAGCCCGCCCGACCCCTGCTTGGTGTAGGCGTCCACCGCCCGGTCCAGGACGGCCACGCGTTCGTTGAGCGTGGCGATGGCGGATTCCTCGGCAACGAACTTCGGCCCCGCAGCCCGGTCCAACGCCGCGAGGCGATCACTGAGACTGGCAATCGCGGCCTCCTCGACGGTGAACTTCGGTGGCGCAACCCGGTCCAGCGCAGCGAGCCGTTCATTGAGGCTGGTGATCGCGGCCTCCTCGACGGTGAACCGCGGAGCGCCCGCCTTGTCCAGCAAGACAAGGCGTTCGTTGAGGCTGGCAATCGCAGTGTCCTCGACGGCGATGGCTTTCTTCAACACCTCGCCTTGCTCAGTCGTCCGCTGGGCCACGGCCTGAACGTCTCGATCGCGCCGGTCTTGCGCGGCCTTGCGCCGGTCTTGCAACCGGACGAGCGCCTGGTTCAAGGACTCGTTGCCCGCCGTGAGGCGCTGTTCGAGCTTGGCGATGTCCTCGCGGCTCGCGGCGGTTCCCTGCGTGACCGCTCCGCGCGTGGCCTCGATCTGGCGCTGCGTGTCGGCAATCTCCTTCTCGATGCTCAGGATTTGATTCTCAAGCAAACGGATCTGCGTATGCGTGCGCTCATACGCGCGCGCGAGGTAGCCATAGTTGCCCAGCGACGTGATCGCGATCAGGGCCAGCACCGCCAGGACGAGATAGACTTTCAGCGCGCGATTAATGAGGTCCCAGTAGCGGTAGAGAAATGAGGCGGCGACGAGTTTTCCCACCTCAAGGCTGGCGGCCATGATCATCACCGCCGTGGCCGAGCCGACGAAGAGAAAGCCCAGGCCCAAGACCGAGAAATAGGCCGAGACTCCCGCGATGAACAGGGCGGAGGAGACAAGGACATACTTGAAACTGGAGGGGATGGTGGCGGCCAGCTCTTCCGATTGATCGTCAGCCTGATGGTGCGTCATAAAGTTTTAGGGCGTGCTCCGGAGGAAAGTGAGAGCCCACAATACAGCGCGGGTTTGGCGACTGGCCTCGTGCAGCCGTCATCACTAGACGAACATGTTGCAGAGGCTGGGCACATGCCGTGGTTCTAGTGGAGTTGATTGTCGAAGTCCACAGGTGATTGCGCGAGTGGCAAAAGGTGAAGTGAACAGCGAGTGAGTTGCTTTTTCGTGCAACCAAAACTCCTCCGGATATGCCCGCGGAACGCGGCCAACCCTCCCGATTCCACTGCTCGGTCAGCCGACGCTGAGGACTTGAACCTGTCGCCGCTTGCCGCCTAGCGTGAGTTCAAGTTGGTCGCCTTGCCTGCGCCCCTGCAACCGGCCGCCCAACGGGGATTGCAACGTGATGACGAGGACTTCGCACTTCCCGCATACCGCCTCCGTTCCGCCGGCGCACGGGCCGATGAAGTAGCGCGTCCGCTCGCCGTTCTGCTCCAACTCCACCAGCGCTCCGAGGCCGATTGCTTCGCCTGGTGCGAATTTCCGATCGGACAGCGCCTCGAAGGCGGCGATGGCGGACTCAAGCTCGGAGACTTGCCGGGCCTGGCCTGCGGCGAGGTAGGAGGCTTCCAGGCCGCGCGTGTCGTATTTGATTTCCGCGCGGCTCTGCTCGTCGGTGGCCTCGGAGCGCGCGGACTTCGCGGCACGGGTGAAGGTCTGCAGCTCGGACTGGAGCTGCGTGATGATGGCT
>JBEBFV010000521.1:0-4182 GCA_040081795.1 Limisphaerales bacterium | reverse complement strand
GTCGCGCACCGGCCCCTTGACCGGGCTGTCCGGCTCGAAGCGCAGGAACTCGACCTTGTAGGGATGCTTGCGCGGGTCGGTCACCCAGACCTTGGTGTCCTCGACGAAATACTCGCCGGGATGACTCTCGTCCGTCGGCAGGCCGATGTGATGGAACTGGCGCATGGGGTTGTTATTCCTTTCCTGATTGGCGCGCGGCGATGGCCCGGTCCGCCATGAGGAAAAAATCATTCTCCGGGGCGTAACCGAGCACGGTGCGTGCGCGGGTGATGTTGATTTCAAACGGGTGATACTTCGGCGACGGAATCTCCACCGTCGGAACTCCGAGCTGCTTCGAGAGATGCTCCGCCGCGACGCGGTAATCGAAAGCAGCCGGCCCCGCGATGTTGAACGTCTGGCCGAGCGCGGCCGGATTGCCGAGCATCCGGTCGAATGACTGCATCACGTCATCCACGTGGACAATGTGCCGGCGGAGCGGCGTGCCGCGCGCGTCGGTGAGGATGGGGATGCGTTCCTGCTTCGCCCGCACGAGAGCGAGCAGTTCGTCGCAGACCTCGCCAAAGCCGTGGCCCGGCTCGGCAGGATTCACGTTCCGCTGCAGCGAGAAGTGGTTGAGCAAATCGTCGCGCTCGAACACCCACGACGAGCGCAGCACGGTGACGGGCACGCCGTATTGGATGGCGTATTGCCCGGCCATCGTTTCCTCCATGACCTTCGAGAACGCGTAATAGCCCGGGTAGGCCGTGAGCGCGTGGCCCTCGTCAATCGGGACGGGTTGCGGATAAAACCAGATGCCGCACGCCGCGTCGCCGCCGAAGAGGATGAACTGCTTCACGCCCTGGTGGCGGCAGGCTTCGAGAATGTTGAACGTGCCGCGCACGCTCACATCGAAGAACGTGTCCGCGTCCTCCTTGGTCGTGGCGAGCTGCACGACGATGTCCGCGCCGCGCACGGTTTCGTCCACAGCCTTTGCATCCGTGATGCTGCCGGTCACCGAGGTGATGCTCGCTCCCGTCACCGGCGTGTGATGCACCAGCGCCCGCACCGCGAACCCGCGCCGCGCCAACACCGCCAGCGCGTGGCGTCCGAGCTTTCCGCTGGCCCCGAAAATGGCGGCCGTTTTCATTGGTTGGGATTGAAGCCCACCGGCGGCGGAATGGATTGGCTGGCATCGCCAATCTTTGGTATTTTCCGGCCATGCATGAACGACAAGAGGCTCTCCAGTTCCAACAAAAATTCCTCGAGCGCATGGGCGGCGGGTTGCAGCTTGCCGGACTCTTCGGCACGCTGCCGATGATCGCGTTCCTCGCCAAGGATGCGCAGAGCCGCTTCGTCTGCGCCAATGCCCGCACCCTGAAGATCTTCAATCTCCAGCACGAGTGGCAGATGCTCGGCAGGATGGACCGCGATTTCTTCTCACTGGAACTCAGCACCGGTTTCGTCGAGGAGGATCAGCGGGTCATGCGGACCGGGACGACGCGCACCTACTACGCGCAGATGGTGCCCGACATCAACGGCCCGCTGAACTGGTATGTCGTCTCCGTGGCCCCGCTGCGCGATGCGCGCGGCCGCATCTGCGGCGTCGCCATCGTGCTCTACGATCTGCATGAGGTCGGCGGCGTCGCCCAGCCCTTTCAACAGATGGAGCCCGCCCTGCGCCACCTCCACACCCGCTTCCGCGAGCCTATCGAAACGAAGCAGCTCGCCGCGCTCACGCACCTTTCCGAGCGGCAATTCACACGCCTTTTCCACAAACTGCTCGGCGAGCCGCCGATGCGCTACCTTATCCGCCAGCGCATCCGCGCCGCGTGCCAGGAACTCATCGCCACCGACCACACCGCCGGCGTCATCGCGCTCGACTGCGGCTTCTACGACCAAAGCGCCTTCACTCGCGCTTTTCGCAACCAGACCGGCCTTGCGCCCGCCGCCTACCGCAAACGGCATCTTGGTGGATTGGGGATGCGCCGGGTAGTCTCAGGATCGCATTGAGCGGGGCGCGGCACAGGCCAGGTATGTGCGCCGAAAGTCCGTTGCCGACTTGATCCCGCGTGCCTGACGTGCCACGAGTGACCTTCATCCGACCGATGCGATCCGCCCGCATCGGCTTGTCGGCGGGGTTGTGCAGCTCGTGCGGGTCGCTCTCGTGATCGTAAAGTTTCCGTCTGCCGTGGCGTTCGTCCCATTCAATGTCGCTGAAGCGATCCGTGCGCACGCTGTGGCCGATGAGCTTCATATGCATGGGGACTATCGTGCCGAAGTCGGCCTGCCTGCCCTCCCGCTCGGATCTGCTTGGCTTGGAGCAGTTCTTCGAACACATCGGTGACTGTCCGCCTCGGAAAACAAGTGGGATTTCGCTTGAGGTAGAAGTTCACGGCCTCCCGCATAGTCACACCCGGCGGCAAATGCTTCGCGGCGTTCACGAATTCGGCAACGGCGACATTCAGTGGCGTCTCGGTGGCTTTGAGCAGATCACGAGATTGCAAGTAGATCGCTCGGTCATCCACGGTCGCTCGTAGCGACGACCAGTTGATCTCGCTGGCCTTCACCAGCACCGGCCGCCGGACAGGCTCGGTCGGTCAAATGGGTCAGCGGGACGGAACAGCTCCCCAGCGGGCGATCGGAGACCACCCTCGACCAGTGTGTGGTCGCGACGCCGGTGGCAATATCCAGCGCCGAGCGGTTCCATGAATCGAGGCGGCCATCGGAACCTGGCAGGCGGATCGGCCAAAGACCGAGAACGTCGCCCGGGCGAGACAGTGTGAGAAACAGCGCGTAAGCTCCAAAGGTGGCCTCGGTGACGAGGTGCTGGCGCGGCGCGGGAGCCACCAGGAAATACTCGCCCTCCTCCTTCAAGGCGATGAGTGTGGTTGAGAGGCGGAATCCCTCGCTGGGGTGAACACGGATGGCCACCTCCGTCTGGATCACAGGGTCTGAAAGTTTGGAGACAGATGTGGACAAAATAGTTTCTCCTCCCTTCGTCATTCTTCGACCCTACTCAATGACAGTAAGCGAAGAAAAACCAACGCTGGCGGGCGTCTGCGAAAAGCGCCGAAATTTGAAGAGCCAGCCGCTTCGGGTTCGACCCCCGCCTCGCGCACCAATACACCTCCCTCCCCCCATTTCATCGGCCATTCGATGCCAAGTAGTTGGCAACGGATGGTGAGTTCTCCAGATCAATCCTCGCGAGGATGGCGGCGTGATAGCAGACAACCCAGCAGGAGATCAGCAGGAGAAGGACGGCGTAGCGCCGGGCCGGCGGCGGGTGGCTTCGGCGGTCAGGTGGGGGGCGTTGGTCGCTGGCGTGCTCGCAGCGGCTGCGATTGTTTCGTGCGCCACGGTCACGCGGACGGTGGTTGACCTGCCCAACATCCCCGGTGCCGAGTTCGTCGGGAACCAGAACTGCGCGCAGTGCCATGCGGAGCAGGTGCGGGACTTCAAGACTTCCACGCACGCGCGACTTCAGGCCAAGGGCACGAATGCCGTCCACCTCGGTTGCGAGGCCTGCCACGGACCCGGCAGCCTTCACGCGCAGGCGGGCGGCGGGAAACACAACATCCTCAACCCACGCCGCGACTCGGAGTCGTGCTACAAGTGCCATCTCGACAAGCGCGGTGAGTTCAACCTCCCGCATCATCATCCGGTGCCCGAGGGCAAGATGAGCTGCGCGGACTGTCACCATCCGCACAAAGGCTCGGCCATCGCAGGCGGCGGCACACATCTGGCCACGGAGAAGGATACTTGCGGCAAGTGCCACACGGCGCAGGTCGGGCCGTTCGTGTTCGAGCACGAGGCGATTCGCGAGGGCTGCACCACCTGCCACAAGCCCCACGGCTCGGTGAACCGCCGGATGCTCACCGAGCGCAACTCGACGCTCTGCCTCAAGTGCCACTTCCAGCAGCAGGTATCCGCAGGCGTGGTCCGCATCGGTGGCCGGGACCATGTGGCCTCGATGACGCGCGGGAGCTGCTTCAGCGGCGGCTGCCACGAGCAAGTGCATGGTTCCAACATCGGCTCTTCACTTCGGTTCTGAATGGAGTTCGCCATGAAGCCCTTTCAACAACATCCGGCCAGGACGACGCGGGAGGAGCGCGGCCTTCAGGCCGCAGAACCGTCCGGCATGGCGGCGAGACGTTCCGAGGCCCGCGCGAGAATTCCCACTTGCTGCGGCCTGAAGGCCGCAGC
>JBEBFV010000520.1:0-4183 GCA_040081795.1 Limisphaerales bacterium | reverse complement strand
CGTCGTCTCGGGGGCCACGGTTGGGCCGGGCTGGAGCCCGGCGATCCCAGTCGCGACGTCGCGTAAAGGGAGCGGGCTGACGGGCGACGTATAGCCAGGCTGGAGAGGGGCGCTCCCAGACAGCGACGTCGCAAGTGCGCGGTCGTGGCCTGGTCGCTCATCGCTCTCGTTGCCACAACTCCCGCGACCGCCTGAAGGCGGAACTACAAGCCCGCGCAGCAACCAGCGCGCTTTACGCCGTGCTGCGACTGGGATCGCCGGGCTCCAGCCCGGCCCGGGGTTGCCCGCGCACGGGCCGCCGCCGCAAGTGCGGACGCCGTTCGTAGTTCCGGCTTCAGCCGGTCGCTCGTCGTTGCGGGCGGAGATGCGCAACGGCAACTGCAGTCGCATGGCGATCACCGCGAACCCGTGGCCGTGGAGACGTCGCAGCAACAAGCCGTGTCCGGGCCCGCCGCCCGCCCGGCGCGCCCACGATCCGAGCACCCAGTCGGCGCCGCGAGTACCGAGGAGCCGCAGCCGTCGCGAGCGGCGCCACGGTCCCCGACGAGGTGCGAAGCGAGTGCCGACGCCTCCCCGAAGCGAGTGCCGACGCAAACGAGAACAAGCGGCCGCGGCCTGCGCCGCGACCGCTTGTCTTACTCACCCCCGGCGCCGCGCGCCGGGGCGGGGACTACTTCACCATCGTCGGGCGCTTGTCGGCCTGTTCGCGGGCCTTCAGCGCCGTCTCGATGCGCGTGATCTCCTTCGCGCACAGAGCCGTGTTCTTCTCCTGATACTTCTTCAGCGTGCCCAGGAGGGCCGTCTCGGAGAGCTGACCGCGCTCCTTGACGTTGATCGTGGACATCTTCTGGCCGGTGAAGGACCAGATCTCGATCCGCGCCTGGTTCTTCTCCAGCTTGCGGTCGGCCTCGGGGTCGATGGCGACCTTGCGCGCGGACCAGTTCGCGTTGATGCGCTCGACGAGCTTCGAGTCGAGGCACTGCTCTTCGAAGTTCTGGGAGAACTTGTAGTTCTCGTCGCCGCAGGGGCCTTCCATCCCGTCGATGTAGTAGTAGACGAGGATCGGCTTCCCCGCCTTCAGCTCATCGACCGACCACTCCTCGTCGTCCGCTTCCGCGGCCGCAGGGGCCTTGACCGTGGCGCCGGTGACGGCGGCCTTCGGTTCGTTCGACGGTGCCTTCGCCCCGTCCCACTTGATGGACCCCGTCTTCTTGCCTGCGCCGCAGGCAAACGGGGGGCCTCAACCGGCGTCGGCGTTCGGAGCGTATGCAAACGCTCCGAACGCGGCGACGCCGACCAGCGCGCTGGTCAGCAGAAGCTTCTTCATGTCCAGATACCTCCAAGACATCGAACCGGGCGGTCCCACCCGGGACCATCTCAACCCCAGACTCTATCCTCCCGGCGCAGGTGTATGCAACGGGGGGGCGCACTTTTTTCATCGATGACCTAAGTCCATTCTCGGAAACAACTTGAGGGCGCATCGACGCCGTCTCCGGGGCGACCGCGGGACCCCATGCAGCCCCGGAACGCCCAGCTCCATCCGCCTCGTGACGTCCCGCGACCCCACCGGACGCGCCCTCCGGGGGACTCGGTGGCTCCCCGCCCGGCGCCGGGCTACTCTCGCCGTCGCACGTCCCCCGCCCTCGCCGCCCGTCCCGCAGGCCATGTCCTCATCGTGGAAGACGAGCCGCACATGGCCAGGTTCCTCCGCTCCGCGCTGACCCACGCTGCCTTCGACTCCACCGTCGTCCCGACTGGCGAGGCGGCGCTCCTTCGCCTCGCCCAGCAACCCTTCGACCTCATCCTGCTGGACATCCGCCTGCCGGGCATTAGCGGCCTCGAAGTCTGCCGCCGGCTCAAGGCCGACCCCCGCCTGCGCCACGTTCCGATCATATTTGTCACCACCTACCACGACCACCAGATGCGGGCGCAGGCCTTTGCGCTGGGGGCGGCGGAATACCTCACCAAGCCCTTTCAGGTCCAGCACCTCCTCGGATGTGTCATGCGCCACGTCACGCTGGCGGCCGCGCGGGCCAGCGGCCTGCCGCCCGCCTCCGTCCTGCTGCCGCCCTGACCGTCGCCCCCGCTCCTACTCCTAATCCTGATCCTGATCCTGCTCCCTCGGCCCGGGCACGCGCACGGTGGAGCAGGATCAGGATTAGGATTACGAGCAGGAGGGACACAGCCCGCCGCATTGACACCGCCCCCGCGCCTCTGTTGTCATCCGCTCATGGCCAGAAAGAATTCCAAGCTCCCCAAGAAGAAAGTCCTCATCCCCATCGGCGACGCCACGGAAGTCATGGACACGCTCTACCCCATCTACCGCCTGCCGGAGGACGGCTTCGAGGCGGTCGTGTGCGGGCCGGAGGCGCGGCTTTATCACGGCGTGCTTCACGAGATTCCGCCCACCGCCCAAGGCGAGCCGAAGTGGGACATCACGCGCGAAAGCCCCGCGTATCACGTCCGCGCCACCGTGGCCTTCCGCGACGTGAAGCCGGAGGAGTATTGCGGCCTGTTCATCTCCGGCGGGCGCGCGCCGGAGTATTTGCGCTATGACAAGGACCTCTTGCGCATCACGCGGCACTTCTTCGCGGCGAACAAGCCCGTCGCCAGCGTCTGCCACGGCATCGAGATCCTCACCGCCGCCGATGTCATCAAGGGCCGCACCGTCACCACCGTGGCGAAGTGCCAGCTCGACGCCGAGCAGGGCGGCGCGAAATACGTCAACGAGCGCGTGGTCGTGGACGGCAATCTCGTCTGCTCCCGCGTGTGGATGGACAACACCTGGCTGATGAAGGAGTTCATGGCGATGCTCAAGCGGCATGTGGGGGAGTGAAAGGCGAGGATGCCCCCGCGATGCCGATGAACTTGGGCGGAACTGAACTCCGAGACGAAATGAGATACACGAACAGGCTGTCGCAAATGAACAGTTAGGCCGCAATTGCACGTCATCACCAATTCCATATGCCAACGAATAACGATTTCAGGTTCGACGAGTGGGTTCGCACCGCCAAGCAGCACATCGAGTCACTTCCGCAGCGAGTCGCAGGCGAAGTTGAGTCGCAGGTCACTGTCGAACCACCGCTCTCTGCCAGCGCACACGATTCCCTCGTCAACCAGATTGCACGCCCCATCCCAGCGTCATTACGCGCCTTTCTTGAGCGCGGTTCAGCCGGGTTTGAGTTTCGCTACAAGTGGACGCCGAAAGGGGAGAACGCCGAGGACTTCAAGTCCGCCTTCGGTGGCGAGGATTCTACGTGGGGTGGTGGAGCGCTGTGCCAGGCGTCATCCTTCGCCGAGTGGCTGGCCGACTGCAAATCGTGGGCCGAGGATACTTGGGTGGCCGAGTATCCAGAGGATTTGGCGTTTTGGACGCAGTCATTTCCCATCCTCCGCATGGACACCGCCGACTTCATTGCGCTTGACCAGCGCAGTCCGTCGGATGACCCGGCTGTGGTCTATTTGTCGCACGACGACGAGAGCAAGCTCATCGCTCCGAGCTTCACGGCGTTTCTGCGTGTGTGGGAGCGGTTGCATTACGTCGGCCCGGACTCATGGATGATTGAGCCGTTTCTCGATGACGAAGGTTTACTGAGCGCGGGCACCGAAGCGGCGACGACGCTGAGGAGAGCGTATGGTGACGTGGCCTAACTTGGTCGTTAAACCATGAACCACCCCTTCACCCGCCGCCAGTTTCTCGCGACCGCTGCCTTGGCCGCGTGCTCACTCTCCGCCGCCGCGCCCGCCCGCCGCGTCGGCCTCGGCTTCAGCCTTTACGGCATGAAGACGCTGCCCGTCGCGGACGCGCTGCGCGTCTGCGCGGAGACTGGGTTTCACGATGTCGAGTTCGCGCTGAACCCCGGCTATCCCACCGAGCCGAAGCTGCTTTCCCCCGAACAGCGCAAGGACCTCCGCGCCCAGCTCGCCGCGCGCGGCCTGCGCCTCGCCGCGTTGATGGACAACCTCAGCCTCACTGCGGACGACGCCACGCACGCGAAGAGCCTGGAGCGCATCCAGGCCGCCGCGCAGCTCGCGCACGACCTCGCGCCGGACGCGCCGCCCGTGCTCGAAACCGTCATGGGCGGCAAGCCCGCCGAGTGGGACAAGGTCAAGGCGCAGATGGCCGAGCGCCTCGCCGATTGGGCCAAAGCCGCCGCCGCCGCCAAAATCACGCTCTGCATCA
>JBEBFV010000519.1:0-4192 GCA_040081795.1 Limisphaerales bacterium | reverse complement strand
ATCAGGAAGACCTCGTGGTCGGTGGCGGGTGGATCGCTCGGTAGCCGCCGAGGTGAGGAGGCTACCGAGGGCCGGGGAGAGGCGGTAGTTGCGGTGACGGGGGGGACAACTCGGTAGTTGGGAGAGGTGGCAGCTCCCCTCGCTGAACCTGAACCTCGGTGAGCTTGCGATTGATCTCCATCCGCAGAACTTGCTCGGCGCGGTCAACGACCGGTGCTGGCGGCGGCGAGGACTGAACTGGCGCGGCGTCCCCAATCGGGATTCGCACTTGGCGCGCGGTGCTGGGCACGCCAACTCCGAAACTTCCCTGAACGGCAACGGGCGCGGCTTGCATCGCCGGTGCCGCCCCGCGGTTGAACGTCCCTGGACCGCCTTGGTAACCGCCTTGGAAATTCTGCGGCGGTGCGATGCTGCCGCCCGGTGTGGCGGGCACTGGATTGAGTTGGTTGAACGGCGGCGCTCCGGACGCGGTCATCGCAGGCGCGCCGGCAGACTTCAGGCCATCTTTGTCGAAAGACATCGTGCGCTCCTCGCCGGAGATTTTCACGCGCACCGTGCCGGCCTTGACGTTGATTCCGTCCGCCAGGATTTCGAGGCTGCCCTGCCGCTGGCCTTCCGAGAGGCTGATGTAATCTGGTTTGCTGGGAACGGCCATGTTCACAAACATCGCGCGGCGTGGCTTGAACAGCGCTGTGATGCCGGTGAGTTTGTAATTCGTGGGCGTCTCGGGCGGGGCGTTGGTCTGGGGCGGCGGCGGTGCCAGCGGGGGCTTCAGCGCAAAGGGATTGCGATCCAGAATCACCTTGTAGTCGCCGACGGCGTCGGCACCGGCGGTGAGCGCTGCGCAGCAAATCACGGCGAGGAGCAGTCCAGTTTGAGTCGCGCGCTTCATGTTCAAATCACGTCTGCCAGCTTCAACACCGGGCAAGCTAGCTGGTTGCGCACGACTGTGCAACACGTCGAAACACCTCGCGATACAGTTCCCGCTTGCCGCATCGGACGCGTCCAGTAGCTTCCGCCCATGCCGAAGAGCACCTGGGTTGTCCCGACGATTCTCTCGGCGCTCCTCATCCTAGGTGCGCTTGGCTGGACCGCGTGGAAACGGGGTTCGGAACTCTCCGCCGCCCAGGTCGCGCTCGAAGAGGCGCGCAAGGCCGCCGAGCAAAACGCCGCGCAAGCCCTCGCCTTGAAGGCCGATCTCGAAGCCGCAAAGGCCGATGCGGTCGAGCTGGCTGAGAAGCTTGCCGAGGCTGAGAAGGAAATGGCGACCGCCTCCAAGTCCAAGAGCACGCTGGAAGAGGAGATGCGCGCCGCGCTCCAGTCCAAGGACATCACGATCTCGCAGCTCCAGGGCAAGCTGACCGTCAACATCCTCGACCATGTGCTGTTCGACTCCGGCGAGGCGGCGCTCAGGACGGAGGGGCAGGAAATCTTGCGTCGGCTCGCCGCCGTCCTGTCCTCGCACACGAACCGCGCCCTGCACGTCATCGGCCACACGGACAACGTGCCCATCCGCGCTTCGGCCCGGAGCCGGTTCGCGAGCAACTGGGAACTCTCCACCGCGCGCGCCACGGCGGCAGTGCGCTTCCTGCACGAGCAAGCGGGCGTGAACCCCAAGCAGCTCGGCGCGCTCGGCTACGGCGAGTTTCACCCGGTCGCAGACAACTCAACGCCCGAAGGCCGCGCGAAGAATCGCCGCATCGCCGTGGTAATTCTGCCGGAGGAACTGGCGGCGACGAAGGCGAAACCGGCGGAGCAGCCTGCGGCTCCGGGCGAGGCGAAGTAGCGAGAGCGAATCATGGAACACATAGAAAAGCTGGTGTGGAGAGCTTCTTCGCAAGTCGGTTTTTTGGCTAGCCCGAGTGGCCCGGCTCGCGAGAAAACTCGCGAGGGATACGAAGGGAGAAATCCGGCTTCAGTCGGAGCCTTGAGACCATTTCAGGTGCAAACATTGTAGCCGTGAATGGTTCCGCACTGGGTGCATATTGCGAAGCAGAACCAGACATCAAACGAGTATTCGTGCCAGATGTCCCCGAATGGTATTTGGGTCGCTGGAAAATAGGCGAACCGCCAGACGCAACACTGTCGAAGTTCCGGAGGATTGGGAACCGGGCAGGTCAGTTTGCTTAATTCGTGCTCATACTCCATCATCCCTGAAACGCGGAAGCATTGGCCCTTCCAAACCCTCCGTAAGCGCAAGCGGTCCATGAAGGAAGGTTTCAGAAGGCCGGCTTCGAGTATGCGGTTTTCACCGTAAGTCAACGGAACCAATGAGGCATTCCGCTCTGGCAAGGAGTCTAGAGCGAAGTAGGGCCGGTCATCTGGGTCGAACTCCGACAGGTGAAGGATTTCAACTTTCCGGTCACTTAAAACGCGGTATCGAATCGCGCCGCCACCGCTAGAATACGCCAAAGGGTATATGAGAGGAACGAAGCGAACAGCCTCGAACACGATGGGAGACAGACGGTCTCGAGTATCGAGTGTGAGGAGGTGGTGGATCGGTGCCGGGGGGCGTATTCCGCAAAACTCTATGCGGGGCTTGCCTCCGAAAAGATGCCGTCCCCATGGCCGGAACCCAACACGACAGGGCTTTGACCTCGTAATGTGCTCAATGGAGGAAACGAGCTTTTCCATTTGGTATTGATAGACAGTTAAGGCTAGGCAGTAAACGAGGAAGGCGCCTGATTGGCAGCATGACTGCAACACTTGCCCAGCCACTCACGGAAACAGCCCGCGCAGCTTTTTCGCCTCGCGCACGCGGTTGACCCCCAGTGACAGAGCGGCCATTCGCATGGAGATGTTCTGCTTCCGGCTGAGGTGCAAGGTCTGCGTGAACGCGTTCTCCAGCAGGCGGAAGAGCTTGTCGGTGATCTCCGTCTCGCTCCAGAAGAAGCTCTGCAAGTCCTGCACCCACTCGAAGTAGCTCACCACCACGCCGCCCGCGTTGCAGAGGATGTCCGGGATGACGAAGACATCCGGGCGCTGGTCCAGCACGAGGTCGGCGTCCGGTGTGGTTGGGCCGTTCGCGCCCTCGGCGAGGATGCGGCACTTGATCTGGTTCACATTGGCCGCAGTGATCTGCCGCTCCATCGCGGCAGGCACGAGGATGTCGCACGGCGTCACGAGCAACTGCTCGTTCGTGATGCTCTCGCCGCCGGGGAAGTGCGCAACTGACTTTGTGCGCGCGACGTGCTCGTGCAGTTTCTCCAAGTCCAGCCCACGCGCGTTGAGCGTGCCGCCGAACGCGTCACTGACGGCGATGATCTTCACGCCGTAACGAGCAAGCGAGTAGGCGGCGACGGAGCCGACGTTGCCGAATCCCTGCACAACGGCGGTGGCTTCATTCGCGTTGAGGCCGATGGTGTCCATCGCGCGGTTGGCGAGGTAGCTGACGCCGCGCCCCGTCGCCTCGCGCCTGCCCAGCGAGCCGCCGATGGCCACGGGCTTGCCGGTGACGACAGCGGGCGTCGCGTGGCCGGCGTGGACGGAATAGGTGTCCATCATCCACGCCATGGTCTGCTCGTTCGTGCCGAGATCGGGTGCGGGGATGTCCACCTGCGGGCCGATGAAGTGGATGAGTTCCTGAGTGAAGCGCCGCGTGAGTCGCTCAAGTTCGCCGACGGACATCTGAGTTGGGTCGCACGCCACGCCACCCTTCGCGCCGCCGTAGGGAAGGTTCATCAGCGCGCACTTCCAGCTCATCCACATCGCCAGCGCGGCGACCTCGCCGACGGTCACGTCGGGGTGATAGCGCATCCCGCCTTTGGTCGGACCGAGCGCGAGGTGATGCTGCACACGATAGCCCGCGAAGACCTCGACCTTGCCATCGTCGCGTCGCACGGGCACGGCGACGGTGAGCGCGCGCTTGGGATACTTCAGGCGGTCGCGGTCGTTGACGGGAATGTCCAAGCGGTCGGCCACGAGATCAAACTGGCGGCAGGCCATGTGAAACGTGGGGTGGTCGTATACGTGCATGGCGGAGGGTGAGGGTGCCGTGGCCGAGGAGGCAAGGGCGGGAATCAGGGGGAAGTGATTAGTAATTAGTGTTTAGTAGCCAGCAACGCGACGCTCTCACTCGGTCACTTCTTACTACTCACTAGACTCTATGCGTAATAGACAATGGCCGCTGGTTGGTGGTAGGTTTTTGGCATGAACCTGTTGCGTGCGCTGGACCAACCGCGGGTGTTGCAAG
>JBEBFV010000518.1:0-4208 GCA_040081795.1 Limisphaerales bacterium | reverse complement strand
ACCCCTCATCCGGCCTGCGGCCACCTTCTCCCCTCCTCCGAGGAAGGGAGAAGGCTCGCGCCGTGGCATCCGGTTGGTTGCCCGCCGCCCCGCCACCCATCGAACGGCAGCAAACGGAGCAGGATTAGGATTAAGATTACGAGCAGGAGCAGCCGGCGGCTCGCCCCCTCGTGCTCTTAATCCTAATCCTAATCCTGCTCTCCTCCCTGCTTCCCACTAGCCCCGCATGTCCTCCCTCCCGCGCGAACTCCGCAACCAGCTTCAGCGCGCCGTGCTCGACGCGCGCTCCGTCGCGGAGACCGGTGCGCGCAAGGCCCTCGAAGCCCTCGCCGTCCACGAGGCCGACGCCTACGACCACCTCTCGCCGGCGCAACGCCAGCTCCGCCGCCAGCTCCGCGCGCAGGCCCGGCAGCTTGGCGACACCGAGGACACCCAGCGACGCGGCCGCTACCGCATCACGCACCTGGCTGAGAAAGTCGCCTACGACCACTGGCATCGCCTCCTCTTCGCCCGGTTCCTTGCCGAGAACCACCTCCTCATCTCGCCCGAGCACGGCGTCAACGTCACCTTCGCCGACTGCGAGGAACTCGCGCCCGCCCTCGGCCTGCCCAACGGCTGGGAAGTCGCCGCGCGCTTTGCCGCCGTCATGCTCCCGGAAATCTTCCGGGCCGACGACCCCGCCGGGCAGGTCGTCTTCGCCCCGGAAGACCAGGCCGCCCTGCGCGCCCTCGTCACCGGGCTGCCCGTCGCCATCTTCACCGCGCGCGACGCCCTGGGCTGGACCTACCAGTTCTGGCAGGCCGAGCGGAAAGACCGCGTCAACGAGTCTGGCGTCAAAATCGGCGCGGACGAGCTGCCCTCCGTCACCCAGCTCTTCACCGAGGACTACATGGTGGACTTCCTCCTGGACAACACCCTCGGCGCTTGGTGGGCGGGGAGGAAAGTAATCAGTAATCAGTTGTCAGTAATCAGTTGTCCCACCGAGGCCGACGCGCGCAAGGCCGTCGCGCTGCCCGGCTGCGAGTGGAAGTATCTCCGCTTTGTCCGCTCCGACGCCTCCCCTTCGGAACTGAACACTGAACACTGCCTACTGAATACTTCCCCCACTTGGACTCCCGCCGCCGGCACGTTCGAGGGTTGGCCCAAATCTGCCGCCGCCCTCCGCGCGCTCGACCCCTGCATGGGCAGCGGGCATTTCGTGGTGGCGATGTTCGAGCGGCTGGTGGCCTTGCGCGTGGCGGAGGAAGGGCTGGACGAGGCGGCGGCGGTGGCGGCGGTCATCCGCGACAACCTGTTCGGCTTGGAGATAGACCCGCGCTGCACGCAGATTGCCGCGTTCAACCTGGCGCTGGCCGCGTGGCGGCGCGTGGGCCACTGCAAGCTGCCCGTGATGCACCTGGCCTGCTCCGGGCTGGCCCCGAACGCGATGAAGGAGGACTGGCAGAAGCTGGCGAACGGCAACGCCGACCTGCGCTTTGCGATGGGCGCGCTTTACGACCTGTTCCAGAAAGCCCCCGTGCTGGGCAGCCTCATCAACCCCCGGCGCGACAAGGCGGTGACGTATGCCGCCACGCTCCACGAGTTGCAGCCGCTGCTGGAAAAGGCGCTGGAGCGGGAGAAGACCGAGGAGACGCACGAACTCGCGGTGACGGCGCAAGGCGTGGCGAAGGCGGCGGAAATCCTCGCCGGCCAGTTCACGCTCGTCGCGACCAACGTGCCCTATCTCGGCAGTGGCAAGCAGGACGGAATGCTTGTCGGTTATTGCGAACGCGTCCACCCCGAAGCCTTTGAAGATTTGGCTACATGTTTCATCGACCGCGCCTTGGAGTTTTGTTCGCCGACTGGTGCCGTTGCTTTGGTGACACCTCAAAATTGGCTTTTCCTCAGGAGCTTTAGGCATTTGCGAAAAAGCTTACTTAAAAACCGTAGTTGGAATTGCGTTGCGCGGCTCGGAGAACACGGCTTCGAGAGCCTTCAAGCGGCAGGCGCTTTTACTGCTCTCGTGACGCTTAGTTCGGGCTCACCCGAGGCTGGACATTGCTTCGTCGGCATAGACGCTGCACGCGAAAGCACCCCCATCAGTAAGGCGCTAAGAATCGCCCAAGCCGAATTGAGTTCTTCAAACCAAGCACAACAGGCTCTGAACCCGGATTCAATCATTCAGCTCGGTCTCAGTGCCACCATCAAGCGAGTAAGCGATTATGCCATCGTGCGCGGCGGCACCACCACTGGTGACTCGCCTTTGTTCAGGCGGTATTTCTGGGAGGTGAACACACAGGATACATCGTGGACTTTTCAACAGGGCACAGTGGACGAAACAGTTCCCTATGGCGGTAGGGAACTAGTGCTCAGATGGGAAAACGGCAAAGGAGAAATCGTCGCGCGCACGAGAGGCAAGGGCGCAACGATAGCCGGAAGGGAAGTGTGGGGGCGATATGGAATTGCCATATCCAAGATGCGGGAGTTGCGGGTCACGCTGTATTCCGGTGAGGTATTTGAGAACGTCGCATTCATCTTGGTTCCGCTCGAAAGTGGGAATTTGTCAGCTTTGTGGGCTTTTTGCTCTTCCCCAGCATTCAACGAGGCAGTCAGAGAGGTGAACCAAGCACTTTGCGTTGACCCCGGTTATTACGAGAAAGCGCCCTTCGACCTCGCGCACTGGCAGCAGGTGGCGGCGGAGAAATATCCGCACGGCTTGCCCAAGCCGTTTTCCAGCGACCCGACGCAATGGCTGTTCAACGGGCATCCGGCGCAGGAGTTGAACCACGAAGCCACGAAGGACACGAAGAAGCCCGGAACCGAGCCGGTTGCCGCCGCTTCCTCCCCCTTCGTGCCCTTGGTGCCTTCGTGGTTAAAAACCTCCCTGCACGTCGCCGTGGCGCGGTTGCTCGGCTACCAGTGGCCGCGCCAGACCGGCTCCAGTTTCCCCGATTGCCCCGCCCTCGGCCCGGATGGCCTGGAAAAGCTCGCGGACGCCGACGGCATCGTCTGCCTCTCCGCCATCAAGGGCGAGGAGCCGGCGGCAGAGCGGCTGCGCACCTTGCTGGCCCAGGCGCTGGGCCGCCACGACCTCGGCGCGCTGCTCGCCAGCGCCGGCCCCAAGGGCAGCCGGTCCAAGACGCTGGAGGACTGGCTGCGGGACGAGTTCTTCGAGCAGCATTGCGAGCTGTTCCATCAGCGCCCGTTCCTCTGGCACCTCTGGGACGGCCAGCGCGGGGGCTTCGCCGCGCTGGTGAACTATCACCAGCTCACGCGCGCGAACCTGGAGAAGCTGACGTTCTCCTACCTCGGGGACTGGCTCACGCGCCAGCAGGCCGCCGTGGCCGCCGGCGAGCCGGGCAGCGACGCGCGCCTGCTGGCCGCGCAGGCGTTGCAGGCGGAGCTAAAACTCATCCTCGCCGGCGAGCCGCCGCACGACCTCTTCGTGCGCTGGAAGCCGCTCGCCCAGCAGCCCCTCGGCTGGGATC
This sequence comes from Limisphaerales bacterium, assembly GCA_040081795.1. Lineage (GTDB taxonomy): Bacteria > Verrucomicrobiota > Verrucomicrobiia > Limisphaerales > SXTU01 > SXTU01. Next base: position 741 of record JBEBFV010000518.1, on the reverse strand, counting down.
CGGACCTCAACGACGGCGTGCGGTTGAACCTGCGCCCGTTCCTGCTCGCCCGTGACGTGGGCAAGAAAGGCGCCGGCCTCCTCCGCGCCAAGCCCGGCGTGAAGTGGGACAAAGACCGCGGCAAAGAACCACAACGCGACAAGAAAGATTTCCCCTGGTTCTGGAGCTGGGACGAGCAGACGCAGGATTTCAAAGGCGGCAGCCCCTTCGATGGGAACAGGTGGAACGCGTGTCATTACACGACCGAGGCAAAGCGCAAGGCGCGGGAGGGGAGGAAGTGAAACCACGGATGCACCGTAGCCGCCGAGGTAAGGAGGCGGACTCCCTCTCCCTTCATCGGATGAGGGGAGAGGGCCGGGGTGAGGGGTTGCGTGCGTCGGCGCAAGAGGCCGCACCCCTCATCCGGTCTGCGGCCACCTTCTCCCCTCCGCCGAGGAAGGGAGAAGGCGCGCGGCGCAGTGGTCAGCCCGCCCCATCCCCTTTGCGTCTCCGCGTCGTTGCGCCTTGGCGTTTAACTTCAGCCGCCGGAGTCAGGAGGAAGATTTTGCACTCACTGCGTGCAAAATTGGCCGGGCGTCGAATTGTGACCGCACTGCGGACACAATTCGCGGTGGAGCGGATAGTGCACACAGCGTGTGCACAATCGGGCAGCCACGGAATTTTGACATCACTGCTGACACAATTGCCCGGCCACCGAATTGTCGCCGCAGTGCGGCGACAATTGACGGCTGCCTCGAAATC
>JBEBFV010000517.1:0-4224 GCA_040081795.1 Limisphaerales bacterium | reverse complement strand
GTCAAACTTCCCGGTCAGAAACTCCCCTCGGATTTCGATGATCCAGGGTCGGCCCTCTGGATGGGCGCGACGATGGCCAGCGCGCTGCCGCCGGCCTCCTGCACGGTCCAGTTGAGCTGGTTCGTCGGGTTCGTCACCAGCGCGTTGGCGTTCGCGGTGTTGGTGATGGCCCCGTAGTAGAGGATGCCCGGCTCCGGGATGCCGTCGGCGCGGGCGGTGGCGGCCAGCACGGAGGCCAGTCCGAGGGTGAGGAGGATGTGTTTCATAGTTTCTTCAGGGTTGAATCAACGGGGCGAAAGCTGTGGGTAGGTGAAAAGTGTGGAGAACGTGGCGGTATTCGAGTCGCGCTAGCCCTGCCAGCATGCTTGAAGCAGCCCTCTGCTTCACTCAGAATCGTCGCGTGCTTGACCTCCGGCCCTTTCAGAACCTCCCCGTGCGCGGCGGCTTTCTGCTGGCCGAGGTCCAGCTCACGGCCAAGCCGCTGCTCGACCCGATTGAGCGGGCAGCCACCGCCCAGACCATCATTCGTGGCCGGCACTTTCACATCTTCCTGCGCGCCGACCTCGATGAGCGGGAATTGTCCGTGTCCCTTTATCACGAGGTGCTGGAAGCCGCGACCGTCGCTGCCGAGCGCCCCCCAGACGCCGTGCTCGAATTCAACGAAGGCCACTTCGAGCAGGCCGCCCAAGCGGCCCACGAGCGCTGGGGCATTGCCTCGCCCCGGACTCTCAACCAGTTGTTGGCAGACTTCGGCTTTCAAGGCTAAACTCCCCCCATGAAACGCGACGTCGAAATGCTTCTGCTCAAGCTCGCCGATGGCGGGCGCATTCTGCGCTTGAGCGAGCCGCAATCGGGGCTGTGCCTGGAGAAGCGGCTTGATGCCCGCGAATCCGTCGTGCGGCAGAAGGAGCGCTGGAACCACGTCTTCACGGCCATGCTGGAACGCGAACTGGGCACGACTGGATAAGCCCGGCTCCCCGATGCACGCCACCTCCCTCCGCGAAGCCCAGCAGCACCGCTCCGAACTCGTGCTCAAGCTCTCCACCGAGGGCGAGTTGCTGATTTTGGACGCCAACCTCCCGGTGGCGAAGCTCTCCTCGGTGAGTCCCGTCTCCCCGCAGCATTCGTTGCGTGACCACCCGCCCAGCTCGGTCGGCGCTGGATTGCAGCCGGATCCTGCGCCGGAGGATGACCTGCTCGCGGAAATGCTGCCCGCCTCCCGATGATTGGCGCGGACACGACCTTTCTCGTCGGGTTGGAGTTTCAGCTTGTTCGCCTTCCTTCGCCCACTATCCCTTCAAGTTCATGACTGCGACCACCGCTCATCAAGTCCCGATGCCCAAGAAAGTGCGCGCCGCGCTGGGCATCCAGCCCGGCGATCCGTTGAAGTGGGTTGTGACCGCCGCCGGTGCGTTGCTGGTCCGGGATGAGGCGAAGGTCCGCCGTCAGGGCATCGTCAGCAAACTGCGCGGCCAGGGCAACGGGCGCTACACCACCACCGCCCTGCTCAAGCTCACCCGCTGCTAGATGGACACGCTCCAGGCCCCGGACAAGCTCATGGCCGAGCAGCGCGACGCGAGTGGCAAGGTCATCCGCACCCGTCCGCTCTTCCCGTTTCCGCCCGCGGCGAAACACCAGGGCAGCGGCAACCCGGACGACGCGGAGAATTTCATCAGCACACCGCCACGCAAGTAGCGCCGGGATCGCCCTGCGCGGGATAATCGGTGCGACAAGCCAATTCCGCTGAACTGAGAACTTGGCTCCCGCTGGCAGGCGTGGGCGCGGAAGGACGGTGGAAACCAGCGCAACGCTCAACCCTCCAACCGCACCCGCAGCACGCTCTGCTCGTCGCGGAGCAGCACCAGGCCGGTCCGTCCCTCCATCAGGAGCGCCGCCCGCTGGAGTTCCAGCAGCCGCAGGAAGGCCTGAGATTGTTGCGCGAACTCAAACATCGGCGCGCGACTGCGGACGGCCTCCAGTTCCCAATACTCGTAATGCAGCACCCGGTCCCCGCGCCGCAGTTACCTGGCGCAGGCTTTCAGGGCGGCGCGCTTTTGCGCAAGGAAGCTCCTGCGCTGGCGCTGCTCCAGCCACTGGTCGAAGGTGAGGCCGCCCGTCTTGTTCTGCCTGCGCGCCGTGGCGAACTGGATCATCTCCTCCAAGAAGCCGATACGGGCCGGAGCGGGGGACACGCGGGAGCGCGCCGGTCCGGTGGAGTGAGCAGCCTTGGCTTGTTGACCCGAGTGTTTCATGGGGGGAGCGAGGCTTGGATGCGCCTGTTCTGGTTGCGAGGTCACCGGCAGCTCACCGCTGACAGCCTGAAGATAGGCCACCATCGTCCGATGACCATAGGGTGATTACCCCTGCCGTCGGGGCGGGGCGTTTCCTAAGAAAGAACGCCATCATGGTCAATTCAGAGCGGAGCCACGGAAGATGGGGATGGTCATCCGCTGCTTGTTTTCATCCAACTCGTGCTTCTTCCCTTTTACTTTGCCGGCCCTCGGAAACATCCGTTGCTGGTCCGGGGCCAATGAGGCGAAGCCCGCTTGGTTGATAGCCCACTGATCCGGCTTAATGCCGCTCATGATCCGAACAGCATCAATGATAGCGATGCCGCCAAGCTCCGTCTTGATGTCGGGATGGACTTCAGACCGCTTTCTGCGAAACCCCACTGCCCCCAGCGCCATGCCAACGCGCCATCTTGCTTGGGGAACCTCGGCATTCTCCTTCGGAGACACCAGCGCTCGAATGAGTTCGTTAAGCTGGCTCATCAAGGAAAGCTGGTTGAGCTTTTGCGCGAAGGCGACAGTGTGCTCCGACCGGTTGAAGAAAATGAGGCCACCATCACCTTGCAACTCGTAGATAAGGCACTGAGCGAACTTGTCCGCATCCTCGCCGAGCGCCGCTTGGATGCTTTCCGCCACGGCTGTTTCGATGGTGCGGTTTAGCGTGAAGATCACATGGGGACTCCCCTCAAAGCCGGGATCGCGCGCGATGGCGGAATAACCCACCAAGTCAAATGCGACGGTGTAAACGGCGCGGAACACCCGCTCGCGCATAGAAACCAAGCCCATGAGTGCGGGCAGGTTGCCCTGAATCTCTAATTGGAGTCTGGCCAAAGCACGGCCGACTCTGCGGGCAAGGACTTCGCGCGTTTCGTCCAGTTTGACCAGCCTTTTGATATGGGACTCCGCCTCCTTGAGCAAACTGCCCGCGTATTCCAAGTGGCGCTGAAGCTGAGGGTCTGCGGAAAACTCAGGCGATCGGCTGAGCTGGTTCAGCCGAGCTCGCACGGATTGGGTGCGCCGTGCCGCTTGTTCATGCAGATCGTTTCTTCCCAAACCGAAGGCCCCCGGCGGATCCGAATGGATACCTCGGAAAGAAACCAGCTCCATGATCAGCACAGGAAACTGATGCCGGAAGAATTCCCAAAGCTGCATCAGTTCCCGCGCCCGGTTTAATCCTGCGCGTTCGGCCTCGTTCAGTTCAGCATACCTGGAGGGCAGCGCTGTCAATCAGGCCGGCCAAGCTTCGGCCGCTTCGAGATTCTCTTTGAGCCACACGTCTCGCTGCCTGACGTATGGAGCCAAACCCTGCTGGAAAACCCCGCAAAGCTGCTGCCGCCGCCGCATGTTCTTGAGGTAGTGGGTCGCGTCATTCATTTGCGACGAGGACAACCCCGCTGGGTTCTGGGCGAGGACAACCTCCAGAAGTTCCTGGCAATCGGCGAATGTCCGGAGCAAATCCCCATCCTGCTGCGTGGGAAAGGCCTGGCAGCACACTTCGCAATCCCACTGCATGAACACCGTGCGTCCCCGTTGGCAGCATACGATGATGAGCGCAAAGAGCTGATCGTTCTTCTGACCCTGCTTGAACGCGGACTGGCATTCTCGGAATGCCTTGGCAAAGGCTTGATAATCACGCTTCAGGTTCTGACCCCACGGGGCTTTCCTCTCGTCCCGTTCGCACGGTCGAACCTCGTGCACCGGTGTCCAATCGCCCTTCCTCGCCAGTTTTCGGAATTCCGCTGAGCCAGTCCCCGGCATCCGCCTGGCCAGCCAGTCCTCGTAGCTCAGGGCGTCGGCGCGCCCATTCCGCTCCTTCGTGTATTGGAGCATCAGCGCCAGGCCGTGCTCCGCGTCGGCGCCGACAGCTATTTGTTCTATAACGATACCGGGAACGCCGCCCTGCAATCCGGGATCACTTCGATCATCCGCATCGTGG